>NZ_JBSHBP010000028.1:0-101094 GCF_053612065.1 Streptomyces sp. NPDC054765 | reverse complement strand
GCGGGGCCGCCCCCGGGGGGCGCCGCGGTCGGGCGGGGCGCCGGCGCCGACCCCGCCCCCCCGCGCCGCCCCCCCACGGAAGGGGAGCGGCTCCTTTGCAGAGGTGCCCGGCCGGTGATCCGCCGTCAGTACGCGTGCTTGTCCGGACGGTTCGTCCACGACGCGTACGCGGCGGCACCCAGCTCGGGGCAGATCTGCTCGATCTTGATCCGTCGCTTGTCGAGCGGCCTCTTGAAGTCCTCGTACTGGAACGTGTCGTCGAAGCCGATCTTCGCGGTGTCGTCCAGGTCGCAGCTGTAGTACACCGCATCCATCCGCGACCAGTAGATGGCGCTCATGCACATCGGGCAGGGGGCGCCGCTGATGTAGATCGAACAGCCCTGGAGCATCCGGGCCCGCTCCGGGAGCGGGTCGGGTGATCCGGGGGGACGGGGGACGTACTCCAGGGTGCTCTCGTTCTGATGCTCCACGGAGATCGACGGAGCCTCAGGGTTGAGGACCTGCACGGCTTTCCGGATCGTCTCCACCTCGGCATGGGCGGTGGGGTCACCGGTCAGCAGTACGCGGTTCTGCCCGCGGGCGATGATGTCCCCGTCGCGCGTGATCACCGCGCCGAACGGGCCGCCCCAGCCGTTCGCCACGGATTCCGTGGCGAGCCGTACAGCCTCTGCGAGGAGTTCTTTCTGTTCCATTACGGAGTCTCCGATCGGCATCGATTCCTCTGTGGAACGGTTCTGGCAAATGCCCCATTTGCCCTCTAAATCCGTTATGCACTAGGCTACTCCAGGTGAGTGCCCGTGCAAGCCGTGATTCCGCGGCTGACAATGCCACCGTGGTGACCTCGCAGAAGGTGCATGAAGGCCGCACCGACGAGTACCAGCGCTGGCAGGACAAGACGAATCAGGCCGCCCGTGAATTCGAGGGTTTCGTGGGTGCCGAGGTATATCCACCCGGCGCCGGCGAAGAAAACGAATGGGTGGCCGTATTCCGCTTTTCCGGAATGGACCGGCTGACCGCCTGGCTGGATTCCGGCCGGCGACAGGAGCTGCTCGACGAAGCCCACGGACTCTTCGACGGCCCGCCGACGCAGGAGGTGCTCCAGGGCGGCAGTCCTGCCCCACCGGCTTCTGAGGCGGTCACCGCCGTCATCTCCCATGTGGTGCGGCCGGGATACGAGCAGAGATTCCTGAACTGGCAGGAGAGAACGCTCAAGGCGCAGGAGAAGGCGCCGGGTTTCATGGGGTCCGAGCTGTTCAAACCGGTGGAAGGCGTGCAGGAGCACTGGGTCGTCGTCTTCCGGTTCGACTCCCGCGAACACCTCGACGACTGGCTCGGATCCGATGTACGCAGGAAACTGCTGGACGAGGGGGACACCTACTTCACCTCGTACGACGTGCGCAAGATCGGTTCGGCGTTCAGCGGTTGGTTCCGGTTCGACCAGGACAAGGGGGGCGGCGCTCCGCCCAACTGGAAACAGGCCATGTCCGTCGTCCTGGCGCTCTATCCGACGGTGATGGTGCTCAACCTGACCGTGGGATACGCGCTGGAGAAACTCACGGTCCGTGAGTACATCGGCCTGTTCTTCTCCAACGTCCTGAGCGTCAGCGCATTGACCTGGCTGCTGATGCCGGCGGTGAACAGGGCGCTCGCCTTCTGGCTGGTGCCCTCCCGGGCCGACAACCGTCGGGTGCAGGTGCTGGGAACCTCGGTGGTGGTGCTCTGCTACGTGGTCTCCGTCGTCGCCTTCGGCCTGATCACCCACCAGATCTGGTGAGGAGACCGGGATGCGCCCGAAGGGACCGGTACCGACGGGAGATATCGAGGGCAGGCTGATCCGGCGGGGGGACCCCGGCTACGAGGGCGCCCGCTCCGCCGCGGTGTGGAACGCGCGTCTGCCCTCGCGCCACCCCGAAGCCCTCCTGCGCGCCTCCTCGGAGACGGACGTGGTCCGGGCCGTCGCCTACGCCCGCGCCCGGGGACTGCAGGTCTCGGTGTCCTCCGGCGGCCACAACTGGTCCGGCTCGCCACTGCGCGACCGCGCACTGCTGCTCGATCTCTCCGCGCTGCGCGACTGCCGCATCACGCCGGCCACCGGCACCGCTCCGGCGACGGCCACGGTGCAGCCCGCCGTCACCGGCCAGGAACTGGTCGCCGTCCTGACCCCGCAGGATCTGGCCTTCCCCGTCGGCCACTGCCCGACCGTCGCCGTCGGCGGATTCCTGCTCAGCGGCGGCCTCGGCTGGAACTCCCGGGCCTGGGGCGCGTCCTGTGCCGGCGTCCAGGAGATCCGGGCCGTCACCGCCGACGGGCGCACGGTCACCTGCAGCGATACCCAGCACCCCGACCTCTTCTGGGCCGCGCGGGGCGCCGGGCCGGGATGCTGTGCGGTCGTCACCGGCTTCCGCCTCGCCCTGCACCCCCACCCCGCCTCCCTCATGGCGACCTCCCTCACCTTCCCGTTGGCCGAGGTCGCCCGGGTGACGGAGTGGGGTGAGCGGGTGGCGCGTGGACTCCCGCCGTACGTCGAGGTGGGCTTCGTCCTCGTACCGTCCGGCCCGCCGGCGGGCACCGCTCCGGCCGGGCCCCGGATCACCGTCGGCGCCACCGCGTTCGCCGCGACGCGGCGCGAAGCCCTGCAGGCCCTGGAGCCGTTCGCCGACTGCCCCTTCGGCGAACGTGCCGTCGCCCGGCAGCCGGCCGCGCCGACGTCCTTCGCCGCCCTGCACGAGGGCGCTGCCGCGGTCTGGCCGCCCGCGCACCGGTATGCGGCGGACACCCTCTGGTCGCCGGAGAGCCATGCCACCCAGCTGACCCGTATCGCCGACGCGGTGGCCCACGCCCCCTCCGGGAAATCCCTGGTGCTCTCGCCCGTGCAGCCGGTCTCCGAGCGCCCCGCTCTGCTGCGGAACATGGCCTTCTCCCCGCTCGGCGCGTCCTACCTCGTCTGCTACGCGGTCTGGGACGACCCGGCCGGGGACGAGGACAACGCGCGCTGGCTGCGCGAGGCCATGACCGCCGCCGACCCGCGGGGCGAGGGCTTCCGCTACGTCGCCGAAGCGGACCTGGAGGCCGGCGCCGCGCGGGCCCGGCGCTCGTACGCCCCCGCCACCTGGGACCGGCTGCAGGAGATCAAGGCGCAGTGGGACCCGGAGAACCTCTTCCACTCGTATCTCGCCCCCTGAAGCGGGGCCGGGCGGCCCGTCCGCGGACAGGCGCCGCCCCGCTGCCTCCCGCTGCCTCCCGCGGCTGCACGGCCGGGGAGCGGGGACGGCGCCGCGGGGGCACCATGGCCCTATGCTGCTGGCCGATCTCGCACAGCTGTCGCGGGAGGTCGCCGCGACGTCGGCGCGTTCGCGGAAGACCGCGCTGCTGGCCGGGCTGTTCCGGGCCGCCGCGCCGGAGGACGTGCCGGTGGTCATCCCGTATCTGGCCGGGCGGCTGCCGCAGGGGCGGATCGGGGTCGGCTGGAGCGTGCTGCGCGAGCCGGTTGCGGCGGCGGACCGCGCCACACTGACCGTACGGGACGTGGATACGGCGCTGACCGCACTGGCGCAGGTCGCCGGAGCCGGTGCGCAGGCCGAGCGGCGCCGGCTGGTCCGGGAGCTGCTGGCCGCGGCGACACAGGACGAACAGCGGTTCCTGGCCGGGCTGCTCACCGGCGAGGTACGCCAGGGCGCCCTGGACGCCCTCGCGGTCGAAGGGCTCGCCGCCGCGACCGGGGCGCCCGCGGCCGACGTACGCCGGGCCGTCATGGTGGCGGGATCGCTGCAGGACGTCGCACGGGCGCTGCTCGCCGAGGGCCGGCCGGCGCTCGCGGGGTTCCGGCTCACCGTCGGCCGCCCCGTCGGGCCGATGCTGGCGCACAGCGCCACATCGGTGGCCGAGGCGGTCGGCAAACTCGGCGCCTGTGCCGTGGAGGAGAAGCTCGACGGCATCCGCGTACAGGTGCACCGGGACGGGCCGGATGTACGGATCCACACCCGCACCCTGGACGAGGTCACCGACCGGCTCCCCGAGGTCACCGCCGTCGCCCGGGAGCTGCCGGCGGACCGGTTCATCCTCGACGGCGAGGTGATCGCCCTGGACGACGACGGCCGGCCGGTGCCGTTCCAGCGGGTCGCGGGGCGGTTCGGCTCGCGGGTGGACGTCGCCGCGGCGCGGGCCGCGCTGCCGCTGTCCCCGGTCTTCTTCGACGTGCTGTCGGTCGACGGCCGTGACCTGCTGGAACTGCCGGGCGCGCAGCGGTATGCGGAGCTGGCCCGGCTGGTGCCCGAGCATCTGCGGGTGCGCCGCCGGGTGGTCGGGGACCCGTCCGACGCCGCGGCCCGCGCGGCCGCGGAGGACTTCTGGTCCGAGACCCTGCGCCGCGGCCATGAGGGCGTCGTGGTCAAGGCGCTGGACGCCCCGTACAGCGCCGGCCGCCGGGGCGCCGCCTGGCTGAAGGTGAAGCCCGTGCACACCCTGGACCTGGTGGTGCTGGCGGCGGAGTGGGGACACGGCCGGCGCACCGGGAAGCTGTCCAACCTCCACCTCGGGGCGCGCGGGGCGGACGGCGGATTCGTCATGCTGGGCAAGACGTTCAAGGGACTCACCGACGCCACCCTCGACCGGCAGACCGAACGGCTGCAGGAACTCGCGCTGGCGGACGACGGCCATGTCGTGACGGTGCGTCCGGAACTCGTCGTCGAGATCGCCTACGACGGGCTGCAGACCTCCTCGCGCTACCCGGCGGGCGTGACCCTGCGCTTCGCGCGGGTGGTGCGCTACCGGGAGGACAAGACAGCGGCCGAGGCGGACACCGTGGAGACGCTGCTCGCCGCGCACGACGGCGGGGAAGGGTAGCCGTCATGGCGGGAAAGCGCAGCGCCGGACTGCTCCTGTACCGGGTCACCGCGGCCGGCACCGAGGTGCTGCTCGGGCACATGGGCGGGCCGTTGTGGGAACGGAAGGACGCGGGCGCGTGGTCGGTGCCCAAGGGTGAGTACGTACCGCCGGAGGAAGCGCAGGACGCGGCGCTGCGGGAGTTCGAGGAGGAGCTGGGGATGCCGCCTCCCGACGGGCCCCATGTCCTGCTGGGGGAGGCCCGCCAGCCGAGCGGCAAGGTGGTGACCGTATGGGCCGTCGAGAGCGATCTCGACCCGGAGCGGATCGTGCCCGGCACCTTCGGTATGGAATGGCCGCGCGGATCCGGGGTGACCCGCACCTTCCCGGAGATCGACCGGGTGGCCTGGTTCACCCCGCACGAGGCGTACGAGCGGCTGGTGCCGGGCCAGCGGGTGTTCCTGGAGCGGCTGGCGGACCGGCTCGCGGCCGGGGCCTGAGCGCTTCGCCCCGCACTCCCCGCCTTCACCACTCCCGCGCGCCGAAGGCCACCAACCGCCCTGGACAGCTCCGTTGACGCCGGGCAGTCTTGCGGCGGGGCCGTACGACAGGTCCCGGACGGGGGGCCCTGGCGACAGGGTCATGAGCATGCCGCGGGGGCCGCATGTTGCGTATTCACTTCGAAAACCGGGATGTCGCGCGCGTACAGATCGCCGCCGAGCCCGATCCCCTCTGGGAAACGGTGCTGGCCATGCACCATTTGATACCGCCGGGGCGCGGTGTGCCGGTGTACGGCGCCTGGCGGGCCCGTGCGCGCCGCGAACTGGACGAACGGGGACTGACCCGCGCCGCCCGGCTGATCGGCACCCTGGCCCCGGCCGGCGCCCGCTACTGCCCGGATTTCCTCACCCCCGACGCGGCCCGCGACGGGCTGGCCGCGGGGCTGGAGGCGCTGCGGGACACCCCCCGGGTGCGGCTGACCACGGAGACCGCCCGCGCGGGGCTGCCGGCCCGGCTCCCGCGCTGGACCGGTGCGCTGGCTGCGGGAAGCCGGCAGCCGCTCCACGAGCTGGCCGCCGCGTTCCAGGAGGTGCACCGTGCGGTGATCGCCCCCGACTGGACGGGCGCGGCCGCCACGGTCGACGGCGACCGGGGCGGCCGCACCCGCACGCTCTGCCACGGCGGCGTCGACGGCATGCTGCACACCTTCCGCCCCGCGATCCGCTGGGAGCCGCCGGTCCTGCACGTCGACTACCCCCAAGACCGCGATCTGCGCCTGGGCGGACGCGGACTGCGGCTGATCCCCTCCCATTTCTGCTGGCGCAGACCCATCGCCCTGGCCGACCCCGGCCTGCCGCCGGTCCTGGTCTACCCCGTCGAGCACGCCACCGACTGGGCGCCGGCCACCACCGGCAGCTGCCACCCGCAGGCGCTGTCCGCCCTGCTCGGCCGCACCAGAGCGCGTATCCTCGCGGCCCTCGACGCGCCGGCCACCACCGGTGAACTGGCCCGCCGCTTACGGGTCTCCGCGCCCTCGGCCAGCGAGCATGTGAGCGCCCTGCGCGAAGCCAACCTCGCCCGCAGCCGGCGCGACGGCTGCTCGGTCGTCCACGCCCTCACCCCGCTCGGCACGGCCCTGCTGCACGGCGAACTCACGCCCGTACGCCGGCCGCGGTGACGGCCCGGTGGCGGCCGGCCGGACTCACGGCCGTACCTGGATCTTCCTGCCCTCGCCCGCCCGGAAGCGGTCCAGCGCCTGGGCGTAGCCGTCCAGCGGGAGCCGGTCGCTGATGAAGACCTCCGGGTCCAGGACGCCGGCCGCGAAGAGCTCCGCGGCGCGTTCATAGCTGTGCAGCACGGCCATCGAGCCGGTGATGGTGATCTCCTGGTTGTAGATGCGGTACGGCTCGATGGTGGCGCGCGCGGCGTAGTCGGCGACACCGAACTGGAGGTAGGTGCCGCCCTTGCCGACCCGCCCCAGGGCGTCCTGGATGGCCTGGGCGTTGCCGGTGGCGTCGATGACCACGTCCCAGCCGCGCGGGCGGTCCAGCTCGTCGGCGGAGCCGGCCGCGTTGCTGCAGCCCAGGGTGCGGGCGGTGGCCAGCCGCGCGGGGTTGATGTCGACGACATCGACCCCGGCCGCGCCGGTGCGCTTGGCGAGTTCGAGCATCATCAGGCCCATCGTGCCCGAGCCGTAGATGAGGACCTGGGTGCCCAACTGCGCCGACCGCAGGATGTCGTAGCCGCGTACGGCGCAGGAGAGCGGCTCGATGAGGGCCGCGTCCTCGGTACGGATGTGATCGGGCAGCTTGACGCAGTTCGCCACGGGGGCGACGGCGAACTCGGCGGCGCCGCCCGCCGTGGTCACCCCGATGGCGGCCCAGCGCTCGCAGAGGTTGTTGCGGCCGATGCGGCAGTAGTGGCACTCGTGGCAGTAGAGCGAGGGATCGACGGCCACCCGGTCGCCCTCGGCGAGTTCGGTGACCGCGCTGCCGGTCGCCACGACCGTACCGGCGAACTCATGGCCCGGCACGACGGGCAGCGTGGGGGCGAACTCGCCCTGGAGGATGTGCAGATCGGTACCGCACAGCCCGCAGGCGGCGACGGAGACCACGACCTCGCGGGGACCGGGCGTCGGGTCCTCGACGGTGGTGACCTCGACCTTGCCGGGGGCACTGATCACTGCGGCTTTCATTTCACGGCTCCAAGCGACAGGCCCTGGACCAGTTTGTCCTGGGCGGCGAACCCGGCGATGAGCACCGGGAGGGAGATGACGGTGGCGGCGGCGCACACCTTCGCCAGGAACAGGCCCTGGCTGGTGACGAGCCCGGTCAGGAACACCGGTGAGGTGCCGGCCACGACTCCGGTCAGCACCCGGGCGAACAGCAGCTCGTTCCAGCTGAAGATGAACGAGATCAGGGCCGTTGCCGCGATGCCCGGCATGGCGACCGGTGCGACGATCCGGGTCAGGGTGGTGCCGAGCCCCGCGCCGTCGATCGAGGCGGCCTCCAGCATCTCGACCGGTACCTCGGCGAGGAACGAGCGCATCATCCACACCGCGATCGGCAGATTCATCGAGGTGTAGAGGATGACCAGCAGCCAGATGCTGTCGAGCATCCCGGTGTTCTGCGCGACGAGATAGACCGGCAGCAGCCCGGCCACCAGCGGCAGCATCTTCGTGGAGAGGAAGAAGAAGAGAACATCGCTCCATTTGCGTACCGGCTTGATGGCCAGGGCGTAGGCGGCCGGCACCGCCAGCAGCAGCACCAGCAGGGTGGAGACGACGGAGGCGGTCAGCGAGTTGAGCAGCGGGGGCCAGGGGCTGACACCGCCGCCCGCCGCCCCGAAGAACTCGCGGTAGCCGTGCAGGCTCAGCCCGGCGCCGACGCTCGGCGGGTTGGTCGCCGCGTCCGTCTCACTGTGGAAGGACGTCAGCACCATCCAGGCGACGGGCAGGAAGAAGGCGATCCCGCACAGCCAGGCCGCCAGGCCCAGCAGACTGCCGGTGCGCCGCCGGCGGCGGGCGGCGGGGGACCCCGCGCGGCGCGGGATCGTGGTCGTATCGGTCATGCCGTCACCTCCTCGCGCAGCAGGGACGACACGGTACGCAGCGCGAAGGTCGCCACCAGCAGCGAACACAGCACCACGACCACGCCCTGCGCGGATGCCCGTCCGTAGTCATGGGACTGGTAGACGGTCTGGTAGATCGTGTACGGAAGGTTGGCCGTGCCGAGGCCGCCGGACGTGATGGTGAACACCGCGTCGAAGTTCTGCACGACGTACACCGTGCCCAGCAGCGCGGCCAGTTCGAGGTAGCGGCGCAGATGCGGCAGGGTGAGATAGCGGAAGATGTCGAAAGCGGAGGCGCCGTCCATCCGGGCCGCCTCGACGGCGTCCGACGCCCGGCTCTGCAGCCCGGCCAGCAGGATCAGCATCATGAACGGTGTCCACTGCCAGATCAGCGACATCTCCACCGCGGCCAGCGGCGAGTCGGTCATCCAGTCCGGCTGTGGCGGGTTGTCGCTGCCGAACAGCCGCCATATCCAGGTCAGCGAGCCGTTGATCAGCCCGTACGAGGCGTTGTAGAGCGCATGCTTCCACAGCAGCGCGGAGGCGACCGGCACGATCAGGAACGGCGTGATGAGCAGGGTGCGGACGATGCCGCGGCCCCGGAAGCCACGGTCCAGCAGCAGCGCCAGACCGAGCCCGAGCAGCAGACTCACCAGCACCACGGTCACCGTCAGCAGCACCGTCGTGCCCACCGAGGCCCGCATCGCCGGGTCGGTGAAGACGGCGCGGTAGTTGTCGAAGGCGGCGAAGCCGCGGTTGTCGGGGGCCAGCGCGTTCCAGCGGGTGAAGGAGATCACCACCGTGGCCAGGAACGGGAGCTGGGTGACGACGACGAGGAAGACCAGTGCGGGGAGCAGGGGCGCGCGGCGGGCCCAGTCCTTCGCCCGCCCGGTGCGGCGGGCGCGGGCGGCCGGGCTGCCGGTGCGGGGCAGGGCGGTTGCGGCGGCGGGGGCCGGTTCAGTGGTGCGTGTAGCCATCGGACACCTCCTGTGCCAGTCGCCCGCTCTTCTTGAGAGCCTCGGGCACGCTCTGCTTTCCGGCGATGGCCGAGCTGATCTCGTTCGAGACCTTGGTGCCCAGGTCGGCGAACTCGGGGATGCCGACGAACTGGATGCCGGGGGCCGGGCGTTGCTGTAGGCCGGGGTTGCCGGGCCGGGCCGAGCTGATCGCCCGCTCGGTCGGGCCGGCGAAGGCCGCGGCCTCCTTGGCGTACTCCGGATCGCGGTAGAGGGAGGCCCGCTTGCCGCCGGGCACCCTCGACCAGCCCAGCTCGCGGCCCACCAGCCGTTCGTAGCCCTTGCCGGAGGCCCAGCGGATGAACCGCCAGGCCGCGTCCTGGTGCGTACTGGCCTTCTGCACGCCCCACGCCCAGGTGAACAGCCAGCCCGCGTCACGGGTCCGCTCCACCGGGGCCGGCGCATAGCCGACCTTGCCCGCGACCTTGGAATCGGCGCTCTCCAGTGAACCGGCGCCGGCCGTCGCGTCGTACCACATGGCGACCTTGCCCTGCTGCATGTCGTTGAGGCACTCGGTGTAGCCGGCCTGCGGGGCGCCCGCCTGGCCGTGCCGGCGCACCAGATCGACGTAGAACCGGGTGGCCTCGGTGAAGGCGGGGCTGTCGACCTGCTGCCGCCAGTCCTTGGTGAACCAGGTGCCGCCGAAGGTGTTGACGACGGTGGTCAGCGGGGCGGCCAGCTGGCCCCAGCCGGGCTGGCCGCGCAGACAGATGCCCTTCAGGCCCTTGCGGTAGCCGTCCAGCTTGGCGGCGAGTGCGGCGACCTGGTGCCAGGTGGGCCGTGCGGGCATGGTCAGCCCGGCGGCATCGAGGAGGTCCTTGCGGTACATCAGGAAGGATGACTCGCCGTAGAAGGGCTCCGCGTAGACCTTGCCGTCGGCGGCGGTGAGGGAGGAGCGGACCGGCTTGAGGATGTCGCCCTGGTCGAACGTGCGGTCCTTGGCGGCCCGTTCACCGAGCGGCGAGAGCCAGCCGTTGCGGGCGTAGATGGGTGTTTCGTAGTTGCTGACGCTGGCCACGTCGTACTGCCCGGCCTGGCTGGAGAAGTCCTGGCTCATTTTGTCGCGCAGATCGTCCTCCGGCAGCACGGTGAAATGGACCTTGATGCCGGTCTCCTTGGTGAAGTGCTCGGCGGTGAGCCGCTGCAGATCCACCATCTGCGGGTTGTTGACCATCAACACGTTGAGGGTGTTGCGGCTGTCGTTGCCCGCGTCGCCGGCACCGCGGTAGCAGCCGGCGGTGGACAGTGCCAGGGCCACGGCGAGGGCGGTCAGCCCTAGGGAGCGGCCGCCGCGGCCTGCTCCGGGGGATCGTGCTTTCACGGCTCGTGCCTTTCTGGGGGACAGAGGATGTCGGCGAGTGCAAGCGGCTTTTCGGGGTGTTCGGGTGTTCGGGTGTTCGGGGGTTCGGGGCGTTCGGGGTGTCAGGGGCGTACGGTGCCGCCTTGCGGGTATGCCGGGAGCCGTCCGGCGGCCGGCGGTGCGGCCTTCGGCGGTGTGCGGTGGGGGAGGTGGTGCCGGGGTACGGGGCGGGTGGGGGATGTGGTGCGCCGGGGGCGCGGGGCCGGCCGTCCGGGCGGGCGGCCCCGCCCCGGTCAGACCCGGAGCACCTGCGGCCCCAGGAGCGAATAGCGATGTGCCTCCGGCGCGGACAGCGCGGCATCGGTGACGATCGTGTCGAAGTCACCCACCGCGGCGAACCGGCAGAAGCTGCTGGCGCCGAACTTGCTGTGCACCCCGACCAGCACCCGCCGCCGCGAGGAGCGCACGGCCTGCTCCTTCACTTCGGCGACCGCCGGATCCGGGGTGGTCAGCCCGTGCTCCCGGGAGATTCCGTTCGCCCCCAGGAACGCCAGGTCGATCACGAACCGGGCGAGCATGTCCCGGGCCCAGGACCCGACCGTCGCCTGGGTCCCGGAGCGGACCCGCCCGCCGGCCAGCAGCACGGTGGCCGACTCGGACGCCGCGACCAGCGAGGCGGTACGCAGCGATGCCGTGATCACGGTCAGCGGGCGGTCGGCGGGCAGCAGCGTGGCGACCAGCTCGGGGGTGTAGCCCTCGTCGACGAAGACCGTCTCGGCCTCGCCCACCAGCGTCGCGGCGGCCGCCGCGATCCGGCGTTTCTCCGCCACCTGCTGGTTCTCCCGCCGGGCGAGCGTGGTCTCGAATCCGGCGCTTTCGACCGGATACGCCGCGCCGTGCGTACGCCGGACCAGGCCCCGGCGCTCCAGCTCGCTCAGATCGCGCCGTACGGTCTCGCGGGCGACGCCGAACTCCGACGCGGCATCGGCGACCTCCACCCGGCCGGTCTGCCGGGCGAGCGAGAGGATGCGGTGCTGGCGTTCCTCGGCCCTCATTGGCTCACTCCTGCCCGAATTCTGACTGTTTCCGTTTTCCGTTCGGTCACGGAGCTGCCCGTTTCCGCCCGCATCAGGTTTATAGCAACCGGGACGGCACGGTAGGCCGCCCGTGGCGGGGGAAAACTTGACCGTTTCTGTCCGCTTCGGGCCGCTGTCACCTTGATCGCCTGCACGAACGGGTGCCCGTAAAGCCCCGGCAGCGGGCCCGTACGGGGCCACGGGCCGGGGCGGCGGCCGGGGCGGTCCGTTGTGTGCCGGCCGCCTCAGCGGTGGTGCACCGGACGGCGGCGCTTAGTCTGGACGGCATGAGTTCGGAGATGCGGTCGTTGGCGGTCACTGCGATCGTGCAGGCGGAGGAGTGCGCGGTCCTGCGCGTCAGCGGGGATCTGGACCTCCGCACCGAGCAGGCATTTCTCGCCGAGGCGCGGTCGGTGGTGTCGGCCGGCCACCGCTTCCTGGTGCTCGATCTGACCGCACTGCGCTTTTGCGACTCACGGGGGCTGAGCTGTCTGCTCGCCCTGGAATGGCTGTGCCGGCGTCTGGAGGGCAGGCTGCTGCTGGCCTCGCTCGGCGTACGGATGCTGCGGCTGCTGGTCGGCACGCAGTCCCTCAGTGTCTTCTCCTGCTTCCCGACGGTCGGCCATGCGCTGGCCACGGTTCCGGACGCCAGCCGTCCGGAGTGGCCGCCGGTCGCGGAGGAACCGTCCGGGGGACCGCCGGCCCCGGTGTGACGGTGCGTGTGACGGGCCGGGGTGTTGCTACTCCGCCTGGCCCAGGTCGCGGACGAGAGTGGGGGAGGGGCGCGGGATCTCACCGAAATCCTCGTCGTCGCTGTCCACGACGAGCCGGTTGATCACATTCTCCAGAGTGCTCGGCAGGGTCGGCGCGAGCCCGCTGTGCCACTGGACGAGGAGATTGTGGCGGGCCGCGTCCGGCAGCAGCTGCTTCTCGTCGAACGCGGCCGTGGACCGGCGCTCCTCGTCGGGCGCATGCGCGGCCTGCTCGCGCCAGTAGGCGGCGTCGCGGTACTCGCCGTTGCGGCGGTGGGAGAGATACAGGCAGTAGGCGGCGGTCCGGCTGCCGGCGCCGGCGCCGAAGTGCCACCAGAAGTGCGCCGCGTCATGGCGTCCGGTGATGTGCAGCAGACAGGCGAAGACCAGCGCGCCTTCGGGATCGATGTGATGGTCGTTGACCAGCCGCTCCAGGCTCGCCGCTGCCGCCGCCGCATTGACGACCAGCGCACAGGCCAGCTGGAGCTCATGGGTGGCCTCGTCACGGGCGCTGGGGTAAGGGCTGGGTGCGCCATGGCCGGGGCGGGCCGGCCGCGCCGCCGTCGGCGGAGCGTCCGCGGCCGTGTCCGCCCGGACCGGGGCGCCGAGGCCCCCGAGCACCCCCGCGTCGTCGAGATCGCGGAATCCGGCCAGACCATCGATACCGGACACCGCGGCGGCGGCGCTGAGCAGCGTCTCGACGGTCTCCCGGCGGCCGGCGGGGCAGAAGTGCGACATGGTCAGTTCCCCCTGGAATTTCCCTGGTCGATACCGAGCGCCGCGGCGAGCTTGCGCTTGCCGCGGCTCGCGTACGAGCGGACGGTGACTTCGTCGACGCCGAGCAAGGAGCCGATCTGTGCGTCGCTGTACCCGATGACATGGCGCAGCACGATCACGTCGCACTGCCGCTCCGGCAGCCGGGCGATGGCCGCATACAGCCCCAACTGGCCCTCCAACATGGCGAATTGCTGCTGGCACTCGCGCAGCAGGGCATGGGTGACGACCGCGAAGGCGGCGGTCTCGGTGAGCGCGGTGGGCTGCTGGTGGTCGTACAGCCACTCCACGACGCGTTCCTTGAGCACCGACCAGGCGTACGCCTCCACCGACGCCTGCCGCAGCGCATGCGGCCACAGCCGGCCGAGCTGGCCGTATGCCGCCCGGGTCACCTCACGGGCCGCCGCCTCGCTGCCGGTGTGCAGATAGGCGTACGTCAGCCACTTGCGTGCATGCGTCGCCAGGAACGCCTCGAAGGTGATCGACAGCTGGCAGTCGGGCGGGTCCGTCATGACGGGGTCGGGCGGGTCCGTCGTGACGGCCGGGAGCGAACGGGGGAGTGGGGCTAACTCCGCGGTATGGACATGCGCCGGAGCGCACGCCGGTAGCAGTCGGTCCCGGTCTGCGCTCACGAGCCGTCCTCGTTCCGTTCGCCGTGCACCGAGCCGGGCGCCGAAGCGCCGCCGGCAGCGGGAGGGCGGTTGCCCTCACCCTCCAATGAACCGGAAAGTGGGCCCATTTGTGGCATCGGGCGGGCAAAAATCTGTCGCTGCGTATTCATATGACTACGCGTGACCATGGCAGGTGCCGACCGGCGGCCGCGGTGAGCCCGGCCGCCCGCGACCGCGCCGGGTGCGCTCCGGCATGATCCGCGGCGTACGGGGCAGTGCACCAACAGCCGGGCGCACGGCGGCGGTTGATGCGCAGACCGGGGTGCACGGCGTGCGAGAGGGCGTTACCGTACGCCGGGGTGGCGCCGGGCCGGCGCGCCGTACCGGGGAGGCAGCAGACGATGAGCGAGCACGGATCCGTGGTGGACCTCCGGCTGGACCGGGCCCACTCGTCCCGGATCTACGACTATTTCCTGGGCGGCAAGACCAATTTCCTGGCCGACCGGATGGCCGCCGGAGACGTGCTGGGTGTCTTCCCCGCCGCGCTGGTCGCCGCCCGCATCAACCGCGAGTTCATGCACCGCGCCACCCGCGTCCTGGCCGAATCCGGCATGCGGCAGTTCCTCGACATCGGCACGGGCATCCCCACCCCGCCCAACCTCCACGACATCGCCCAGGGCATCGCCGCCGACGCCCGGGTCGTCTACACCGACAACGACCCGATCGTCCTCGCGCACGCCGCGGCCCTTCTGCTCAGCACCCCCGAGGGGCGCACCGCATACGTCCAGGCCGATGTCACCGAACCGGCCGGCATTCTCGATGCGCCACAGCTCCATGACACCCTCGACCTGAACCGTCCGGTCGCGCTCAGCCTGAACGCGCTGATGCACTTCGTCCCCGACGACGGCCAAGGCCGCGCCCACACCATCGTCGAGACCCTCAAGGCCGCACTCCCCAGCGGCAGCACCCTCGCCATGAGTCATGCGACACCGGACTTCAGCGCCGAGGCGATGAACAAGATCATCAAGATCTACGGTGAGGCGGGCACCCGGCTCCAGTTCCGCTCCCACGCCGAATTCCTGCGCTTCTTCGACGGCTGGGAGCTGCTGGAGCCGGGCGTCACCCTCTCCCACCAGTGGCGCCCCGACCGCCCCGAGGACGCCACCCATGTCACCGACGCGGAGGCCGCCTGTTACGCGGGCGTCGCCCGCAAACCCTGAGCGGGGCAGACGGCCTCCCGCCCGCCGTCCCTCACTCCTTGCGGTAGCCGTACGCCTCCCCGGCCGCCGCCGCGACCGCGTCCAGATCCGCCCCGGCCGACGCGGTGACCACGGCGGCCACCGCACCCTCCAGGAAGGGGGCGTCCACCAGCCGTGCACCCTCGGGGAGTTCATCGCCCTCGGCGATCAGGGCCTTGACGGTGAGTACGGCGCTGCCCAGATCGACCAGGATCGCCACGCCCGCCCCGCGGTCCACCTTCCGCACCGCCTGGGTGATCAGCTCCGCACTGGTCCCCAGCCCGCCGTCCGGGGTTCCGCCCGCGGCGGCCACCGGCACCGTGCCGGCGCCCCCGGCAAGCCCGGCCGCCAGCGTCGCCACGGACTCCGCGACCGGTCCGCTGTGTGACACCAGCACCACTCCGACCGGCGAACCCGTGCCGCCGGCCGTACCGTCTGCTGCCGCCGCGCTCACTTCGCCACCTCCGCGAGCGCCGCGAACAGCAGTGCCGACGAGGTCGCCCCCGGATCCTGATGCCCGATGCTGCGTTCCCCGAGATAGCTCGCCCGGCCCTTCCTGGCCTGCATCGGTACGGTGGCCAGCGCGCCCTGCTCGGCCGCCTCGGCGGCCGCGTCGAAGGAGGTCGCCAGCGCCGCGACCGCCGGTACCAGCGCATCGAGCATCGTTTTGTCGCCCGGCGCCGATCCGCCGAGCTGCCCCACCGCATCCACCCCGGCGGCCAGCCCCGACCGCAACTCCTGCGCCGACACCTGCGGCGCCTCGCCCAGCGCCTTCCCGGCGCGCCGCAGCAGCGTCCCGTACAGGGGCCCGGACGCCCCGCCCACACTCGAGATCAACTGCCGTCCGGCGGCGGTCAGCACCGCGCCGGGCGTCGCCGGCGGCTCCGTCTCCACCATCGTGACCACGGCCGCAAAGCCGCGCTCCATATTCTTTCCGTGGTCGGCGTCACCGATGGGTGAGTCCAGCTCGGTGAGCCGGTCGGACTCCCGGCCAATGGCGGCGGCGGCCGCCGTCATCCAGCGTACGAAGAATGCGGCATCCAGCACCGTTTCGGACACGGACTACTCTCCTTGGTTGTTCGGGCACTGAGCAAGCATGCGGAGACGGGTGCGGCCACGGACCGCTGATACGGACCCGGACCGGATACGGAGACGGTGTCACCGCCCCCAGCGAAGTCCGGGCGTCTGCACCGGTGCGTCCCACAGCCGCAGCAGCTCCCCGTCCACCTGGCACAGCGTCACCGAGCAGCCCGCCATGTCCAGCGACGTCACATAGTTCCCGACGAGCGTACGGGCCACCGCCACGCCCCGCTCGTCGAGCACCCGGCGGACCTCCGCATGGAATCCGTACAGCTCCAGCAGCGGGGTCGCCCCCATGCCGTTCACCAGCACCAGCACCGGAAGCCTCGGATCGAGATCCGCCAGGATCGCGTCCATCGTGAAGTCCGCGATCTCGCGCGAGGTCATCATGGCGCGGCGCTCCCGCCCCGGCTCGCCGTGAATGCCGACCCCCAACTCCAGCTCCCCGGCCGGGAGATCGAACGTCGGGCTGCCCTTCGCCGGGGTCGTACAGGCGCCCAGCGCCACGCCGAAGCTGCGTGACGAGGCCACGACCTGCCGGGCCAGCGCCGCCACCCGCTCCAGTGGCATGCCCTCCTCGGCCGCGGCGCCGGCGATCTTCTCCACGAAGAGCGTCGCCCCGGTGCCGCGCCGCCCCGCGGTGAACGTCGAGTCGGTCACCGCGACATCGTCATCGATGAGCACGCTGGCCACCTGCACCCCTTCGTCCTCCGCCAGCTCCGCCGCCATCTGGAAGTTGAGTACATCCCCGGTGTAGTTCTTGACGAGGAACAACACACCGTTGCCGCTGTCCACGGCCGCGGCGGCGCGCACCATCTGATCGGGTACCGGAGAGGTGAAGACCTCGCCCGGACAGGCGGCATCCAGCATCCCGGGCCCGACGAACCCCCCGTGCAGCGGCTCATGCCCACTGCCGCCCCCGGAGACCAGCGCCACCTTTCCCTCCACCGGCGCGTCCCGCCGCACGATCACCCGGTTCTCGGCATCCACCACCAGATCGGGGTGCGCCGCGGCCATCCCGCGCAGTGCATCGGCGACAACGGTTTCGGCGACGTTGATCAGCATCTTCATGGGTACCTCCTGGTGAGATGAGCAGTCGCACCTATGGCCATGATTTTCCCAGGTCAGGGTTGAGATGGCGAGCTATCGATCTTGACTTTCCCCGGCTGTCCGAAGCGGGTCCGGCGGGGCTGGGGCCGACTTGTCCGAGGTGTACCGATGGGTCCGGGGGCGAGTGTGCGGGGCGGACGCGGAGCCGCTCAGTGGGCAGTATCTGTGCTCCGGTCCTCCAGGTCACGTGGTGCGGACGAGGAGAGTGTCCAAGGCCGGGCGGAATCGTTTCGGCCCGGCCTTCGTCTGCTCGCCGGCGCCCGCTCTGGCACACCCGCGCCCCGTGGCCTCCGTTGGGCGGCAGCCGTGGCACGGCCCGCGCGTGTCATGCCACCAGCGGGCGGTCCCTGGGGCCGATCGGGGCGGGGAGTGCGGTGGCACCGGTCAGATAGCGGTCCGTGGCTGCCGCGGCGGCCCGTCCCTCCGCGATGGCCCACACCACGAGGGACTGGCCGCGTCCCGCGTCGCCCGCGATGAAGATCCCGTCCCGCCCGGTGCGCACCGCCCGCTCGCCCCGGGCGGCCGGCGGCGTCACCTCGGCCGCGAAGCCGGTGTCCCGGGCGAAGTTTCCCCGGTCGTCCAGGGTGAGCCCGAGCTGTTGCCTCAGCGGGCTGCCCCGTTCGGGGCCGGAGAAGCCGAGGGCGAGCAGCACCAGCTCCGCCGGGATCAGCCGCTCGGTGCCCGGCCGCGGGCTGCGGACGGTGGGCTCCACTTCCGTCAGGTGCAGCGCGCGCACCTGGCCGGTCGTACTGCCTTCGAAGTGCAGGGTCGCAGAGGAGAAAAGCCTGGGATCCATTCCCTCCCGCCCCCGGGCCTCTTCATGGGCATGGGAGATCCGGTAGACCTTCGGATAGACGGGCCAGGGCTCGGCGTCCGGCCGGCCGTCGCCCGGCTCCGGGTTGATGTCCAGCTGCACCACGGAGGCCGCACCCTGGCGCAAGGCGGTGCCCAGACAGTCCGAGCCGGTGTCCCCGCCGCCGACGATCACCACATGCTTGCCCTCGGCGGTCACGGGGGGCGAGGCGTAGTCGCCCTCCACGACCCGGTTGGCGAGGGGCAGATAGTCCATGGCCTGATGGATGCCGTGCAGCTCACGGCCGGGGACCGGAAGTTCCCGCTGCTCGGTGGCCCCGACGGCGACGACCACCGCGTCGTAACGCCTTCTCAGTTCGCCCGCGTCGAGATCGCCGCCGATGTCCACCCCCGTGCGGAACTTGGTGCCCTCCGCGCGCATCTGCGCGAGGCGGCGGTCCAGATGCCGCTTGTCCATCTTGAACGCGGGGATGCCATAGCGCAGCAGCCCGCCGATACGGTCGGCGCGTTCGTAGACGGCGACGGTATGGCCGGTACGGGTGAGCTGCTGTGCTGCCGCCAGCCCCGCGGGCCCGGAGCCGATGACGGCGACGGTCTTCCCGCTGAGCCGCTGGGGCGGATGCGGTGCCGCATAGCCGCGCTCCCAGATCTGGTCGGCGATGGCCTGCTCGACGTTCTTGATCGTCACCGGATCGGCATTGAGGGCGAGCACACAGGCGGCCTCACACGGCGCCGGGCACAGCCGCCCGGTGAACTCGGGGAAGTTGTTCGTCGCATGCAGCCGCTCGGCCGCGGCCCGCCAGTCGCCCCGCGCCGCGTACGCGTTCCACTCGGGGATGAGGTTTCCCAGCGGGCAGCCGTTGTGGCAGAACGGTATGCCGCAGTCCATGCAGCGGTCCGCCTGCTCGGACACGAGCGGAAGCAGGGCCTGCCCCTCGTAGACCTCGTTCCAGTCGCTCAGCCGTTCCTCCACGGGCCGCGCCGGGACGGGCCGGCGGGGGAACTTCAGGAAGCCGTGAGGATCGGTCATACGCCGCCTCCATCGCTCACTCGCGGCGCACCATGGCGGTCCTGGTCAGCCTACGCCTGCTGTGGTGCGCTTTCATCGGCCGGCGGGCGCACGACGGGGGACCGTGGCGCCGCGGGGGAGCGGCGGGCGCATCCGGCTCACACGGCGTACAGGTGAATCCACCGGCACGTACCGGCATAGTTGGTATATGCGGTGGCTCCGTTCCCTTCCGCGCCGCACTCGCGGCCCGGCAGCAGGAGAAGCGCGGTGACGAGCATGCAGACCAGGCCGGTGCGGGTGTCATGGATGCTCGCGGCGCTGGCCCTCGTCGCCGGTGTCGTGCTGAATCTCTTCGCGCCCCAGCCGTACATGGGCCTCCCGCTGCTGGCGGCCGCACCGCTGGTCGCGGGCGCCATGCTCTCCTTCCGCTCCGCGCTGGCCGTCGTATGCGCCGCCTGCGTGGTCTCGGTGGCGCTGGATCTGGAGCGCGGTCGCCCGGCGACGGCACGCTATGTGGACCTGGCCGTGGTCGGCCTGATCGGGGTACTGGCCCTCGCGGTCAACCGGCTGCTGCTGCGGCAAGGGCGTGATCTCGCCTTGGCCAGGGATGTCGCGGAGGCGGTCCAGCGGGCGGTGCTCCCGGACCCGCCGAGCGAGGTCGGGCCGCTGGCGGTGGCCGCCGGCTACACCGCGGCGCAGGCCGAGGCGCGGATCGGCGGTGATCTGTACGCCGTCCAGGAGACGCCGTTCGGGGTGCGCATGATGATCGGGGACGTACGGGGGAAAGGCCTGGAGGCCGTCGCCGCCGTGTCGGTGGCGATCGGAGCGTTCCGTCAGGAGGCCGAGTACGCCCCCACGCTGACCATGCTGGTGCAGCGGCTGGACGAGGCGCTGGCCAGGGCGGCGGCCCGGAGCGGCCCGGTGACCTCCGCCGAGGGCTTCACCACCGCCGTGCTGGCCGAGGTGTCCGCCGACGGCGGGGCGCTGACCCTGGTCAACCGGGGGCATCCGCCGCCGTACCTGGTCCACGGTGGGCAGCTCGTACGGCTCGACCCGACCCTCCCGCAGCTCCCTCTGGGGATGGGACTGGGGGACGTCCCTCCGGCCGGCTCCGCGCCCGTCGACGTGGTGCGCCTGCCTCCGGGCGCCTCGCTGCTGCTGGTCACCGACGGTGTCACGGAGGCCCGGGACGACCGGGGAACCTTCTACGATCCGGCGTCCTCGCGCCGCATGGGCAGACGGTTCACCGAACCGGACACACTGGTGGAGGCCCTGACCAAGGACGTCGGCCGCTGGACCGGGGACAACCCCCGGGACGACATGGCCATCCTGGCCGTCACCCGGCGCCGCCTTCCGTCGCCCGCCGCCCCGGAGCGGGCAGCCCCCCGGGGCGGGCACCGGCCCTGACCCACCTCGGCGGTCCCCTTCGCCAACTCCCTCGGGAAAAAGCGGAACTGACGCCACATCAATGAATAATCCGGCTCCGGAGCGGGCGCCCTGCACACGAGGCTCACGCAGGGGTGAGCCGTCCCGTCGGCAAGGCGGCCAGCAGCATGAGCGCCACGTCGTCCTGCCGGTCCGCATCGTCCTGCCGGTTCTCCAGGAGGAGGTCGGCGAGGCGGTCCGGCCCCAGCGGGGGTGCGTCGTTGAGGCGCCGGGCGAGGTCGGCGACCGAGCACTCCGGGTCGGCCCCGGGCGTTTCCACCAGGCCGTCGGTGTAGAGGGCGAGAACGGACTCCGGCGGCAGGGTGATCTCCGTGGTGGAGTACCGGGCATCGGGCTCGACACCCAGGAGCAGCCCCGGTGGGACGTACAGCACCGTGGTGTGCCGGCCGGGGTGGCGGAGCAGGGGCGGTGGATGGCCGGCGCCGGCCAGGCACGCCCGCCGCGTCCGCAGATCGATACGGACGTACAGACAGCTGGTGAACAGGTCCGGGTCCAGGTCGGTCAGCAGCCGGTTCGTCCGCTCCAGTACCTCGGCCGGGGAGGCGCCGGCGTGCGCATAGGCGCGTACGGCGGTGCGGGCCTGGCCCATGAAGGCGGCGGCAGCCGCGTTGTGGCCCTGCACATCACCGATGACGGCGGCGACGCTGCCCTCGTCCAGGCGGATCAGGTCGTAGAAGTCGCCGCCGATGTCCATACCGCGGGTCGACGGCAGGTAACGGGCCGCGACGGCGAACCCCGGCACCGAGGGCAGGCCGTGCGGCAGCAGGGCGGCCTGCAGGTCGTGCGCCAGTTGCTGCTTGGTGTCGTAGAGGCGGGCGCGGTCGAGTGCCTGCGCGATCAGGCCCGCCAAGGACGTCAGGACCTGGCGTTCCTCCTGGCTGAAGGTGCGGGGCTGGGTGTACGAGAGGATGCAGCAGCCGACCGGGCGGCCGGACACGATCAGCGGCAGCACGGCCCGCGCCGCCTTGCCCGTCAGATGCGGCAGCCCCGGGTAAACGCGTTCGATCTCCTCGGGCGACGTGAAGAAGCTGGGCTCCCCGGTGGCGAGAGCATGGACGGCAGGGCTGTTGGCAGCGCCGAGCGCGACGCCTTCGAAGGCGCCGATGGCCTCGGCGGAGTATCCGCGATGGCCGATGGTCCGCAGCCGGCCCGCCTCCGCGGCGTACATGATCATGCCTTGGGCGCCGAACGCCGGCACGATCTGGTCGGCGACGAGATCGACGACGTCCTGGGCCCCCACCGCCTCGGTGAGAGCGGCCGCAAGATGCAGTACGTGGTAGATCTGGCCGGCCCGTACGGGCACCACGTCCCCCGGTGCGGGATAGGGCGTCACCGGACCGTAGTCCCTGCCCGATGGGCTGATCCACACACTCAGGCCCCGGCCGTCCGGGAACAGCCGGAAGGTCAGCCACCGGTCCGGCGGCCGGCAGGCGGTGAACGATGTCGGCCGGCGGCTGATCACCGCGGCGCGGTAGCGGTCCTCGAAGGCCGGGTCGCGCAACCACGGCAAGATCTCCCAGGGGCGCGATCCGGTCAGCCGGGTGCCCTGCTCGCCGAGCAGCTCCGCCGCGCCGGCCGTGACCAGGGTGATGCGTCCTTCCAGGTCGAGGGCGCAGCCGCCGCCGGGCAGCCGTTCCAGGCAGTCGACCGCCGCCAGCGCCTCTTCCGGGCCCACGGTCCGCACCGGCGGCACGGGCAGCACCCGCGGCGCACCGGCCGGGGCGGCGGAGCCGTCGGGCCGGGGATGCGCGCCCAGCAGCGCCGCCAGGCGCCGGGCCGAGGCCTCCACCGCCTCACGCTCGTCCGCCGACAACTGCGGCGCATGACCGGCGGGCCACAGCAGCAGCAGGGCGCCCCGGATGCCGGCCCGGTCGCCGACCGGAGCCGCGGCCAGCGAGAAGTCATAGGGCACGGCCACCGCGGTACGGGGGAAATCACGGGCCAGCTGCTGCTGGCCGCCCGCCCACACCAGGCGCCGTTCGCGCGCCGCGACGGCGACCGGGATCGGCGCGGCCAGCGCGACACGGCTCCAGGGGTCCAGGAACGGCACCGGTATCCCGCTCAGGACCGTCAGCTGCAGCACCGGCTCGCCGGCCGCCAGTACATAGAGGCCGCCCGCCGACGCCCCGGTCTCCCGCATCGCGCGCAGCAGTGCCCGGCCCACCGGATCGGCCCCGGCGCCGCCGGTCATCGCACACCTTCACACAGCTGTCGTGCCATCGTGACTCACCCCGGCGCGCCGGTTCTCCCCGTGCCGAGACCGCCATGACGTCTCTCCCGGGACAGTCCTGACGTTACGCCGCGGACCGGGCCGCGGCACTCGTGAGCGGGCCGCGACGGCCGGGCCCGGCCGGCTCAAGATGCGCTCAGCTCAGCGCGTATATCATGTAATAGCGCCTCTTTGCATGGCGTGGGCAGCATGTCGCCTCCGATTCCGGAGAGAGAACATGGCCGCTGAAGAAGAGGACGAGACCGGAGAATTCCGGCGTCCGTCCGGTAAGAAGACCGTCAAGAAGACCGCCGGGAAAACCAGCAGCGTCCGGGCCGGCAGCCGCGGGAGCGACAGCGGAACGGACCGCGCGGCCCGCCGCGTTTCGGCGCCGCGCGCCATGCGGTACGCGGCCGAGCAGCTCAAGGAGATGTTGGGCCGGGCCCCCGAGTCCGTCTCAGCGGTGCAGCCGACGGAGGACGGCTGGCAGGCGGACGTGGAAGTCCTGGAGCTGGAACGCGTCCCCGGGACCACCAGCGTGATGGCGACCTACCGGGTGGTGCTGGACAAGGCGGGCGAACTCGTGGCGTACGAGCGCACCCGCCGCTACACCCGGGGCCAGATCGACCGGCGTTGAGACCCGGGCTGCCACGGCGGACCGTTCGCCGGGCGAACGACACGGCCACCTCGCACAGGCCGGGGCGAGCCGGTGAAGGGAGGCACCGTGACTGTGGTGCCGCAAAGCGGAGGACCCGTCGCCACCGGCGGCGGAGGGGGCTCCGGAAATCTCTACGACATCCTCGATCTGATTCTGGACCGCGGTCTGGTCATCGACGTCTTCGTACGTGTGTCGTTGGTGGGCATCGAAATCCTCAAGATCGATGCCCGCATCGTCGTGGCAAGCGTCGACACCTACCTGCGCTTCGCCGAGGCCTGCAACCGCCTCGACCTGGAGGAAGGGCGCAAGGCCCCCTCCCAGCTGACCGACCTCGTCGGCGAGGTCACCGAAAGCGGTTCCCACGGCAAGGCCAAAGGCGCCCTGTCCGGGGCCGCGGAAGCGGTGAGCGACGCCCTCAAGGGCAGCGATGACGACGAGGAGAAGCCCAAGGAGACCGCCGCGCGGCGCGAGCGGCCCGCTCGCCGGCCGGCCCGCCGTCGAAAGGAGTGAGCGATGGCCCTCTACGTCTACTCCATCGTCGCGACCACCCATCCGCAGCAGCTCACCGGCCTGGAGGGGGTGGGAAAACCACCGTCGTCCCTCCGCACGGTGCACAGCGCCGAACTCTCCGCCGTCGTCAGCGACGCGCCCGAGGAATTGCGCCCCAAACGCCGGGACCTCGCCGCCCATCAGGCCGTCCAGGAACGGCTGATGGCCGACGGCACGGTCCTGCCCCTGCAGTTCGGCTTCACGACCACCGACGACGAGGCCGTGCGGTCCGTGCTGGAGGAGCGTGCGGAGGAATTCACCGAGCGGCTGGAGGCGCTGGAGGGCTGCGCCGAATACCACCTGAAGGCCGCCCAGGAAGAGGACGCGATGCTGCGGCAGATCCTGCAGGAGTCGGACGAGGCCCGCGCGCTCAACGAACAGATCAGAAGCGGCACCGGCGGCCCGGACCTGCCGCTCGCCCTCGGTGAACTGATCTCCAAAGAAGTACAGGCACGGCAGGACCGCCTCGCGGGCGGCGTTCTGGACGCACTGCGCGGGTTCGCCCGGGAGGAGAGCATGTCGCAGCCGGCCGGGAACGACTTCCTGAGCGTGTCCTTCCTGGTGGAACGGGACAACGAGAAGAGCTTCCTCGGCGCGGAGCAGGATCTCGCCAAGGAACTGGGGGAGGACTTCGACCTCCGGTTGCTCGGCCCGCTGCCCGCCTACAGCTTCGTCTAGGAGTCCTCATGGGCCTGTTGAGCCAACTCGCCACCCTTCCGCTCGCGCCGGTGCGCGGCGTGGCCTGGGTCATGGAACGCGCCCTGGAGGCCGCGGAGAACGAGTACTACGACCCCGAACCCGTCGAGCGGGAACTCGCCGAGCTGGAACGGGCGCTGCTGGCGGGAGACATCGATGAGGAGACGTTCGACCGGCGCGAGGACGAACTGCTGGACCGGCTGGACGAGATCAGGGCCCATGTGCAGGGCACCGACACCTGACCGCGGCGGCCGGCGCGGCGGCGGGGCGCACCCGCGCGCTCCCGTCACCCTGCCGGGATACCAGGGAATCGAGGTGCAGCGGCCGTGAACGAACCCGTCGCCAGGAGGATGGGCGACTACCCGTCCAGGGCCGGCCCGTACGGCGGCCAGGGCTCCTCGGCCAACCTCGCCGACATCTTGGAACGTGTCCTGGACAAGGGCATCGTCATCGCGGGCGACATCCAGATCAATCTGCTGGACATCGAACTGCTCACCATCAAACTGCGCCTGCTGGTCGCCTCGGTGGACAAGGCGAAGGAGATGGGCATCGACTGGTGGGAGCACGACCCCTCGCTCTCCTCCCGGGCTTCGGACGGTTACCACTCGCTCGCCGAGGAGAACAAGCGGCTGCGCGCCGAGATCGAGGCCCTGCGCGAGGGCGACGAGCTGCCCCCGGCCGAGGGCGAGGCCGGGGAGGAGGCCGGGGAGGAGGCCGGGGAGGAGAGGCGCCCTGCCGCCACCCGCCGCCCGGCACGCCCCGCACGGCCCTCGCGCACGTCGCGCACCAAACGGGCCGAGCCCGGCCCCCGTAGCAAGCGCCGGGACGAGACATGACCGAGGTCATCAGCTACGCCTATGCCGTCGCGCGGGACGCCGACGGCTCCCTGGCGGAGGCGCTGTCCGCGCTGCCGGGAGTCGCGGACGGTCCGGTGCATCTGGTGCGCGCCGGACACCGCGACGAGGTGGTGGCCGCCGTGAGCCCGGTGCCCGAGCGGGACTTCGAAGAGGCCGCGCTGCGCGCGCACCTGGAGGACCTGGACTGGCTGGAGTCGGTGGCCCGCGCCCACCACCGGGTGATCGAGGCGCTGGCCGCCCGCACCACCGTCCTGCCGCTCCGGCTGGCGACGGTGTACCTCGACGACGAGCGGGTGCGGCAGATGCTCGATGCGCGCCAGGAGGCGTTCGCCGAGCGGCTGTCCGCCCTGGCCGCGCACACGGAGTGGGGCGTCAAGATCTATGTCGAGGCGCCCGCGGCCACCGACGCGCCGGCCGAGCCACCGGCAGATGCGGACCTCAGCCCCGGACGGGCCTACCTCAGCCACCGCAAAGCGCAGCGGCACGCCCGTGACGACGCCTACCGGGACGCCGAAGAGGTCGCCCGGCGCGTCGAGGCCGCAGCCCGCAGCTCTGCGGTCGACCGCGTCCAGCACCGGGTACAGCAGGGCGAACTCGCCCGCGGGCCGGGCGAGAACGTCATCAACGACGCCTACCTCGTGCCGCTGGAGCACGGCGAACGCTTCCGGGACGACGTCATGTGGGCCGCCGAAGGGCTGACCGGAGTACGCGTCGAGGTCACCGGGCCCTGGGCCCCGTACTCCTTCGCCACGCCGCCCGAAGCCGAACCGCGCAAGGGCGCCGCCCCGTGAGGCCGGCGGGCGGGCCGCCGGCCAGGGCGGAGGAACCGCTGCCGGACCGGCAGATCGCGCTGATCGACCTGCTGGACCGGTTGCTCAGCGGTGGTGTGGTCCTCACCGGTGATGTCGTGCTGTCCATCGCCGACATCGACCTCGTCCGCATCTCCCTGCGCGCGCTGATCGTCTCCATCAGCGAGAAGAACCCCTCCCCGTGGCGCGCCACCGCACCCCTGGCACGGGACGACGATGACCGCTGACGACCGCCGGCCAGGCAACCGCTTCGACGATGTCGCCGATGCCGCCGCCCGCGCCTTCCAGCTGCTGCCCGCGGCGCCGCAGGACGTCGTGCGCCCGGCCGGCGGGGAACCACGGCGGGCGGCTCACCGGATCAGCGCCGATCCCGACACCGTGGAGCGAGACCTGATCAAACTCGTCCTCACCCTCGTCGAGCTGCTGCGCCAGCTCATGGAACGCCAGGCCCTGCAGCGCGTCGACGCCGGAGACCTCACCGAGGAACAGGAGGAACGCCTGGGCGCGACGCTGATGATCCTCCACGACCGCATGGTCGGACTCTGCGCCCAGTACGACCTTTCGATGCAGGACCTGAATGTGGATCTCGGGCCGCTCGGGACGCTGCTGCCACCCGCCGAATGACCCCGAAGGAGCACGGCATGGACATCGGAAAGAAGACCAGGAACATCGGCCACATCGTCGGGGGAAAGGCCAAGGAAACGACCGGGAAGGCCCTCGGCAACAACAGCCTGCGGCGGAAGGGCAAGGCGGAACAGGCCAAGGGACGGATGAAGCAGGCGGTGGAGAAGGGCAAGGACGCGTTCCGGCACTGACCGCCCTCAACGCTGGTTGAAGCGGTCGGCCGCCCGTTCGTTGAGGACGCCGAGCACCCGGCGCAGCCGGCGGGCCGGCGGCTGCTCCCCCTTCGCGACCGTCGAGCCGTCGACGGTTGCGCCGGCGCCGTCGCGGGGCAGCACCCGGGCGAACGCCGACACCAGCCGGGTGGTGGTCACCGGCGCCAGCCCGTGCGCCCTGGCGCCGAGCCGGGCCGCCGGCGTCAGCACGAGGCGCGGACGCCGCCGCTGCAGCGCGGACACGATCCGGTCCGCCGCCCGCTCGGCGTTCATCGACAGCACCGGGGCCCCGGCCAGCGCCGAGAACCAGGCGTACTCCCGGCGCCGGTCCCCGCCGAACAGGGCGTGCAGATGTGACCCGGTGCGCATCAGGCCGGGGTGGACCGCGGTCACGGTGACGCCGTGCGCGCCCTCCTCCGCATGCAGCCCCTCGGCCAGTGCGGCCACCGCCGACTTGGCGCAGGAGTACGGCACCAGATGCGGCACCGCCAGCAGCCCCCCGACGGACCCGATGAGGGCCAGCCTGCCGCCGGCCGGGCTACGGCGCAGGTGGGGGAGCGCGGCGAGCGCGGTGTTCAGCACCCCGTTGAAGACGGCGTCCATCGTCTCCTGGAAGCCGTCCGGGCCGAGGGCGTCCGCCGGACCGACCTGGATGATGCCGGCGTTGGCGATGACGATGTCCAGCCCGCCGTGCTCCTCGGCGATCTCCGCGAGGCGCTCCCGTACCGCGGCTTCGTCCCGCACATCGCACACCACACCGCGCACCGTGCCGCCGCGCCACTGGGCCAGCCTGCCGACGGCCCTGCCGAGTCGGGCGTCGTCCCGGGCCAGCAGCACGACATCGCAGCCGCGCCGCAGCAGCTGGCGGGCCAGCAGCAGTCCGAGCCCCCGCGAGCCGCCGGTGACGACAGCGGTGAGCCCTTCGATCGAGGGAGCGGCCGGAAGCACGCGCATGACGATCCCTTCCCTTGGGCGCCGGCCCACGGCGCGGACCCGCAGGACCACGCCGGGCACCGGGCACCGGCTGCCTTCGACGCTAACGGCCGGCGGGACCCGGTGTGCGGTGCGCATGCGCCGCCGGTCCGGGCGTCCGCCCCCGCCCCCGGCAGGATTCCCGGGCGGCCCGGGGCGGGGGAGGCCTGCGGCGCCGGGTGGCAGCCGCCACGGAGCGTTCGGCCAGTCAGGCGGACCCGGTGCCGACGGACGCCCCGAGTGGCGCGACGCAGCCACCCGGGCTGAAGTGGTGGACGGTGCCCTGCGCGGCACGAAGACCGCACCGCGGCCCGGTCGTGGCCCGGTGCCGCAACCACCTGCCCAGGTCGAGGAGGACGGCATGCCTGCCGGTTCGAGCGCGAAGCGCGAGCGCCAGTACGCGCACATCAAGGAGAGCGCCGAGGAACGGGGCGCATCCACGAAGCGGGCGAAGGAGATCGCCGCGCGCACCGTGAACAAGGAGCGGGCGCGCGCCGGGGAATCGCGCACCGCGAGCAAGGCCTCCACCCAGGACGGCAAGTCCGCCCCGCAACGGGGCGGCGCACGCTCCCACGGCGGACCTCAGGGGCCGACCAGGGACCAGCTGTACGAGGAGGCGAGGAAGCGCGGTATCGACGGCCGTTCCTCGATGAACAAGCAGCAGCTGCGCCGGGCCCTAGGCCGCTGACCGGGTCCGCGAACGGCTCGGCCGGCACCGGGCAGCGGTACGTGGACGGTGCCCGCACCGTCCAGGGGGCGGCCGGGAAGGGTTCCCCGGCACGGGCGGCGGCCCCCGCTGCGGTGCCGCCTGCCCGGCGCGAGAACCGCGCAGGCCGTCGCTCTCATTCCGCTTCCTCTTCTGCGTCTTCTTCCTCCTCCTCGGCCTCGGCGTCCTCCTCGCCTTCGCCGTCCTCGTACTCGCCGTCGGCCTCCTCCCAGTTCTCCTCGTCCTCTTCCTCGTCCCTCCCGTTTTCCCCGGCTTCGTCCTCGTCCGCGTATTCCTCGTCGCCGTCCCCGCCGTCGTAGGCCTCGGCCTCTTCGGCTTCTTCTTCCTCCACGGCCTCTTCGTGGGTCCGTACGACCTCGCCCTCACGGATTTCCCCGCGCCAGCCCTCGGGCTCTTCGTCGGTGAGGGTGACGTAGCGCTGGAAGTGCTTGAAGTCCAGCCGCAGCCGCCGTCCTTGGACCCGCCAGATATTTCCGGTCTTCTCGAAGAATCCGGAGGCGTAGTACTCGACGACCAGCACGATGCGGGTGAGATGGGGCCCCATTTCGTGGAAGCTGACTGCGCCCCTGGTCGAACCCTTGGCACCCTCGGACGTCCAGACGATGCGTTCGTCCGGCACCTGCTCCTGGACGGTCGCCTTCCAACCGCGGGTCGACGGACCGACCTTGGCCTTCCAGTCACTGGTCGTCTCATCGTGCAGCGAAACATTGCGGACGCCCTTGGTGAAACTGCTGAACTTCTCGTACTGCGTCCAGTGGTCGTAGGCGGTACGCAGCGGGACCCCGATATCGAGGACCTCGATGATGTTGGTGACCTTCTGGTCCCCCGATTTGCGTTTCTTGCCGCCGCCGAAAGCTTCCTTGGCCTTCCCCACCACGGTGTCCTTGACGTTCTCCGCCGTGCCCTTGACGGCTGCCTTGACGGGGGAGTCGCCGCCGAGAAGATTGCCCGCGATCTTGGACAGTGACCCGCCGTTCTCGGCGACATCGGTGAGCTGCCCCGTCACGTCCATCAGTTTGCCGCCGGCCCGTTCGGCCAGGTTCCCCACCCACTTGGTCGCGTAGTCCCCCAGTTCACTGCGCAGTCGATCGAGTCCCGAGTCCGCGTTGTCCTGTCCCGTCTTGGCCATGACTGGTTACCTCCGGCGCTCGGTGCGCGATGATGTCTTCTTGGCGCTCTTCTTCGCAGCGGGGGCTGCCTTCTTGCCTGCGGCGGTCTTCTTCGCAGGAGCTTTTCCGGCGGCGGCCTTCCCGGCCGTCTTTTTGGCCGTGGTCTTTTTGGCGGCGGTCTTCCGTGCTGCGGATTTCTTGGCGGGGGCGGCCTTCTTGGCCGGAGATTTCGCGGCGGATTTCTTCGCCGCGGTCTTCTTCGCCGCGGTTTTCTTGGCGGCGGTCTTCTTCGCCGGTGCCGTCTTCTTCGCGGCCGTCCGTCCTGCGGCAGCCTTCTTCCCGGCAGCCTTCTTCCCGGCGGTCTTCTTTGCCCGGGGCCGCTGCGCGCCCTTCTTCGCCGGAGCCGCCCGCTTCGCCTGAGCCGCACGCTTTTGCGGCGCCGGTTTCCTGGCGGTCCGGGGGGTGCGCCGGGCGGGCCGCTCCTCCGGCTCCTCCTCGGGCTCCTCTTCCTCTTCCTCGTACTCCTCCCCGGGTTCTTCCTCCGGCTCCTCCTCTTCGTCCTCGTACTCCTCTTCCTCGCCCTCGTCGTACTCCCCTTCGGGCCCCTCGTCCTCCTCGTACTCCGTCGGCTCCTCCTCGTCGTACGCGTACTCCCCCTCTTCCTCCTCTTCCTCCTCCTCCGGTTCCGCCGCGCCGCCTTCGAGCTTGATGGTCCGGTCGTGGAGGGTGTCGGCGAACGACGTCAGACGGCGGTTGGCGGCCGTGGTCACAGCCTTCCGGCCGGCGTCCATCACTTCCCCGCGCAGCTGTTCACCCAGCTCTGCGACCTGGGGGATCTCGGCGAGCCTGCGCATCCCCTCGGCCACGAGCTGGCGCGGTTTAAGCCCGAATTGACGCCCGGCGAGGTAGGACGCCGCCGTGAGCGCGAGCCGGCCCTTCTTCGTACGGCCCAGCACATAGCCGCCGGCAAGGGCGGCGGCCAGCAGGACCTTGCTTCCGTCATTCATGGGTGCGTCACCCTTTCTCGGACGTGCAGCCGATCGGCGTCTGTGCACGGGCCGCCACTCAGCGGCGCAGTGGTGCCCTACTTCCAGAGTGATCGGAGTCTTGACCTACGCATCTTGAGCGGCCCTGAGGGCTACGTCCGGTCACCCTGCGGAAGCGGCCGCTCCTGCTGCGTGGCGGGGCGGCACGGGGTGCGCCGGGTACGGAAACCGGCGGTGACGGAGTACGGGACCGGCGTCAGGGCGGCCCGCCGGACAGAGCGCCGGGCGGGCGCCGGGCGGGGCAACGCACGCCCTGCGCCCCGGGGCAGGGCGTCCGGGCGCACGGTGGGGTGCGGCAGCGGCACCACGGCAGGTGTGCGGGAGCGGTGTGCGAGAGCCGTGCAACGGCCCTAGGCTCGGAATATGCCGGGAACATGCCGTGCACCGTCTCGTGTGGGAGTAGGGGGAGCGCGGTGTGTTCGCCGGCGCAAGGCGTCGGTGCGGCTGTCGGCCGTCGCGGCGGTGGCGGCGCTGCTCGGCGCCTTCGCCGCAACTCCGGTCGCCGTGGCCGCCGATGGGCCGGATCTGACGTCCTTCTACCAGCAAAAACTGTCCTGGGAACGCTGCGGACAGGATCTGCAGAGCGGCACGCAGAGCGGAGGGACCGGTCAGTCACCCGGCTTCCGGAACCGTCTGGAGTGCGCGCGGATGGAGGTGCCGCGCGACTACCGCAATCCCGGACGGAGCACGATGCAGGTCCAGCTGATCCGGCTGAAGGCGACCGGGCCGGGCAAACGGCTCGGCTCGCTGGTGCTCAACCCCGGCGGACCGGGTGCTTCTGGCGTCAACTATCTGATCGACAGCGGGAACGCCTTCGCTCAGCTGGGGCAGCGCTACGACATCGTCAGCTTCGATCCGCGCGGCACCGGCCACTCCGACCCGGTCTCCTGCGGCAGCAAGCTCGCCCCGCCGCCCGGCACGGGCGCCGACGACAGCCTCGCCGCGAAGGAGCAGCGCATCAACGAGGCCTGCGGCCGCTACTCCGGTGAGCTGCTGCGATGGGTCGGCACCCCGGATGTCGCGCGGGACATGGACGTCCTGCGCGCCGCGGTCCACAACGACAAGCTCAACTACCTGGGGTTCTCGTACGGCAGCAAGCTCGGCGCGGTCTACGCCCACGAGTTCCCCGGCAAGGTCGGCCGGATGGTCCTGGACAGCGTCGAGGACCCGACCAAGAACGCCTGGCAGACCGCACTGTCCCAGGCCCGGGGCTTCCAGCGGGCGCTGGACGACTTCACCGCCGACTGCACCCGTGACGCGGGCTGTCCGCTGGGCACCGACCGGGGCAAGGCACAGGATCAACTACGCAGCTGGTACCAGGAGTTGAACGACCGGCCGATGAAGGCAAAGGGGGAGACGGTGGATGAGACCACCTATGTGTACGCCTTGCGTGAGGCCCTGTACAGCAAGAGCGACTGGCCGGCGCTGCGTCAGGCACTGGCGCAGCTGCGGGACGGCGACGGCTCCGGGATCCTGAGGCTGAGCAACGCGGGGGGCAGCAGCGCCGCCCGCACCGGCAGCGTCCCGGCGCGCCGGGTCGGCCAGGACGAGCTGCCGCCGCAGGACCAGCTGGCCCTCCGGGCGATCACCTGCCGGGACACCTCGGAACGCTATGGCGAGGGCGACTACCCCCGGGCGGAGCGCGAATTCACCAGAGCCTCCCCGCTCTTCGGGCCGGATATCGCCCCGACGCTGCTGGACTGCTACCACTGGCCCGTCGCGGGCGACGACTCCTCCCGTGACGTCTCGGCCCCCGGCGCGCCGCCCCTTCTGCTCGTCGCGACGACCAACGATCCGGCGACGCCGTACGAGGGCGCATTCCACATGGCCCGCGCGCTGGGCAACTCCAGCGTCGTACTGACCTACCGAGGTGAGGGGCATGCCGCCTACACCACCGGTGATGCCTGCGTCCATTACCACGTAGACGGCTTCCTGCTGGACGGCGCCCTGCCGAAGGCCCATATCTCCTGTGGCTGACGGCCGGACCCGGTGCCCATGGTGTCAGCCTCCGTAACTGTCGGGACGGTAAGGCCTGTTGAGTGAGCGGGTCCCCCGGGCGGGTTCCTCATGTCCGAAGGCGGGCTCAGGGTGGCCCGGTTCCGGCGTGGTCGCGGCCCGGCCCCCGGGGCCCGAGGGCTCAGCCGGCCCGCCGCCCGCCCCTGCCCGCGGTCTTCTTCGCCGCCGCCGTCTTCGTGGCAGGAGTCTTCTTGGTGCCGGTTTTGGTGCCGGTTTTCGTGGTGGTTTTCGTGGTGGTTTTCGTGGCGGTGGTCTTCTTCGCCGCCGCCTTCTTCGCCGTGCTCTTCTTCGCGGTGCGGCCGGACCCGCCATTGCCCGGGGCGCCCCCGGTCTCCTCGTCCTCGCCGCGGGACTTCCTGGCCGCACGGACGCTGTCCTGCAACGCCGCCATCAGATCCCTCACCTGGCCGGCCGGCCGCTCCTCGCCGGAGGGGAACTCCGGCGCGCGATGGGCCAGCTTCGCCGCCACGATCTCCTCCAGCGCCGCACGGTAGTCATCGTGCACATCGTCTTCCGACAGCTCTCCGAAGGAGTCCATGAGCGTTTCGGCGGCCGCCACCTCGGCGGGGGCGATCTCCGGCTGCCGCTCGGGCAGCACCCCGTCCATCGGGCGGATCTGGTGCGGCCACAGCAGCACCTGCATGACCAGCGCGCCCCCCATCGGGCGGATCATGGCGAGCGTCTCCCGCCCGTGCAGCGCGATCTTGCCGAGCCCGACGCGCTGATGCCGCTCCATCGCCTCGCGCAGCAGCACATAGGGCTTGGCCGCGGCGGGGCTGTCGATGCCGAGGTAGTAGCCCTTGCCCATCTGCAGCGGGTCGATGTCACCCCCGGCGACGAAGGCCAGGATCGTCAGCGTCTTCGCGGTCGGCAGCGGCAGCGCGTCCAGATCGTCGTCGCTCAGCGGTACGACGGTGTCGGCGTCGCCCGGCTGGTAGCCCCGGCCGATCTCGTCCGGGGGGATCTCGACGCCTTCCAGCGAGCACACGGGCTGATTGCGTACCCGTCCGCCGTCGGCCGTGTGGATGCGGACAAAGCTGACCGCCGTGGAGCTGTCCGTGGCGTTGTACGCGGCGACCGGGATCGTGACCAGGCCGAAGCTGATGGAGAACTTCGCCGTGGGGCGCATGGGGGCCGCCTTCATCGGAGCCATTCGGATCCATGCTAGGCGGGGCGGACGGAGCGTACATCCCGGGCGATTGCGGGTATGCCGATCGGGTGGCGGCGCACCCGGCCGCCTCCCGGATGGCTCCGTTTCCCCGGCTCAGGTGGCCGCGGCCGTGACCCGTCCCGCCCGGACCGCCTCCCTGAGCGCCTGGTGATCGCGCTCGTTCTGGTCCGCGTAGCGCTCCGCGAACCGCGCCAGCGCCTCGTCGAAGACCGCGCCGCGGCCCAGGTACGCGGCGATCGCGATCCGGTCGCCGGACCTGGCGTGCGCGCGGGCCAGGGTGGCCCCGCAGCGTACGGCGAACCGCCGCATGCCCGTGGGCACCATCGTATCCGTGGGCATGATGCCCTTCCAGTCACGCAACTGGCGTACGTAGAAGTCACGTTGGCGCCCGTCGATGCCGGTGGTCCGCTGCCAGCCGAGGAAGATGTCACTGGCGGCCTGCATCATCCGCTGGCCGGCCACGACGCGTTCGCCCTGGTGGGAGTGGTGGCTCGGTCCGGCATACGCGGCGAGTACCGATTGGTCGGCCTCCTTGGCCTGCAGCAGGAGCGGGTCGTCCGTGTCCTTGCCGAGCAGCAGCACGATCCAGCAGCGGGTGCCCACACTGCCCACCCCGACGACCTTGCGGGCCATGTCGACCACCCGGTACTGCTCCAGCAGCTCCCGGTGGTCCGAGCGCAGACTGCGGCCGTAGCTCTCGATCAGCCCGCTGATCTGCCCGGCCAGCCGGTGGCGCTCGTCATCCGGCAGCAGATCCTCCAGCGGCACGATCAGCGGCGGATCGGGCGCGATCCGCACCTGGCCACCGCTCCTGTGGGTCAGCTTGCGAAACGCCTGCACGGTGTCGCGCGTACGGGCTTCCTCGATGGTGCGCGACAGTCCCGCACGGCCCCTGCTGCCGAGCTCGCGCTCCTCCTCGGCCTGGACCTCGGCCATATCGGCATGCGCGTACCAGACCTCCAGGGTGCGCATGTCCGCGTAGCGGCGCATCTGCTCGCGGTAGGACGCACAGGCGGCCCGGACGATGCCGGTCCGGGCCTTCTCGGGGAAACCGTTCCCGCGCCCCGCAATGGCCAAGCTTGCCGCCAGCCGCTTGACGTCCCACTCCCACGGGCCGGGCAGGGTCTCGTCGAAGTCGTTGATGTCGAACATCAGATGGCGCTCGGGGGAGGCCAGCAGCCGGAAGTTCAGCAGATGGGCGTCCCCGCACAGCTGGGTCCGCAACCCCGTGGACGGCGTTGTGGCCAGGTCCGCCGCCATGATGGCGGCGGCGCCGCGGTAGAAGCGGAACGGGGACTCCAGCATCCGCCCGTAGCGGAGGGGCACCAACTCCGGCACCCGGAGCGCCGATTGCCGCTCGATGATCTCCACCGGGTCGGCGCGGCCGGCCGTGGGGCGGAACTCCGCATGACTGGAGCGGGGCACTTCGGAGCGAAGTGCCCTGCCCTGTTCCGCCCGTTCCTGGGGGGTGGGTGCTGAGGTCATGGCCGGGACCGGAAGGCCGGTCGGTTCACCGGGCAGCCGAGGTGCGGTGGTGGTTGTCCGTACACAGCGCCCAGATGATGAAGATGTCGATGGCGATCAGCACGATCGCCCAGAAGGGGTAGTGCGGGATCCACAGGAAGTTTGCCAGCGCGCCCAGACCCGCCAGGATGACACCGAGCACCCGTGCCCACATCGCGCCCGTGGCGAGCAGTGCGACACCCGCGAGGAGGATCACGATGCCCAGGATGAGATGGATCCATCCCCAGCCCGTGAGGTTGAAGGTGAACACGTAGTTCTGCGTGGTGATGAAGATGTGGTCCTTGGCGATGGCGGAGATGCCTTCCAGGAAGGCCATCGCGCCACCGAAGATCATCAGGACTGCGGCAAATGCCGTCCATCCGCCCACGGAGTGTTTCTGAGCGGCCATGGGTCACTCCTCACTTGAGAAACCTGGCCATCCGTACCGGACCTGCCGGTGGCCATGCAGTAAATTCCACGTTTGCACATGTACCGGTCAGCCGCATGTCAGGGACGATCGAAGGCCTGCAGCACCCCGGTCACCGCGAAGCACAGCGCGCCGGTGAGGGTCCCCCAGTGCACCATGAAGAGCACCGCACCGAGCTGATGGGCCATGACCATCCACCAGCCGAGGCTGCGCTGACGGAGGCACGCCGGGCTGTGGCACACCTCGGCGATCGCGGGCTGCCCCGGGCCAGGAACAGCAGACAGCCGATCATGTCGGGCGCCCGGACGAGGCGGTTCAGCTGCTGGGCCGTCTCTGGGCCTTCTCCGCAATCACTGCCTCACCCGGCGCCAAAGCCCACTACCGACGCCGACGCGACGACCACGGAGACGGGCACGCAGCCGCCCGGAGGCACCTTTTCCCTCGCACGTTGGGCATGGTCTGCCACTGCTTGCAGCAGCGGCGGCTGCTTGACGAAGGTGCGGCCTTTCCCACTGAACTCGTGGTCGCGGCTTGACGAGTCAGCGCCCTGAGGAGGAATGAGGTGTCTGACGATTGCATTCGGAAATTCCGGTAGCGCCTCGTCAGCTCCGCACGGATCCTCCCGCCGCTCCGCCGATCCGTCAGGGACGCCGGTGCCGCAGCCGGCCGGCCCGGTGTGGTGGGCGGACCTCGTCCACGGGGGTCACCGGCTTCCTTCCAGCAGACGGGCCAGATGGGCCAGCGCGAGTGCATAGCCGTGCGTACCCGCACCGCAGATCACGGCGTCGGCGACACCGGACACATAGGAGAAGTGCCGGAACTCCTCGCGCCGGTGGATGTTCGACAGATGCACCTCGACGACCGGGACCTCCGCCGCGGCCAGCGCGTCGCGCAGGGCGACGGAGGTGTGGCCGTAGCCGGCCGGATTGATCACGAGCCCGCGGTGGGCGGTCCGTGCCTCCTGCACGGCGTCGATGAGGACGCCCTCGTGGTTGCTCTGCCGTACATCGGCCAGCAGCCCGTGCGTGGCGGCGGTGCGGTGGCACAGCATCTCGACGTCGGCGAGGGTGTCGTGTCCGTAGATCTCGGGTTCGCGGAGTCCGAGCAGATTGAGATTCGGTCCGTTGAGGACCAGGACGGGGGCGGCGAGGGCCCCGTCGGCGGCCGGGTTCGGCATGGTCTCTCCCGTGCGGAGGCCGTCGCCCTGAACACCCCTGCGCCCGTCCCTCCGCCAGGAGGCGGCCGGTGATCCCGGTCGCCGGGGAGGTGAACTCACTGGGCGCCTGCGAGGCGGCCGGATGCTCCGCCTCGTGGAGGTTCTTCGAGGGTGACCGGCCGGATGAGGTCCGGGTGCTTCTCGTGGTGGTCGAAGGCCGGTCCGGCGAGGTGCCGGATCGCGGCCACGGGGTCCGGATGCCCGGCGCGGACGGCTCCTCGGACGCCGGATCAGTGCCGGTCAGTCATGGCGCGGCGGTTCGGCCCGCCGTGCGGTGCCCGGCGCGGGGAGCGGATCGGGCGCGGGGCCGGGCTCCGGCCCCGGTGTGGGCGGCGCCGGGTTCGGCGGGACCGGATCCGGCTCGGGAGCCGGCACCGGAGGGGGCACCGGATCGGGTCCGGGGGCGGGGACCGGGCCGGGCACCGGGCCCGGCGTGGGGCCCGGCGGCCCGGGGCCCGGACCCGGAGTGGGCGGAACCGGGTCCGGATGGGTGGGGCCTGGCGGTCCCGGTGGCTGTCGCACCGTCATGTGCTCCTCACGCGTCGGTCCTCCGCGGCCGAGCGCTCACGCTCGGCCGCGCGGCATACCGGACTCCTTGCCGGTCCTGCGCCGCCCATGCGCAGCGCGACGCACGGACCCGGTTTCCCGGCGTACGTACACACTCTGCGACGGCCCGGACCGCTCGGCGACACGGGAGGCGAACGGGCGTATGGGGCGCGCCGCCCCGAGGCACCGCCGTGCCGCCCGGAGGCCCCACGCCGTGCCCCGGACGTGGCCGGCCGGCAACCGGGGTCGTTCCGGTTCAGTCGGGCGGCTCGGGGGCCGGGTGGTCGCCCGGCTCCGCGCCGGGCGGCTCCTCCGGATCCGGGCCCGGCTCGTCCGGCTCCGGCCCGGCGGGGACCGGGTCACGCGGCACCGGGTCCGGCTCACTCGGCACGGGCCCGGGTCCCTTGGGCGTCGGTTCGGTGGTCATGGCGGGGTCGGTCATCAAGGTCATGGCGCTCTCCTTCCTCGCCATCGTCCGTCCAATGCCCCTGACCGGCCCGTTCATGAAAAAAATCCCCAGGTGCGTGAGGTGCGTGAGGTGCGTGAGGTGCGTTCGTGCAGCGCGCCGTTCATGAGGGGAAGGGGCGCAGCCGGTGCGGCTCCGGGGCCCTGCGCGGGCGGGCTGCTCAGTACACGTCGCGGACGTAGCGCTTCTCGGCGGCGAGCTGCTTGACGTACCCGGCGGCCGCCTCCTGCGTCAGACCGCCGTGTGCGACGGCGATGTCCCGCAGTGCACGGTCGACGTCCTTGGCCATCCGGGACGCATCTCCGCACACATAGAAATGGGCGCCGTCCCGGAGCCAGGACCACAGCCGGCCGCCGTGTTCGCGCATCCGGTCCTGGACGTAGACCTTGGTGCGCTGATCGCGGGAGAAGGCGGTGTCCAGCCGGGTGAGCAGGCCGTCGCGGTGCAGCCGGCCGAGTTCTTCCTCGTGGTAGAAGTCCGTGGCGCGGCGCTGCTCGCCGAAGAAGAGCCAATTGGGGGCGCGGTGGCCGCGGGCCCGCCGCTCCTCCAGGAAGCCGAGGAAGGGGGCGACGCCGGTGCCGGGGCCCACCATCACCATCGGGGTGGCCGGATCGGCCGGCGGGCGGAAGTGGGCGGTGCGCTGGACGAACACCGGCACCGGGCTGCCGGTCTCGGCATCGGCCAGGAAGGTGGAGGCCACGCCCTTGCGCGGACGCCCGCGCCGGTTCCCGTAGCGGACCACGGAGACCGTCAGACGCACCAGAGCGGCGTCGGTCAGCGGGCTCGACGAGATGGAGTAGAGCCGGGGCCGCAGGCGGGTGAGCACGCCGGCCCACTCCGTCGCACCGGCGTGGACCGGGTGTTCGGTGAGGACGTCGACGGCCTGCCGGCTCCAGGCCCACTGGGCCAACTCACCCTTGTTGCCGGGCCGCAGCAGCTTTTTGAGCACCCGGTCACCGCTGCGTCCGGCGACGAACCGGAGCAGTGCGGGGGTGATCCTGACGATGTCCAGATGGCGGTGCAGGGCCTCGCCCAGCGGCACGGTGCCCAGGCCCGCGAGGTCGATGCCGGCGGCGGGATCGAGGCCCGTGACGGCCAGCCACTCCGCGACCAGCTCCGGGCAGTTCCGTGGCAGCACCCCGAGCGCATCGCCCACCTCGTACTCCAGCGGTGGCCCGTCGCCGTCGCGGGTGTCGAAGGTGAACTGCCGCACCTCCTTGACGGCCCCGGCGCGGCTGAGCAGCCGGTTGCCGATGAGGCGGGCGGTGGCGGGCGCGGACTTGGCGGGGCGGGCGGCGACCGGTGCCGAGGGAGCCGGTGCGGCCGCCGGTGCCGGAGCCGCGGGGGCCGGGGCCCCGGCGGTGCCGGGTTCCGCCCCGCCGTCCGGGTCCGGGCCGCTCCCCAGCGCCGTGAGCACCTGGGCGAGCCATTGCCCGGCCGGCTGCTCGTAGTCCGGCTCGCAGTCCGTACGCGGTGCCAGCCGCTCGGCGCCCAGTTCGGCGAGCCGTGCGTCGAGGCGGCGGCCGTGGCCGCAGAAATCGTCGTACGAGGAGTCGCCCAGGGCGAGGACGGAGTAGCGCACACCGTCCAGCCGGGGTGTGTCCGGCGCGTGCAGGGTCTCCCAGAACCCGGCCCCGTTGTCGGGGGCGTCACCGTCGCCGAAGGTGCTGGTGACCAGGAGCAGATCGGTGCCGGCGGGGAGGGCGGCCGGTGCGCTGTCGGCCATGCTCAGCAGCGTCGCATCCCGCCCGCTGTCCCGCAGTTGCCGGGCCGTGCCGGCGGCGGCCTCCTCCGCGTTGCCGGTCTGCGAGGCCCACAGGACGAGGACCGTACGGGCGGGCGGGGCACCGGCCGCTCCGGCGGGGGCATCCGCCGGCCCCGGTACCGCCGGCCCCGGTACCGCCGGGTCCGGTGCCGGGGCCGACGGTGCCTCCGGGGCGCGCGAGAACATCCCCGCCAGCACGCCGTTGACCCACAGCGCGCTCTGTGGAGCGAAGGGCGCCCCGGCGGGCAGTACGGGCGTGCCGGCGGTGGTCCCGGAGCCCAGCCCGGCGAGAAAGCCGGAGAGGTAGCGGCGTTCGTGCTCGGCCAGCGCCGGCGGGGCGGCGCCGGCGAGCCGGAACACTCCGGCCGGCACCCCGGCCGCAGCGCCCCCGCCGGAGCCCTGGCCCGTGCCGGAGCCCCGGTCCGTACCGGAGCCCCGGTCCGTACCGAAGCCCCGGTCCGTACCGAAGTCCCGGCCACTGCCGGAGCCCCGGTCCGCACCGGCCCCGGGCGCGTCCCCCGCGTCCCGCGTGTCCGCCACGCCCAGCCCGCGGCGCACCTCACCCGCGACCCGGGTCAACGACACCGCACACACCTTGAACTCGGGCTGGAAGGAAACCGGATCGACCGCGTCACGGGTCACCGCGTTGACGCTGAGGTACTCGCCGAACAGATCGTTCCAGTGGAACGGCGCAAAGCAGTTCCCGGGCCGTACCCGGTCGGTCAGCACGGCGGGCAGCACCGCCCGGCCGCGCCGCGAGGCGACCTCCACCGGGTCGCCCTCCGCGATGCCCAGGGTGCGGGCGTCCTGCGGATGGAGCTCCACGAAGGGGCCGGGGTTGAGCCGGTTCAGCTTGGCGACCTTGCCGGTCTTGGTCAGGGTGTGCCACTGGTGCGGCAGCCGGCCGGTGTTCAGCACATAGGGGAAGTCGTCGTCGGGCAGCTCCGCCGCCGGGAGATGCGGACGGGGGAAGAACACGGCCCGGCCGGAGGCGGTGGGGAAGGACAGCCGGGGGCGGGTGCCGTCCGGCCGCTCCGCCAGGGTCTGGCTGATGCCGTCGTTGAGGTAGCGCACCGGATTGCGGCCGGGCCCGTCGGCGGCCGCGCAGGGCCACTGCACGGGGGCCCGCCGCAGCCGCTCATAGCTCACTCCACGCAGGTCATAGCCGGTCTGCGGATTCCAGGCGCGCTTGATCTCCTCGAATATCTCCTCCGCGCTCTCGTACCTGAACGCGTCCTCGTACCCCATCTCGCAGGCGATCCGGGCGATGATCCGCCAGTCCGGCCAGGCCTCGCCCGGCGGATCGGCGGCCTGCCGCGCCAGCGTCAGCGTGCGCTCCGAGTTGACCATCACGCCCTCGGACTCGGCCCACATGGCTGCGGGCAGTACGACATCGGCGTACGCATGGGTCTCGGTCTGGGCGAAGACGTCCTGCGTGACGACGAATTGCGCCGCCTCCAGCCCCTCGATGACCGTCCGCCGGTTGGCCACCGAGGCGACGGGATTGGTGCAGATGATCCAGCATGCCTTGATGTCCCCGTCGGCCATCCGCCGGAACATGTCGACGGTGCCCCGGCCGGGCCCGTCCGCCCGCAGCGCCCCCGCTTCCAGGCCCCACAACTCCTCGGCGAAGGCCCGGTCCCCGGCCACCAGCGCCGACCGCTGTCCGGGCAGGCCCGGCCCCATGTAGCCCATCTCGCGCCCGCCCATCGCGTTGGGCTGGCCGGTGAGCGAGAACGGGCCGCTGCCGGGGCGGCAGATCGCCCCGGTCGCCAGATGCAGATTGATCAGTGCGTTGGTGTTCCAGGTGCCATGGGTGCTCTGGTTCAGGCCCATGGTCCAGCAGCTCATCCAGTCGTCCGCGGCGCCGATCCACTCCGCGGCCCGGCGGAGGTCGGCCTCCGGTATCCCGGTGATCTCCGCGACCGTCGCGGGCGGATAGTCCCGGAGAAAGTCGCCCATCGCCTCCCAGCCCTCGGTGTGCTCGGCGATGAACTCCGCGTCCGTACGGCCGCTTTCGGCCAGCAGCCGCAGCAGACCGTTCAGCAGCGCCAGGTCCGTGCCCGGCGCGATCTGCAGAAACAGATCGGCCTTGGCCGCGGTGGTGGTGCGCCGGGGGTCGACCACGATCAGCTTGGCGCCGTCCTTCACCCGTTCCATCATCCGCAGGAAGAGCACCGGGTGGCAGTCGGCCATGTTCGAGCCGATGACGAGGAAGACATCGGCGTGCTCGAAGTCCTGGTACGAGCCGGGCGGGCCGTCCGCGCCCAACGACAGCTTGTAGCCGCTGCCCGCACTCGCCATGCACAGCCGGGAGTTGGACTCGATGTGCCGGGTGCGGACGAAGCCCTTGGCGAGCTTGTTCGCCAAGTACTGGGCTTCCAGGGTCATCTGACCGGATACATAGAGGGCGAGGGCGTCCGGGCCGTGCGTGTCGATGATCTCGCGCAGCCGGCCGGCGGTCCGCCTGACCGCGGTCTCCATCGCCTCGGCCACCGGCTCGTCGCCACGGTCCGCGCGCACCAGTGCGGTCGACAGCCGCCCCGGCGCGGCGAGCAGTTCGGCACTGGTCGCGCCCTTGGTGCACAGCCGCCCGCCGTTCGCCGGGTGGGCCTTGTCACCGGCCGCCTTGCGGACCGTCCGCCGCCCGTCCGGGCCCGTCGCGACATCCAGCACGATCCCGCAGCCGACACCGCAGTACGCGCACGCCGTCCGCACCTGGGCGAGGGTCTCGGCCGGCGGTTCCGGTGCGGTCACGGGCGGTCCCCTTCGTGGTCGGATGCTCCGCCCACGGTACGAACCGCCCGTTAACCAGGTGTCACGTCAAGCGATCATCCGTCGTTACGGCGGCCACACAGTCACCCACGGCGCCACGTGAGAACGGCCGCCGGCCGCCGCTCAGGGGACCAGCCCCGCCAGTGGCACGTCCGTATCGGCGAGCCGCTCGGGGTCCATCGGCCTTCCGCTCGCCACCAGGGCCCGGATCGGGTCGGTGACGTCCCAGACGTTCACATTCATCCCGGCCAGCACCCGGCCGCCGGAGAGCCAGAAGGCGATGAACTCGCGGGCCGCGGTGTCGCCGCGGAAGACGACCCGGTCGTACCCCTCCGGTTCGACATGGCCGGTGTACTCCATGCCCAGGTCGTACTGGTCGGTGAAGAAGTACGGCAGCCGGTCGTAGCGGACCTCCTGGCCCAGCATGGCCTTGGCCGCGGTCTGCGGCTGGTGGAGGGCGTTGGCCCAGTGCTCGACGCGCAGATGCCTGCCCAGGAGGGGGTGGAAGGCGTTGGCGACATCACCGGCGGCGAAGACATCCGGGTGGGAGGAGCACAGCCGCTCGTCCACGACGATGCCGTTGTCCACCTTCAGCCCGGCCGCGGCGGCCGGCTCGCTGTTGGGCGTGATCCCGACGCCGACGATGACCGCATCGGCCGCGATACAGGTGCCGTCGGCCAGCCGTACCCCGTCCACCGCACCGTTCGTGCCGGTGATCTCCGTGACCCGGGTGCCGCAGCGCAGCGCGACGCCGTGCTCGGTGTGCAGACCGGCGAAGATCTGCGCGACCTCGCGGCCCAGCACCCGCAGCAGCGGCAGCGGCGCCGCCTCCAGCACCGTCACCTCGACCCCGGCCGCGCGCGCGGCGGCCGTGGTCTCCAGGCCGATCCAGCCGCCGCCGATCACCACGATCCGCGACGCGGTCCGGAAGACCTCCTTGAGGCGCTCACTGTCCGCCAGCCGCCGCAGCGTGTGGACCCCGTCGAGGTCGGCGCCGGGCACCGGCAGCGGGCGCGGTGTGGAGCCGGTGGCCAGCAGCAGCTTGGCGTAGCCCAGCCGGCTGCCGTCGGCGAGGGCCACTTCGTGGGCGGCCGGGTCGAGGGCGGTGACGGCGTTGCCCAGGCGCAGATCGACCTGGTGCTCGGTGTACCACCGGTCCGGATGGACGTACACCTCCTCCTTCCCGGAGGCGCCCATGAGGTAGCCCTTGGACAGCGGAGGACGCTCGTAGGGACGCTCGCTCTCGTCGCCCAACAGCACGACGGGGCCGTCGAAGCCTTCCGTGCGCAGCGTCTCCGCCGCCTTCGCGCCGGCCAGCCCCGCTCCCGCGATGATGAATGCCGTGTTCCGGGCCATGTCCCGCTCAGCTCCTTCGGACGATCGGTTACCCGGTCATCAGTTACCCGTCCGGAGCCCGCGCAGGTACCGCCGAAGGAGTTGCCGTCACTCCCGCCCGGCGGTCCGCTCCCGGTGCCCGCGCAGGGCACGCGCCGTCAGATCGCGGTCCTCGCCCAGGACGAAGGCCGTGACGCCGTCGGCGCGCCACTCGGCGCGGCGCTGTGCCGTGGTGGACATGGCGCAGAAGGGAACGCCGTGGCGGGCACACGCACCGCGGAGGGTGCGGACCGCTTCCTGGACCCGGGGGTGGCGGACCTGCCAGGGGACCCCGTAGGACTGGGAGAGATCGCCGGGACCCGGCAGGACGAGGTCGACGCCGCCGGGGGAGAGGATCCCGTCGATCGCCTCGACCCCCTCGGCGTCCTCGATCAGCGCGATGACCATGATCTCCGCGTTGGCCCGGCGGAGGTACTCGGCCGGGTCGATGCGGCCGAAGCCGGGGCCCCGGCCGCCGTTGAGGGAGCGCATGCCCTCGGGCGCGTAGCGGGCCGCGCGGATCGTGGCATCGATGTCCGCGCGCCGGCGGACGTGCGGGACGACGATGCCCATCGCCCCGGCGTCCAGTGCGCGCAGCACGGCACCGGGGTCGGCCTCGGGGACCCGGACGAAGGGGGTGAGCCCGCTCGTCTCGGCGGCCCTGATGAGGTTCTCCAGCCGCTGCGGGTCGACGAGGGTGTGCTCGGTGTCCAGGATGACGAAGTCGTACCCGGCACAGCCGATCATCTCGACCATCGTGGGCTCGGGAAGCGTGCTGAACAGCCCGTACACCTCCTCGCCCGCCGCGAGCCTGCGCCGGACCTCGTTGGGGCGCAGCACCTCAGGCCTCCTCGGCCGGGCCGGGCTCGGCGGCACCGAGGAAGTGGAAGCCGGGGCGCGGATGCATCAGGAAGTCGTGGTGCGAGATGTTCCAGGCGTACGCGCCGGCGACCCCGAACACCACCCGGTCGCCGGCCCGCAGCCCCGGCGCCGGGACGTTGCGGGCGAGGACGTCCTTGGGGGTGCACAGCTGCCCGGTGACGGTGACCAGGCCGCCCTGCGCCGCCGACCGCGGCCAGGGATGCGGCCAGGGCGCGTCGGACGGCAGGACCGTGCAGGGCTGGTCGTGGCCCTTGGTCGCGGGGGTGCGCAGATGGTGGGTGCCGCCGCGGACCACGGCGAACTCCTCGCCGTGGCTGTGCTTCACATCCAGCACCTCGGTGGCGTACCAGCCGCAGTACGCGGTGAGCGCGCGCCCCGGCTCGATGCGCAGGGTGAAGCCGGGGTGGGCGGCGGCGAGCCGGGCCAGGCCCGCACCGTACGCCGTCCAGTCGAACCGGCGCTCCGGGGCGGCGTAGTCGACGGCCATCCCGCCGCCGAGGGTCACCTCGGTCAGGGCAATCCGGTGGTGCGCGGCCAGCTCGGCGGCCCATGTCACGACGGCCTCCGAGACGGCGAGCTGCTCGGGCGCCTCCAGGCCGCTGGCCAGGTGGGCGTGGATACCGCGGAGTTCGAGCTGCGGGCAGCTGCCGTCGGTGAGCAGGGCGACGACCTCGCCGGCCTGCGCGGGGTCCAGCCCGAAGGGGGTGGGGCGGCCGCCCATGGCGAGCGAACTGCCGTCCAGCGAACCGTCGTCGACCGGCAGATTGAAGCGGGCCAGCACCGCGATCCGGCGCTCCGGTACGAGGCGGGCGGCCAGGCTCGCGAGCATGTGGAGCTCGTACACGCTCTCCACATGGAAGCGCTGCACCCCGGTCTCCAGCGCCTGTGTGACCTCGGCGGGCGTCTTGCCCGGCCCGCCGAAGGCGAGCGGCGCACCCGGCACGGCCTCGGCGACATGCGCCAGCTCGCCGCCCGAGGAGACCTCGTAGCCGTCCACGTACGGGCGCAGCGCGCCCAGGATCTCCGGCTCCGGGTTGGCCTTGGCCGCGTAGTACAGCTCGACGCGCTCGGGCAGGGCGGCCCGTACCCCGGCCAGATGCGCGCGCAGCGCCGTCAGGTCGTAGAGGTAGGCGGGCAGTTCCCCGGGGGGCAGGGCGAGTGCATGGTCGCGGACGTCCGGTGTGAGGGCGGGGGCGGGAGGGGTCATCGTGCGCTCCAGGGGGTGGTGTCGTCGGTACGCCCGGCGCCCGACAAAACGGCCTCGGCCAGCGGCGAGGGCAGCAGGACATAGCCGGCCTCGCGGTCGGCCTTGCGCTCCCAGCGGGTGAGCAGATTGGCCTTGGCAGGCAGCGGGACGCCGGCCAGCAGGGCGGCCAGCCGCGGCGGGCAGCCGTAGCGGTCCGCGTGGGTCTGCAGGGTGCGGCGGACCTGCGCCCACAGCTCCGTCTCGGTGTCCGGGTGCAGATCGGCCAGCGCGGCGAGCATCTCGGCGACATGGTTGACCAGCAGGCAGTACACGACGCGGTCCCAGCCGCGCTGGGCGTCGTAGGTCATCGGCGCGGCGACCTGCTCGGGCAGCGAGGCCAGCAGCTCGGTGTGGTGTTCGGGGACGAGCTTGGTGCCCTCCAGGTCACGGAAGAGGACCTGCGCGGGCATCCCGTCGCCGTCGACACAGACCAGCACGTTCTGCAGATGCGGCTCCAGCACCAGGCCGTGGTCGAAGTAGGCGGCGAGCACCGGCGGCAGGAGCAGATTGAGGTAGGCGCTCCACCACTCCAGCGCGGCCTGCGGACCGGCCCCGTCCAGGAGGCGGGAGACATGGGCCGCGCTGGTGGGGTACTCGTCGGCGACGGCGGCCGCCAGCAGCGGGGTGGTGCCGGGCAGCAGCTGCCGGGACAGGCCCTCGCGGACGATGACGCCGAACCCTTCGAGCAGCTCGGTGTCCGGGCGGCCGTCGGCGCCGGGCAGCGCCAGGCTGCGGTAGGCGGGCTCCCGCAGCACCGCGGCCCCGGGGAACCGGGTGGCGAGGTCGGTCAGCGCCGGTGCCAGCAGCCGGGTCAGCGCCACCGCCCCGGACAGCTCGTAACTGGCGTTCTTGCGCAGGCAGTTGGTGATCCGGACGTTCAGGCTGAACTTGAGGAACGCCTCGCCGTCGTAGAGCGTGCGCACGGACGCGGTGGCCGCGAACGGCGTCCCGCTGCCGCCCAGGATGCGGATGTCGTCGCGGTCCAGCGCCTCCTGCAGGCCCGCGTGGTCGCGCAGCAGCTCGTACTGCCAGGGGTGGACGGGCAGCAGCCGGTAGCCGTCCGGGACATCGGTGTGCAGCGCGTCCAGCGGGGCCGTCGCCCCGTCGGCGGACACGTCCTCGGCGATCAGCTCCTCGCGCACGGCGAGCAGCAGCAGCGGGAAGACCGCCCCGGTCTCGGGGGCGTACGACTGCCAGGCGGCGGGGTCGCCGGTGCGGGCCTTGGGCGTCGGGTGGAAGCGGTGGCCGAGGACCAGCGCCTGCTCGGAGGCGACATAGGCCGCCTGCCAGTCCTCCGCACCCGCCTGCACCTCCCGCGTGCCGCTCTCCCCGGCGGCCGGGCGCGGCGCAGTGCGGGAGGCCGACGCCGCGGACACGGCCTGGTGGCTGGAGGCGATCTGCGCCAGGAACTCCTCGTTGTCCACCCCGGTCCGCAGCGACAGCTCGGCGTGCACATGCTCGGCCAGCCGGCGCCAGCCCGCCTCGGCCCAGCCGTCGGCGGTCTGTTCGCACACCGGGCCGGTGAACCGGTGCGCGCCCAGGAGCGAGGTACGGCGCAGCGCGACGCGCAGCAGCACTCCGCGCCGGGGCAGCCGCAGCAGCAGCCGGCCGTCGTCGACGGCGGTCTGGTGCTCGGGTCCGGACACCTCCCGCAGCAGGCAGTTGAGCAGGGTGTGCGCCACGGCCTCGTCGGCGGTGGGCAGGCCGGCGGGTGCGGCGCAGGCCGGGGCGGTGGCGGGTGAGTTGGTCAGCGAGGGCATCAAAGGCTCCTGCGGGTGCGGAACGTACGGGGGAGGCGAGGGGCGGCGGTCGCCACCACGGTGACCAGGGCTGTCGCGGTGCCGGTCAGGATGGGCGCGGTGGGACCGAACCAGTCGTTTCCGGCCGCGGCGGCCACCCCGGCGGCAACCGCGCCGGCCTTGGAGAAGAACTCGATCGAGCCGAACAGCCCGCCGGGGGAACGGCCCTTGGCGCAGTCGGCGGCCAGCACCGACATACAGACCAGGCCCAGGGTAAGGCCGGCGCCGAGCACCAGGCGTACCGCGACGAAGGTGGTGAGCGAGCCGGCGATGCCGTGCCCGGCCAGGCCCAGCGCGATACAGCCGAAGCCGAGCGCGATGCCGAGCCGGGGCCGGCCGCGGAAGAGGGAGTGCACCGGGATCGCGGCGACCAGGTAGCACATGTGCGGCAGGGCGAACAGGACGCCGGACACCATCGGTCCGGTGCCCGGTATGCGCTCCTTGATGAGGGAGATCAGGTACGGGAAGGAGATGACAGTGGAGAAGACGAAGGCGAACTCGATGGCGTACAGGGCCCGCAGCGAAGCGGCCGGGGCGCGCCCGGAGGGCTCGGCGGCGGCCTCGGCCGCCGGCGTACCGTCCGCCTCCCCCTCCGCGGTGGCGGCGGCCCGCGGCGCGGCGTTACGGGTCCGCGGCGGCTCCGGGAGCGCCGCCAGCATCGCCGCGGCGGCCAGCGGCAGCACGGCCAGCAGGGCGTACTGGCGGTGCGGCGACAGCCACGGCGTCAGCGAGCCGACCACGATCGGCGCGCACACCAGCGCCGCGCGGGCACTGCCCTGCATCAGGGTCAGCGCCCGGGAGAGCGCATGGCCCTCCAGCGCCGCTCCGAGATAGCCGTTCGACGCGGCGAAGGTGCCGCCCAGCACTCCCTGGATCACCAGGGCGGTGGCGAAGGTGGCGATCGAGTCGGCCCAGCCCGCCAGCAGGAATGCCGCGGCGAGGCCCAACTGTGCCCGCAGCAGCAGCCGTTTACGGCCGTACCGGTCGGCGAGCCGCCCCCACAGCGGCGCGCCGATGGCGCCGAAGACGGTGGGCACGACGTAGAGCAGACCGGCCCAGCGGGCGGTGCCGTCGCCCAGCTCGGGCAGGATTTCGGTGAGGTACGGCGGCAGGCCCAGCGCGGCGAACGACGCCACGAAGTAGCAGCCGGCTACGGCGAACACCTGGCGGCGGGCGAGACCGGGGCGGACCTTGGTCTCGACGGCGGCCGGTTCGAGCCGCGGGGAGCGGGCGGTTTTCATCGGGCTCATCGGGAAGTCCCCATCGGCAGCAGATAGTTGGGGCCGGTGGTGTAGTGCTTGTTGATGTCGGCCGCGCCGGACCGCTCCTTGGACAGCAGGCTGCCGGCGCTGACCATCGCCTTGACCGGTAGCTGTGGGGCGTCCAGGACATGGGCGCGCAGCGCGGCGCCCGGCTCGCCCGGCGCGGTGCCCAGCCGTTCGACGGCCTCGGCGAGCCGGTCACGCACCAGGGCCAGCAGCCGGTCGAGCGGCGCGCGTCCGTGCCGGGCCAGCCCGAAGGCGTAGGAGCCCGCGCACAGATGGACGGTGATGGTGGTGAACAGGTCCAGCACCGGCCGGTCGTGGTCAGCGAAGATCCGCGGATCGGCGAAGTCCGCGGGGTCCGGGGCGTCCTCGCCCAGGGCCTCCCGCAGCCGCACGGCGTTGATGCGCGGGGCGTCGTTGTCCTTGAACAGCAGCCGCAGCCGGGTGCCGTGCGCCCCCTCGTCCAGCACCAGCGAGATGTTCTGCTGGTGCGACTCCAGGCCGAAGCCGTAGCCGAACAGGGTGGTCTGCCAGTCGAAGAGCAGGGTCAGCACGGCATCCAGCAGCGCCAGCGGGTCACCGCCGTAGAAACGGTCGGCGAGTGCGTCGATCACCAGCCGTCCGCCGGGCGCCCGGCCCAGCAGCGCGGCCATCGGCACCACGGCACTGCCGTCCAGCCCGGCCGGGTAGCGCCGGCACAGCACGGCGAGCAGCTCATGGCCGGCGTGCGCATGAACCGTCTCGTCGGCCTGCAGGATCGAGGGTGCGAACCGCGGCTCGCGGGCGAGCACCCGGTCCAGCAGCCGCTGGCCCTCGGCGCCGTCGATGAGGGTGCGGGGCTTGATGGTGCGCCGGTTGCGCAGCCCCAGCGTGGCGGTGGCCAGCGGCAGTTTGAGGTGCAGCCGGGGATCGGCGTCCACCGCCACGGTCCGCATCGAGAGCGTGGGCACCGCGTCGAGCGGCGTCCGCGCGGACAGCACCGCGTCGCGCTCCAGACCGGTCTCCCGCAGCGCCTCGTGCAGCGGGCCGCCGAGCGTCAACGGGTGGACGGGCATGGCGAGATGGCTGTCGTCGAGGTGCGGCAGATCCAGCTCCGCCGGCGTCGGCCAGCAGCCGGGCAGCGCCTCGGCGCCGCCCGCGACGGTCAGCGCGGCCCGCGGTACGGCGAGCCAGCGCAGCGCGAACCGCGGATGGAACTCCGGTGCGTAGGCCCGCAGTTGTGCCTCGTCCAGGCCGGAGCGGCCCCGGGAGGCCGGGTAGACGGGGTGGTCGAGCCGCGCGGCGAGGGTGTCGTACGCCAGGCCGCCGTCCAGCCCAGGCCAGGCACCGGCCGAGGGGCCATGGCGCTCCGTCAGCACCCGGTCGGTCTCGTCCCGGGTACGGGTGTGCAGCCGCATCGTCGCCAGGGTCTGCCGGCACTCCTCGGCGAAGGCGTCGAAGCCCGGGTGGTCGGCCGGGTCGGCGAGTGCGCGCAGGGCGCCGAGGACCGTCTCGACCGAGGTGAGCCGGGCGCCGTCGGATGCGCGGACGAGCAGTGGCAGCCGGGCCGCGTACGCGCTCTGGTAGCCGTCCGTGCCCAGCGGCAGCAGCAGCGCACCGGCGTCCGGGCCGGCGGGCAGCCGCAGCCAGGGGCCGTCCGGCCGCTCCAGCAGCGTGCCGCGGGTGCGCAGCCCGACGACGTCCTCGCGCAGCAGCGCGCTCAGCACCCGCAGCAGCAGCTCGGACTCCTCGGCCGTCTCCTGCCCGGTCCCGTCGGTGGTGTCCAGGGAGACGGTCATGACGAGATCTCCCAGCGCTCGGCGGCGAAGAAGCCGTCCGCGGCCCGGTCCAGGGCACCCGGGTCGGTGCCGGTGGCCCGCAGGACGCCGAGGTAGTCGCGGTTGGTGCGGTACAGCGGGTGCTCGGTGCCGACCGCGCGCAGCGGCCGGTAGGCCAGCCGTACGCCGTCCGCCTCGCGGTCCGTGGCGGCGGGCGCCGCGGTGAGCGTCCCGGCCCGGTCGGCGAGGGCGTACTCCACCCGGCCCGCACCGTCCTGCCGCGCGCCGAGGTCGGCGGGCAGCGGCTCGCCCAGATGCGTACGCAGCACATGCTCGAACAGCTCGATGCCCAGGACCTGGGCGAGCAGCAGATCGCACTGGTCGCCGATGACGCGGTAGTTCACCTCGATGAGCCGCGCCCGGCCCTCGTGCACCACGAACTCGGTGTGGCAGGCGCCGAACCCGACGCCCAGCGCGTCGAGTTGGGCCAGTACCTGGGCGACGACGGGCTCCGGGTGGGCGGCGACGAAAACGTGCCGCTTCTCGATGAAGGCCGGGGGTGCGGAGAGGGTGGTGTGGAAGCCGCCCAGGACGTGACGCAGCCGTCCGTCGCCGAGGGTCTCCAGGGTGTACAGCTCACCGGCGAGGAACTCCTCCGCGACCAGCGCCGCCTGCGGGCGCCGGGACTGTATCTCCTTGGCGCGTACCACCAGTTCCCCGGGGTCGGCGGCCAGCATCACCTCTTCGCTGGCCACGCCCTCGCGGGGCTTGACGACACAGGGGTAGGGCAGCTCCGCGGCGGTGAGCGCGGACGGGTCCTGGCCGGGGGCCAGCTCCGCGGACCGTACGGTGTCGGCGCCGGACGCGGCGAGATGGCGACGCATCTCGGCCTTGTTCTTGGCGCGCAGCGCGGCCCGCCAGTCCTTGCCGGGCAGCCCGAAGTAGCCGGCGGCCAGGGCCGCCTGGGTCTGCAGATGGTCGCTGTTGGTGAAGACCGCGGCGGCCGGGTGGTGGGTGGCGATGCGCGTGATGACGGCGCGGAAGTCGTGGACGTCGCACGCCAGGACCTCGGCCCGGTGGCAGACGCGCCGGTGTGCTTCCGGCTGGTCCGTCAGCACCGTGACATCGAGACCGAGACGGGCGGCGGCGGGGAGGAAACCCTCGGTGACCGAGTCGGTGGGGTTGAGAGCGAGCAGATACATCCGCATGGGCGGGGCCCTTCAGGATCAAGGGTGGTGCGGGGGGACATCGGGGGCGGGGGCGGGGGCGGGCCGTGGGGACGGCGGCCCACCCCCCTGGCCGGGTGCGTCAGCTCTTCGGCAGCGGTACGCCGGTGGCCTTCGCCACGTCGGCGAGCATGTGCTCGGCGGCCTGGATACCGATGCCGGACATCCAGGTCTCGTCGGGCACGTCGAACACCTTGTGCTTCTTGACGGCCGGCAGGTCCTTCCAGACCGGGTTGGACGTGACGTCCTTCTGCTGGGTCTTGTCCGGCGAGTCCGCGACGGTCACGAACACCAGGTCGGCGTCGGCCTTGTCGATCTGCTCCGGGCTGACGTCGAGCATCGTCCTGGCCGGGTCGGTGGAGCTCTGCGACTTCGGCCGGGCCAGGCCGATGTCGTTCAGCACCACGCCGCTGTAGGAGGACTTCTGGTAGAGGCGGGTCGGGCCGGCGACGAAGCGGACCACGGACGCCGACGGCATCGTGCCGTGGTACTTCTTCTTGATGGCCGCGCCCAGCGCCTTGGCCCGGGTCTCGTACTCCTTCAGCTTCCGGCCGGCCTCCTTCTCCAGGCCCAGTGCCTTGGCGTGGACCTTCAGATTGGCCTTCCAGGGGCCGCCGGTGGTCTCGGTGAAGACGGTCGGCGCGATCTGGCTGAGCTTGTCGTAGATCTTCTCGTGCCGGACCTTGGAGGACAGGATCAGATCGGGCTTGAGAGCGATGATCTTTTCGAGGTTCGGCTCCAGCAGCGGACCGACGTCCTTGACGCCGCCGATCTCTTCCTTGAGGTAGGACGGGAAGCCGCCCTCGGTCTTCATGTGCGGGGAGACCGCGCCGACCGGCTTGACGCCGAGCGTGGTGACGTCGTCGAGCTCACCGGTGTCCAGGACGACCACCCGCTTGGGCTTGGCGGGGATCTTCACGTCGCCGCCCATGGCGCTCTTGACGGTGCGGGGGAAACCGGCCCCGGCCTTCGCCGTGTCGTCGCCGGCCGACGGGCTGCCGCCGCCGCACGCGGTGAGGGCGCCGGCGCCCAGGACGACGGCGAGCAGTGCGGCGGCCGGCCGGCCGGCGCCGCGGAGAGTGGATCTGCTGAACATGACGGGCAACTTCCTTGAGGGGAGCGGAAAGAGAGGTGAGCGTGGGGGAGGCCGGGTCAGGCGGAGACGGCGGTGTGCCGCTTCGCGCTGCTCTTGGGGACGACCAGCGGGGTGCCGGTCTCGGGGTCGGGAATCACCCGGCAGTCGACGTCGAACACGGACTTGACCAGCTCCGCGTCGAGGATGTCCGCCGGGGCGCCGGCCGCCGCGAGCTGCCCGTCCTTGAGGACCACGAGGTGGTCCGCGTACCGGGCCGCCTGCCCGAGGTCGTGCAGCACCATCACCACGGTGCGGCCCGCCTCGGCGTGCAGTGCGGCGACCAGGTCGAGCACATCGAGCTGGTGCCGCAGGTCCAGGAACGTGGTGGGCTCGTCGAGCAGCAGCAGTTCGGTGTCCTGCGCCAGCGCGAGGGCGATCCAGGCGCGCTGCCGCTGGCCGCCGGAGAGCCGGTCGACGGGCTGGTCGCGCAGCTCGACGGTGCCGGTGCGCCGCAGCGCCTCCTCCACCGCCTGCTGGTCCGCCGTCGACCAGGGGCTCAGTAGCCGCTGGTGCGGGTAGCGGCCCAGCCGGACCAGTGCCTCGACGGTGATCGCGTCGGGGGTGACCGGCTGCTGGGGCAGCAGCCCCATCCGCAGGGCCAGCGCACGGGCCGGCATCCGGTGGATATCGGCACCGTCCAGCGCGACGGTGCCGGCGGCCGGCGGCAGCAGCCGGGTCAGCCCGCGCAACAGGGTCGACTTGCCACAGGCGTTGGGGCCGACCACCGCGGTGACGGCGCCGCCGGGCAGCACCAGATCGAGGCCGCCGACGATCAGCCGGTCGCCGTAGCGCAGGTCGAGTCCCTGAGTGGAGAGCTGGTTGGCGGTCATCGGACACTCCTGTTGACGGAACTGCTCTGACGGATCATCAGCACCAGCAGCCATGGCGCGCCCAGCGTGGCGGTGACCACACCGACCGGCAGCCCGCCGACCGGCAGCAGGTACTGCGCCACCAGGTCCGAGGCGAGCAGCAGCACGGCACCGGCGAGGCCGGACAGCGCCAGCGTTCCGGCGGTCGGCGGCCCGGCGAGGAACCGCACCACGTGTGGAACGGCCAGGGCGACAAAGGCGACCGGGCCGGTGAGCGCGGCGGCCAGTGAGGCCAGCACGATGGCGACGACCAGGATCTGCAGCCGGGCGGTGTGGGTGCGCAGCCCCAGCGCGCCGGCCGAGTCGTCGCCCAGGTCGAGGACGGCGAGCCGGCGGTGCAGTGCGAAGGCGACCGGCAGCGCCACGGCCGTCGCCCCGCCCGCGGACCACACTTCGGTCCAGGTCCGCCCGTACACCGAGCCCGTCGTCCACTGCAGGGCCGACCCCGCGAGTTCGGTGGGGAAGCGGACGACCATGAAGCTCACCGCCGCGGACAGCCCCGCCTGTACGGCGAGACCGACCAGCACCAGGCGCGTCACACCGGCACCGGAGCGCCGGCCGAACACCCCCAGCAGCACCGCGGCGAGCAGCCCGCCGCCCAGCGCGGCCGGCGGCATCAGTGCCTGCGAGGCCCCCGCGGCCAGCATCGCCACCGCGCCGAACGAGGCACCGCCGGTCACCCCCATCACATCGGGGGAGGCGAGCGGATTGCGGAACAGCCGCTGCAGCAGGGCACCGGCCACCGCCAGACCCGCCCCCGCGACGATCGCCGCGGCCATCCGCGGGGCCCGGAACTCCTGGACCACCAGCACCGTGGCGGAATCGCCGAGGCCGAACAGGCCCTTGACCGCATCGACCGGCGGCAGCGGCATATCGCCGTTGGCCACGGACACCGCCACCAGTACGCCGAGCACCACGACACCGGCGAGTGCCAGCAGGGGAGTACGGCGCGGTGCGGTCCTGCGCCCGACGGCCGGGGGCCGGGCGGGGGAAGGGGAGCCGAGCGGCTTCTCGCTCCGTACGACGTCGGTCATCGGGCCACCTTCCGGGCCAGCAGCGCCAGCAGCGGCGCGCCGAGGAACGCGCTGATGATGCCGACCTGCAACTCGGACGGCCGGATGACGATCCGTCCGAGAATGTCGGCGGTGAGCAGCAACAGAGGGCCGGCGACCAGACAGCCGGGCACCACGACCCGGTGGTCGGAGGTGCGCAGCAGCTGGCGGACCAGATGGGGCGCGGCCAGTCCGATGAAGGCGAGCGGACCGGCCACGGCCACCGCCGACGCGGCGAGCAGCACGACGGCCAGGCCGCCGGCCGCCCGGATCCGGGCCACCCGCACACCCAGCGCCTGCGCCGCATCGTCGCCCAGCGCCAGCGCGTTGAGGGCGGGGGCGAGGGCCAGTGCGAGGAGCAGACCGAGGCCGAGGGCCGGCAGGACGGGGTAGAGCACCGACAGCGGGCGCTCGGCCAGCGATCCGGCCATCCAGAACCGGGCCTCGTCCAGCGACCGCTTGCTGGCCAGCATGACGGTCGAGGTCCAGGACAGCAGGACGAGTTGGAGGACGGTGCCGCCCAGCGCGAGACGTGCCGGGTCGAGGTCACCGGCGCGCCGGGCCAGCGCCTGGGCGAACAGCGCGGCGGCCGCGGCTCCCGCGAACGCGAACCAGAGGTACTGGGCGGGCCGGGTCAGATGCAGCGCATAGATCGCGGTGACCACCGCGAAGCCCGCGCCCGCGTTGATGCCGAGCGTCGTCGGGGAGGCGAGCGGGTTGCGGGTGACGCCCTGGACGACGGCCCCGGCGGCACCGAGCGCCGCGCCGACCGCGAGGGCGATCACCGTGCGCGGCAGCCGAAGTCCCGTCACCACCAGGGCGTCCCGCCCGTGAGCGGTGCCGGACAGCGCGTCCCACACGGTGGACAGCGGTACGGACCGGGCACCGAGCGCGAGGCTCAGGGCGGCACAGGCGGCCAGTGCACAGAGCCCGGCCACGAACAGCGGGACGCGCCGCAGGACCTTCGCGGCGGGACGCACATCGGGCACAGGGGGTGCGGTGGCAGATGGTTTGATCGTCGGCACGTGTCGTTACATTAGGTTAGGCATACCTAAATTCGCAAACATGGCCGCGCTACCTGACCAACTGTCCTTTTTGCCGGGCGAATCCCGGCCGCTACGGCTCCGCAGGGCTCCGACCTGGGGTGATCTACCCGTTTATCCACCTGCTCACTCCATCGAAACGCCTTCGGCGCCCCGGTCGCGGGCCGGTCCCGCGTGAGGTGAGCCGCTCAAAAAGTGTATCGATTGCACTTTGTTAACCACTGTGCTTTTCTGGAAGGGAGGTCCTGTCGTCCCACCCAGCTGAGGAGCACCATGACCCCCACCCCTCCCCGTATCGCGATCGTCGGCGCCGGTCCCGGCGGGCTGACCTGTGCCCGCGTACTGGAGCGCCACGGCGTAGCGGTCACCGTCTTCGACCATGAAGCGTCCGCCGGCACCCGCCCGCAAGGCGGCACGCTGGACCTGCATATGACGACCGGTCAGGCGGCGCTGCGGGCCGCGGGACTGCACGAGGAGTTCGCCGCGCTCGCCCGCCCCGAGGGCCAGGAGAAGCGGCTGCTCGACCACACCGCGACCGTGCTCTTCCAGTACACCCCCGCCGACGGTGAGAGCGACCGCCCCGAGATCGACCGGGGCGAACTGCGCCGGCTGCTGCTGGACTCCCTCGCCCCCGAAACCGTGCGCTGGGGCCGCTATCTGCGCACCCTGCACCCCCTCGGCGACGGCCGCCACAAGGCCGAGTTCGACGACGGCCGCACCGAGACCTTCGACCTGGTCATCGGTGCCGACGGCGCCTGGTCCCGGGTGCGGCCGCTGCTCTCCGACGCCACCCCCCACTACACCGGCGTCACCTTCGTCGAGTGCGGGTTCGACGACACCGACCGCCGTCACCCGCACCTCGCCCGTCTGGTCGGCGACGGCAGCATGATGGCGGCGTCCGCCGACAAGGCGCTGATCGCCCAGCGCAACAGCCGCGGCCACCTCCGCGTCTACGCCGCCTTCCGCGGCTCCCAGGACTGGGCGCTGGAGGCCGGGGTGAAAGTGGCGGACACCGAGGCCGTCCGTGCCGTGCTGCTCGACGCGTACGCGGGCTGGGACGACCGGCTGCTGGCGCTGCTGCGGGACAATGACGGCGGGTTCGTCAACCGGCCGCTGTTCGCCCTGCCGGTGCCGCACACCTGGACCCACACCCCGGGCCTGACCCTGCTCGGCGACGCCGCGCATCTGATGTCGCCGTTCTCCGGCATGGGCGCCAACCTCGCCATGCTCGACGGCTGTGAACTCGCCGGGGCCCTCGTCGGACACAGCGACCAGGACGCGGCCGTACGCGCCTACGAAACGGCCATGCTGCCCCGCGCCGCCGAAGCAGCCGACGCCGCCGCCCGCGGCCTCGCCAACGCCATCTCCCCGGACGCCCCGCACGGCTCGCTGCGCCATCTGCGAGCCCACTTCCGGTGACCCGCGGCGCCGCGGCGCACGGACCCCGTGCCACCGCCGCAGGGTCCGGTCACCGCGTGTGCCCCGCCCCGCCCAGGGCGCCGCTTCCCGGTCGCCCGACCGGCAGCGGGTGATCTGCCGCAATGCCCCGGGCGGCCGATCCGGCCCGCCCGCGCTCCGGTTGCGGCGCCTACGCGCCCGTCGCACGATCGGCAGCGTACGGATACCGGCCGGCAGCGCGCGGACGCGAGCGCGGCACCGCCCGGCCACGGCCCGGTGCGGAGGAACGGAAGACACCGTGAAGATCACTGAGCCCACGCCCGGCGCGCCCTGCTGGGTGGAGCTGGGCACTTCGGATGTGGATGCCGCCAAGGTGTACTACCGCCAGGTCTTCGGCTGGCGGGCGCAGACCGACCCGCGGGAGGAGGCGGGCGGCTACACCATGCTCTTTCTGGGGGACGCCCCGGTCGCCGCGCTGACCCCGCTCTACGCCCCCGGGCAGCCGACCGCCTGGACCGTGTCGTTCGCGACGCGGGACGCCGATGCGCTGGCCGCGGTCGTCACCGAGGCGGGCGGACGGTTGCTGATGGGGCCGATGGAGGTCTTCGACCTGGGCCGCTTCGCCGTGATGGCCGACCCGGAAGGCGCGGTCTTCTCGCTCTGGCAGGGCCGGTCCTTCGCCGGCGCCGCGGTGCTCAACGCGCCGGGCTCGCTCGGCTGGGTCGAGCTGGCCACCCGGGACGCGGAGGCCGCCAAGGCCTTCTACACGGGGGTCTTCGGCTGGACCGTGGGCACGCACAAGGACTATCCGCAATGGGGTATCGACGGCGCCGACTTCGGCGGTCTGAGCGCGCTGGACGAGTTCTATCCGGACGACGTCAGGGCGCACTGGCTGCCGTACTTCGCGGTCGCCGACGTCGATGCGACGGCCGCCCGCGCCGCCGAGTCGGGAGGCATGCTCCTGGTGCCCCCGACGGATGTGCCCCACGGGCCGAGGGTCGCGGTGGTCCGGGATCCGCAGGGAGGCTCCTTCGGGATCCACGGCGCCGGTACCGAGGGCTGATCCCGGCCTGCCGAGGGGCGTCCACGGGGGCGGCTACTGCCCGTGCCCCGGGCGCACTTGTGCCGTCACACGATCGGCGGCCTGTTCGTCGTTTCACCACATTCCGAGGGTGATTTACGCGTAATGTCCACTTCGCGCCAATGGGTGGCATTGCGCGTCAAGAACAGGAGACCCCCTATGTCCACGACCGGAATCCTCGTGGCCCGAGGCAGACAGCTCGCAGCCGGCGCGGGCGCGCTGACCACGGCCGTCGCCCTCGGCGCCACGCTGTTCGCCGCGGCTCCGGCCCAGGCGGCGCCCGTACCCGTCAAGCCCTTCGGTGTGGTCACTGCCAAGGCGGGTCTGAGCCAGCGTCAGTACCCCAGCACGGACTCCTCGGTGCGGGGGTACCTCCACCACCGAGCGCAGGTCGGCCTGGTGTGCAAGGTGCGCACCCAGAGCGTCGGCGGCAACACCGTCTGGTACCTGACCCGCGAGGAGCGGGCGAGCTGGGTCTCGGCGAAGTACGTGACCAACAGCGGCTTCGTCAAGTACTGCAAGGACATCCGGCGCGGCCGGGTGCAGCCGAACAACGCGGCGAAGCACGCCGTGGGCTGATGGAGCCCGGGGAAGGCCCGGTCCGGTGCCGCGGAAGTGCCGGGCCGGGCCTTCGTGTGCGCGGCGGACAGGGTTCGCCCGCGGAGTCCGGGGGCGGGCAGCCGAGAACGGAGAAGCGCCGTGCAGATCGATCTCGCCGGCCGTACCGCGAGGGTGACGGGCTCGGCCCAGGGCATGGGGACGGCCATCGCCACGGGGCCGGCGCACGCCGGGGCCCCGGGTCGCGGTGAACGGCCGCAGCGCCGGGTCCGTGGTGCGGGCACGGGAGCGGATGCGCACGCAGGAACCGGGCGCGGCATTCCTTGCGGCGCCCGGCGCCCGGCGCCCGGCGCCCGGCGGCATCGGCACCGACAGCGGCTTCGCACAGGTCGTCGCGGCCGTACCGCAGGTGGACATCCTCATCAACAGCTTCGGCAGCCGGGGCGGCCGTCCGTGTCGGCGGCGGGTACCTCGACTCGATCGTGCCCTGACGAGGAGTGACGGGCCGCGCGCCCTTCCGCATTACTGGAACAAGTTCTACTGTGCCTCTCGATCCGGCAGCCGACGGGCCGTCAGCGTCCCGCAGCCGCCCTCGGGCCGGACGACCGGACCGGACGAACTGGAGGGGCCGTGCACCTCGAATACACCCCCGAGCAGCAGCAGTTGCGCGCCGAACTGCGCACGTACTTCGCCGAGCTGGTGCCGGACCACGCCTCCGCCGGCCCCCGTGGCGCCCAGGGCACGGGCGGTGCCCCCCTCGACGGCCCCGCCGCCCAGAAGCGCTTCTACCGAGAGACCGTGCGCCGGTTGGGCGCCGACGGCTGGCTCGGCGTCGGCTGGCCCAAGGAGTTCGGCGGGCGCGGTATGTCCCCGACGGAACAGTTCATCTTCTTCGACGAGGCGGCCCAGGCGGGGGTGCCGCTGCCGCTGATGGCGCTGAACACCGTCGGCCCGACGATCATGCAGTTCGGCACCGACGAACAGAAGGCCTACTTCCTGCCCCGGATCCTCTCCGGCGAGATCGACTTCGCCATCGGCTACAGCGAACCGGATGCCGGCACCGACCTGGCCGCCCTCAAGACCCGCGCCGTACGGGTCGGTGACGAGGAGAGCGGCCACTACGTCGTCAACGGGCAGAAGATCTGGACGACCAACGGCGACACCGCCGACTGGGTATGGCTCGCGGTGCGCACCGACCCGGAAGCGCCGCCCCACAAGGGCATCACCATGCTCCTGGTCCCCACCGGCGACCCCGGCTACTCCTGCACTCTGATCAACACCCTCGCCTCGCACGACACCACCGCCAGCTACTACGAGAACATCACCGTCCCGGCCTCCCGCCGCGTCGGCCAGGAGAACAAGGGCTGGCGGATCATCACCAACCAGCTCAACCACGAGCGGGTCACCCTCGCCGCCCACGGCACCATGGCCATCCGCGCCCTGCACAACGTCCAGCGCTGGGCCGCCGGCACCGCACTCGGCGACGGCCGCCGGGTGATCGACCTGGGCTGGGTGCGCGGACGGCTGGCCCGCACCCATACCCGGCTGGACGCCATGAAGCTGCTGAACTGGCAGATGGTCGACGCGCTCCAGCAGGGCACCCTCACCCCGCAGGACGCCTCCGCGGTCAAGGTCTACGGCTCCGAGGCCCGCCGGGACGCGTATGCCTGGCTGATGGAGGTCGTCGGGTCCGCCGGCCCCCTGAAGGAGGGCTCGGCCGGCGCGGTACTGCACGGCGAACTCGAACGCGGCTACCGCTCCGCGGTCATCTTCACCTTCGGCGGCGGCAACAACGAGATCCAGCGCGAAATCATCTCGTGGATCGGCCTCGGAATGCCGCGCGTACGGCGCTGACGTGGTGACGCGTACGCCGACGGTTCCTGTCGCGACACGCGCCCTCGCGTCGGTGATGGCTACCTGGACACGACCTGCGTACGGCAGCCCCGGGCCCCGGCCGCATCCCGTGGTGGCGGTGGCGGCCGGGGGCGAGAGTACAAGCGGTCAGCAGAGGCGGTAGGACGAGATCTTGTCGTTGATCCGGCCGGGGATGGTGGCCCACCACTCGCCGGGACCGGTCCTGAACTCCAGGCCGCCGTAGTTCTTGTGCTCGTAGAAGCACAGGGAGAGGTCCGTGCTGTTGCCTAGGGACGAGGTGGAGTCCTTGCCCGGTCCGGTGAGCTCCGCGACCTGTACGCCTTCGGGTTGCTGCCGGGCGGCGTCACCGTCGCGGGGTGATGAAGGTGTCGTTCACGACATATCCGTCCAGCCCGTGGAGCTCGCCGTACGCCATCAGGTCGCTGGTGCGGTTGATGAAGCCGCGTCCCGAATAGTTGAGCGAGGTGTTGCAGAGGACGCTGAATCCGGTCAGTTCGCCGAAAGAGGTCAGCAGTTCGGCCATCTCCGGGTTCGCCGCCGGGTCGACGGTCTGGGTGCGGGCTGTTCCGTCGACGTGCGTCACCGCCCGCAGTTCGCCGGACTCGACCTGGCTGAAGTACAGCATGTAGGGATCGGGGACCCCTCCACCGAACCAGCGGCCCGCGTCCTGCTCCAGACAGATCGGGGCGATGGGGCGGTAGCCCTCGCGCTGCTTGATCTTGTTGAGCCTGCCCGTCGTCTCCTCGGTGAAGGGAGCGGCGAGGATCGACCGGTTCCCGAGCGCGCGGGGGCCGATCTCCCAGCGGCCCCGCGCCCAGCCGATGATGTTCCCGTCGCGGAGGTAGCGGGCGACCTCGCCGTGGCGCAGCGGCCGGATTTCGTACCGCTGGGGGTCAAAGGGCATGTCCTCGACGAATTCGCCACCCGCGTAGACGTCCCATTCCAGGCCGGCCGAGCCGGTGTAGAAGTGCTGGGCGTCGATGGCGGTCCCGATCGCGGAGCCGCTGTCGTTGGGGCACGGCGGGACGAAGACCGCAGGGAAGAGCCCGCACTCGCGCCAACGGCGATTCCACTCGCAGTTGAGCCCGCAGCCGCCGGAGATGAGCAGCGGGAGGCCCTCCGTCAAATGCTCCCGGGCGTAGGCGTGGAACCGGTCGAAGATGGCGTCCGACAGGCGGGCGGCGAGGTTCTTGTACGCGTCTGTCTCCACGCCGATGTTGTAGTAGGGGGAATCGGTCATCCGGTCCTTCAGGCTGCCGGTGATGACCTCCCGCTGTCCGAGTACGAATTCGATGACTTCCTGCTCTGCCGGGGTGGGCGGCCGGTCCTCGGCGAATCCGGCCAGTGCCATCTGCTTGCCCGCGTCCTGGAAGCGGACGAATTCCTCGTGCGAGCTGTACTTGGGGTCGGCGAGCGCGAAGCCGTAGGAGTACTTGTTGCCCGGGTAGTTGAGCACCTCCTGGAGATGGGTCACCTTCCCGTGCTCGTCGATGCGGTAGAACGAGCCGATGTTCCCCTCCCACACCAGGCTGTAGAAGGGCTGGTCCCGACGGAATGCCGACATTCCGTAGGACGTCATGAGGTGAGAGCGCTCGTGCGTGGAGGAGAAGACGCGCACGTTCTTCCCGAAGAACCGGCCGGCCTCGTCCGAGATCGCGGATTCGCCCACACCGAAGTACCCGGCACGCGAGGGCTGGTCGGTGGCCTGGGTCCCCTTGATCCAGCCGCTCACGGCGACGACGTCCGGCTGTTTGTCCAGCCGGTCCGCCGCTACGGCGAACACCTCGGCGGTCAGGGTGCTGTAGCGGACGAACGAGTCCTTCTCCGCCTCCAGGGAGAAGAGCAGCTTCCCGTCCTCGACGGCCGCGATTGCCCCGTCATGGCCTTCCTTGAGGGAAAGAATCAGCATGATGGTCCGTCTCTCTGCGAATTCTCTGCGAACTTCCGACCTGACAGTGGGATGCCGGGATCAGACAGCGCCGGGACCGGCCGCCGCCGAGAGGACTTTCCGGGCGAGCTGGTGCAACTGCGGGTTGGCGGACAGGGCGCCGGTGCCGTTGTGGGGCGAGGCGCCCAGGAGATCGGTGCAGACACCGCCGGCTTCCGCCACGAGAACTTGCAAGGCGGCGATGTCCCAGGGGTTCACGACCGGTTCGGCCGCGATGTCGAGGGTTCCTTCGGCGACCATGCAGTGCTGGAGGAAGTCCCCGAAGGCACGGTCCTCCCAGCACTCTTCGGCCAGGCGCAGATAGGCGTCACGTGAGTGGAAGACGTCCCAGGTGCGGGTGCTGGTGGTGGAGAGGTAGGCGTGGGCGAGACGGGTGTTGCCGGAGACCCGCAAGGGCAGGGGGGCGCTTCCGGCCGGCCCGCGCCGCAGCCAGGCGCCCCGTTCGGCCGCCGCCCACCAACGGCTGTGCAGGGCGGGGGCACTGATCACACCGACGGTGGGCCGGCCGTCCTCCAGCAGGGCGATCAAGGTGGCCCAGACCGGTATCCCGCGCAGGAAGTTCTTGGTGCCGTCGATGGGGTCGACCATCCAGGTGCGCCCGGCTGTGACGGAGCCGCCGGTCTCCTCCCCGGCGAAGGCATCATCCGGGCGGTCGGATTTCAGTGCCTCGCGTACGGCCGTCTCGACGGCGGTGTCCGCGTCGGTCACGGGCGTACGGTCCGGCTTCTCCCGGATCCTCAGGTCGAGGGCCTGGAAGCGGCGGCTGGTGACGCCGTCGGCGATGTCGCCGAGTCGCAGGGCCAGTTCGAGATCGTCCTGTCGTGACATGGGGCGCCTCACTGCACACCTCGTGGGTTTCGGGGGCTCGGCCCGTGACGGATCCGGGCGGAGCGGCACGGGCCGCCGGACTACTTCGCGTGCAGTTCGAGCATGTGGTACTCCATGACCCGGACCTCTTCGATCCGGCGCACGCGGCGCAGCAGTTCGACCCGCATGCCGGCTTCCTCCGCGATGGCGTCGAGCCGTTCGCGGTCCCCGAGGTCGGCCGTGCCCAGCAGCAGCCTGCCGCCGTCGGACAGGTGCTCATGGGCGCCGGCGAGGTACCGGGCCTGGCCCTGGTAGCCCGGATCGAAGACGGCGGAGTGCAGATCGGTGGAGAGCGAGAAGTCGTCCTCCACATAGGTCCAGGGCACGTTCCAGAAGATGGCGTCGAAGCGGTCCGCGGGTTCGAGCGCCGCGTACATGTCGCTGTGGAGGACGCGCACCCGGTCGCTCACACCGTGCCGTTCGGCGTTGGCAGCCGTGTTGGCCACTGCCTTGTCATTGATGTCCAGCGCGGTGACGGAGGTGCAGCCGTTGAGGGCGGCGGTCACGGAGATGACGCCCGTGCCGCAGCCGACCTCCAGGAACGAGCCGCCAGGCGGATAGGGCACCATCGAGGCCATCACCTCGGTGGCGGCGCTCAGGGTGCTGGGGAAGACGCCCCGGTGCAGGCTCCATTCCCGCCCCAGCAGGGTGAAGGAGTCCGGCAGATCGTCCCCCACGAGGGCGTGCTGGAGGACCTGGGCCACGGCCTCGGGGGATTCCCCGACAGTCATCGTCTCTGCCTCTCCGGTCGTGCGGGTCATCGGTTCGGCCCGGCCGCGTACCGTACGAGCGCTTCGCGGTGGCGGCCGATCTTGCGGAAGGCCTCGGCGTACTGGTCGATGAGCGTCTTGTCCTCGGGCCAGGTGGTGAAGGTGGGCAGGGACAGCGCGTGCTGCTCGACGTGCTCCGCGTGCGAGCCGCTCTCCGGTGCGATGCCCTTCTTCGACGTGCCGGGGAAGAGGGGGTTCTCCTGGCGGGCGTAGAGCGGCAGCGTCGACAGCCGGGGGCCGGAGGGGGCGCCCACCTCCATGCCCTCGGCGCGCAGCGCCTCGATGAGGACGGCGCGGGGGACACCGCCCAGGGCCTCGGGCCGGTAGAGCGGTTTGTAGCCGTACCAAGCACCCATGTCGACGTGGTCGGCCACGTGCACCGGCTCCAGATAGGCCACGTCGCCGAGTTGCCCGCCGAGGTGGCGCAGACAGCGGTGCCGGGCCTCCTTGCGTGCCGGGAACGCCGCGAGCGCGTGCCGGGCGACGATGGCGTTGAACGGCGACATGCGCAGCTTCAGCCCGAAACCGGTGACCCAGTGCGCCCGCAGGTCCTCGTCGAGGACGGCGTCCCGGGAGCGGTCCCGGTAGTGCCCGAGAAGCGTGGCACGGTCGTGCACCTGGGGGTCGCTCGTGACGAGGATGCCGCCCTCGCCCGCGTAGACGGCCTTGTTGGCCTGGAGGGAGAAGACCGCGGCGTCGCCGAAGGTGCCGACGGGCCTGCCCTTGTAGCGGCTGCCATGAGCGTGGGAGCAGTCCTCCAGAACGCGCAGCCCGTGTCGTTCGGCGATGCGCAGGATCGCGTCCATGTCACAGGGGTGGCCCCACTGGTGGACGACTGTGATGACCTTGGTGTGTTCGGTGAGTGCGGCGTGAAGTGCCTTGGGGTCCAGACCGCGGGTGTCGGGGTCGATGTCGGCCAGGACCACGTCACCGCGGAGCGCGAAGACGGGACTCAGCGCCGCGTGGTAGGTGAGCGCCGGGCCCACGACGTCCACGCCTTCGCGCACCCCGAGCGCGAAGTAGGCGGCGAGGAGGGCGCTGGTACCGGAGTTGAAGGTGATCGCGAAGCGGGCTCCATGGTCCAGGAAGGCAAGGAAGTCGGCCTCAAGCCGGCCGATGGGACCGCTGTTGCCCTTGATGGAGATGTCGGTGTTCCGCTGCTCGGCGAGTTCCGACAGCTCGGCCTCGCCGGCGGGGGGCGGCCAGACTTCGTGCGGCAGCGGCTGTTCGATGACGGGCGTGCCTCCGAGGAGGGCGAGTTGTTCGATGGTGGTCATGTGTCCTTCCTGCCTTCACGGGTGGGCTTTTCGCGGGTGGGCTCGGGACCGGCCCGCCGGGGCCCGGCCGGTGCTCGGTACGGCGGCGGGGTCAGTCAGGCGCACCGGTCGGCGAGCTTGTTCTGCTCGCCCAACCGGTCCCGGTAGATCCCGTCGATCGTGCGCACGGCGGCGAGCTGACGCTGGAAGTGGTCCTGGCGGTAGCGGAGGTCGTCCAGGTGTCCCAGATGGTGGGCGATCATGGAGCGCACGGCGTCGATCTTGGGGCCTGCCCAGGCGCAGCGGTCCAACGGCAGCCCTCCGACGGAGTGCAGGGTGGCGACTGCGGGGGCGACGTTCAACGCGCCCTCCGTACCGAGCACGCAGAGGCGTTCGATCTTCTCGTGGTTGTGGCGTGAGATACGCAGCGAGCCGGCCAGTCCCGTCGAGGGATAGCTGCACATGAGGCTGACGAGATCCTCCAGCCGGCGATCCCGCATCTCCCGGTACTGGTGCACGAAGGCGGAGTGCACCCGAGGGGGTTCGGGGAAGAGCCCGCTGAGTACATCGATGAGGTGGTAACCCATGTCGAGGAGCACACCGCCCATCGCCTGCTCCCTGGAGGCGCGCCAACCCGTGGTCGGGTGAGCCAGGTTCAAGTGGTAGTCGTAGGAGAACCAGTAGGGCTGCCCGATCCGGGCGAGGTTCTTCTGGGCGAAGTGGAAGACGGGGTTGAAGTTCCGTTGCAACAGGGTGAAGACGCTGCGGTCGGCCCGTTGCGCCAGGTGTATCAGTTGCCGGGCTTCCTGCTCGGTGACGGCGAACGGCTTTTCCTTGATGACGTGCCTGCCGTGTGCCAGGAGTTCCGTACAGACCGGGAAGTGCTCACTGTGCGGCACGGTGACCACAGCGGCGTCGAATTCGGCCTTTTCGAGTGCCTCGTCGAGGACGCCGTAATGTGGGAAACCCCATTCGTCGGCGAGTGATGAGGCTGCCGGGGCGGGGTCGACGCCGCCGACGACATCTGCATTCTCCCGCACGACCGGCAGATATTCCTTTCCTTGATGTCCAGCAAATCCGACCACCAGTACTCGCGGTCGCGGACGCACGTTCTTCAACCTGTCACTGGACATGCGGAATATCCCCCTCGCAGAAGATCTGAGGATGACGCGGGCAGCCAGGAAAGGATCGTGGAGATCCTGATCGGACGCTTGGTCGCAGGGGGTTCAGGGAATTCTTCGACTTTTTCCGGAAGCATCGGCGAGCCAGGCATGTGCTGCGGTCACCACGTCCTTGATGAAGTTGCTTCCGCTGCCCTGCGCGTTCTCGTCGAGAAGCGAGACTTCCCCGGCCGTGATCCAGGCGAACTCGGTGTGCTTGTCCCGTTCGAGTGCGGGCGAGGAGAGCTCCCCGTCCACCTCGACGACGTAGTCCGCCTCGACGTGGCGCAGTCCGTCCGCCGTCCACTCCTCGTGCGCCACCTGGGCCAGAACGCGGCGCAGCCGCCACCCGGTCTCCTCCGCGATCTCCCTGCGCAGCGCGTCCAAGAGGGACTCCCCTTCCTCCACCGCTCCGCCGACGACGTCCCAGCACCCGGGGAAGAGGCGTCGGCCGGCCGAGCGGCGCTGGACGAAGATCCGGTCGTACGGGTCGCGGATCAGCGCGCCCACCACACGTCGGGGTTCGTTCGGCTCGGTCACGTCAGCCTTTCACCGGGCTTGGGGGTCGCACGGTTGGCGAATCCGCGGCGGTGGCCGACGAGGGCTGCTGGAGGAACTGAGTGAGGAATGGGGCCCCAGCTGCACCTGCAGCCACACGCCGTCTCTCGCGGAACAAGCTGACCACTCTTCCCTCGTTTCACCTGCACGTAAAAGATTTCGCGTGCGCCATGCTTCGGGTAAAATAGAAAAGGAGTCGAACGGTTCGAAGGGAAATTCAAGCAGCCCGACTTGCCGCCGAATCGTGCTTGCTGCCGGGCCTGATTTTCCGTCATGAATAATACCTGGAACCCTGTGCTGTGCATGGGTTCCCCCAAAGCTTCGGATGCCTCAACTTCTCCTTGACACGGCATCAAGTCATATGCTGAGGGTGTGACACGGCAGGTGCTGCATATCCAGTCGGGCGTAGGCGCTCCGGCAGTCTGCACCGAACTGCGGGCTGCTGTGGTCTCGGTCTGCCCGCTCGGTGGGTGAGGGGTTTCTTCAGCGCACTTCGCCTGAGCGATCCTTCTTTTTTGCCACCCCGGCCGTTTCGCGGTGGAATATGTTGGCCGGATTTGCCACTCGCCGAGGCCTGGTGGCACTGCCCGTCGGCCACGAACTCCGGCCCACCTGCCGGCGGGGGCCCGTGGTGTCACCACCGGCCCCCGGGCGGGTGCTTCGTTCACAGGCGGCGGGCGACCAGGAAGACGTAGCCGATCTGTGGGAGCGCACCGAACCGGGGAAGGAAGCGCGTGGAGTTGAAGAACTCGTAGTGGGGGTCGTCGGCGGAGGGTGCGACGTCGGCGAAGGCATCGGCGAACGCCTGGTACGTGCGCCGGACGTGCTCTGCGATGTCGTTGAACTCCACCACCTCCAGACCGGCGCGGTCGAGGGCCGTGCGGAGCTCCGCCGGTTCGGGAAACCCGGGGGACCCGAACGCCCGGCACGTCTGGCGGACTGTCTCCGCGGCATCCCCGGTCACCGGCGAGCGGAGCAGGACATCGGTGATGACCAGCGGGCTGCCGGGTCGCAGAGTCCGGGCGATCTCGGCGAGGGCGGTGGTCCGGTCGGGGAGGTGCATCATGGACTCGATCGCCCAGGCACCGTCGAAGGACGCGGCCTCGAAGGGCAGTGCGCAGGCGTCCGCGTATCGGAAGTCCACCCGGTCGGCGAGGGCGGCGGCGTCCGCCCGGGTCCGGGCGAGGTCGATGTCCTCGTTGCTGACGGAGATTCCCGACACACGGGCGCCGGTGGCACGGGCGATGCGCAGGGCGGGCCGTCCGGTTCCGCAGCCGACGTCCAGCAGGTGACGGCCGGGTGCGGCGGCCAGCCGCGCCGCCACGAGGTCGGTGAGCCGGTCGGTGGCTTCGTTGAGGGAGCGGTCGTCCGTGGCGCTGTCCCAGTAGCCGACATGGATGTTCCCGTCGACGGCCGCGCCGTCCGCGGTCTCGGTCTGCTCGTCATGGAGTCGGCCGGCGTCCGGTTTCGACGGGACGGTGTGGTGTGCGGACGGGTCGTTGGTCATCGATGTCTCCCGAGCATGAGGGTGTGTCAGCTGGTGAGGAGGCCGATCTGCCGCATGACCGCCGAAGCCGAGGACTCGGCGCGCCGTTCTTCGCTGTTGCCCTGTGCGGCATCGCGACACGGGTCGACGGTCGCTTCGTCATCGCCTGCCGGGTGGTGGCCCTCGCGCTGTTGAGTCCGGGCCATGACGGAAATCCCCTGGGAGCGCGGCGTTCGATGTCGCATTCGCCGTCATTCTGCAGAATCTACTGGTGGCGCCACCACCCCGGAAGACGGCCTCACAGCCATCACCGGAACGTTCTGGCGGACCTTCGGCCCCAGTGGCGTCCCACGCGCCTCTCACCGAAGGCGACTTGCCCCGGTGACCACGACGTCAGCGCGCCGAATCCCTGTTCTCCTTCGAAACGGTCCATGAGGTACGGGAGTTCAGCTGCGCAGCTGTTGCCTGGGCCAGGTCCTTGTAACTGTTCGCCATCTCCGTGGCCTCGGCGAGGGGCAACACCCCGGTGCGCTCCTCGGCACGCGCGATGATCTTCTCCGGTCCCAGCTCGCGGTTGGCCAGCACGATCGCGTTGACCGTCGGCCGGCGCATCGTGTCGTAGCGGCGGAGCGCGGTCACGGGGTCGTGCTCCCGGGCCAGGCACCAGGCCAGCACCCGGGCGTCGACGACGGACTGCGATCCGCCGTTCATACCCATCGGGAACATCGGGTGGGCCGCGTCGCCGAGCAGCGTGACCCGGCCGAAGCTCCAGCGCGGCAGGGGGTCGCGGTCGAGCATGGGGTACTCGAAGATCGCCGATGAGCGCTCGACCAGCTTCGTCAGATCGACCCACGGCAGGCTCCAGTCCGCCACGCCCGCGAGGGCCTCCGCCGTGGTGATGCGGCGGGCCTGCGGATCTGCCTGCTTCCCGTTGCCGTGACGTACTTCGAGCACCCAGTTCACCAGGGCGTCGCCGCCCTCGGCCGCTGGGTCGTCGATCGGGTAGGCGACGAACTTCGCGCCGGGGGTGCCGCCGGCCACCACGATCGTCCGGCCGTCGAGGAGGTGCGGATGCGGGGCGACCGCGCGCCACATGTGGACCCCGTTCCCGTGCGAGGGCCCTTCGGACGGGTACAACTGGGCGCGTACGGCGGAGTCGATGCCGTCGGAGCCGATCAACACGTCGGCGTCCTCGGTCACCGGCCTGCGGCTGGTCCGGTCCAGGAAGTGGGCCCGGAGGCCGTCCGGTGTCTGCTCGGCGCGCTGGAACTGCAGCCCGGTGCGGACGCTGTCCGTCCCGAGGCGTTCGTGTACGGCCGCCAGCAGCATGAGGTGCAGACGGCCGCGGTGTACGGAGTACTGCGGCCAGTGGTATCCGGCCGCGAGGCCGAGGGCTTCCTCCCACACCGGCTCGCCCGCCCGGTCGCGGTAGCTCAGCCGGTGCGGGGGCAGCGCGATGGCGGCCAGTTCGTCGGCCAGGCCGAGTTCCGTGAGTTCGCGTACGGCGTGCGGCAGCAGGTTGATTCCCACGCCGACCGCCTCGATGGTCCGTGCCGCGTCCCGCACCTGCGGACGGAAGCCTGCGGCGTGCAGGCTCAGGGCGCAGGTCAGTCCGGCGATGCCGCCTCCCACGATGGTGATGCGCATCGGCCATCCCCCGTTCTCTCGTCGTTGGGAAACACAACGCAAGGCCCGGGAGCCGAGTTCCGCGAGACGGCGGAGCCGCAGAGGCGCCCGTCACGTCGTGCCGGAACGGGATGGGGTCAGCCGGGAGTGTCTCTCGTACGGTCCAACTCCGCGCGCAGCGCGACCACTTGCCTGTTCAGCGCGAACTCGAAGCGCTCCTCGAAGGTACCGGCGACGACGTGCGAGGCGGCCTTGCTCAGGGCCGGGTACGTGGGGTCGTCGAACTCCGTCAGGCGATCCGGAGACTCGGCGGAGTGCGCCTGCTGTTCGCGGAGGGCTTCCTGGAGTGGGCCGCGCCCGGCGACATCAACTTCAACCCGCAGACCCTGCCCGGCCTCGGGCTGCCCCCGGACTCCCGCATCTACAACAGCGGCCAGGCCACCCAGCAGAACGGCAACGAACTCGACTACATGGTCTCCGACGTCGACACCGAGCGCTGGCAGGCCACCGTCCTGCCCAACTACGGCAGCGACGACTGGCCGATCCGCTTCGGCGCCCTCCAGGCCGCAGCGGAACCCGTCGACCTGACCATCCACGCCGACCGCCTGCTCGACGTCTACAACCCTCAGACCAACAACGGCACGCACGTCATCCAGCACCACGCCGACGGCGGCACCCACCAGCAGTGGTACCTGGCTGCCCTCGGCTACAACTCGCCTTCCGGCAAGCCCCTTTACCGCATCGTCAGCAAGGCGAGCAACAAGTGCCGCGATGTCGCGAACGGCCAGAGCTCGCGGGCCGGGGACTGCCTCAACGTCTGGGACTGCCACCCGCGCGACGGCGAGCCGGGCGGCGGATACCCCCGCGACACCCCGAACTTCACCCGTCCGAATGACCCTCGGACTGCCAAGTGGCTCCGGTCCGTATTCCTTCCGGACCACAGCCACCCGAAGCGAGTCCCGGAGGGCCGACGGGATTCCGCAGGCTTCCGCCTGCCTGAATCAGCTCTGGCCGTGCCCGAAGTACGCGGTCAGGTCCTGGTCCGGGGCCGCGACCTCGACGGCCCGGCCGCCGTCCCGCAACGACATGGTGGCCGCGTAGCCGGCGGCCACCGCTTCGCGGGCCGCGACGGGCGAGGTGACGGTGGCTCCGCCGTCCCGTACGAACCGCAGGAATTCCGCCATCAGCACGGGATCGGCGCCCCCGTGCGTGCCGGTCGGTGTGTGCACGGGCACCACCAGATCGGCCTCGGCGCGGCCGTCGGAGCGGCGGTTCCACACGTGGACCTCCGCTCCCTCCGAGTCGCCGAAGTTCTCCAGGCGCCCCTCGGTGCCGATCACCGTGTAGTTGCGCCAGTAGTCGGGGGTGTAGTGACACTGCTGGTAGCTTGCGAAAACTCCGTTGTCCAGCTGTATCTGCATCATGCTCAGGTCCTCCACGTCCACCACCGGGTGGAGACCGGTCTGGCTGAGCGGCGGCCAGTTCTCCGTCGACAGCCACTCGGTCATCCGCTCCCCGCTGCGGTCGCGGTGTGAGTCGATGTCCCCGTAGACCGTCAGCCCGCCCATGGCGTTCACCCGCCGGGTGTAGCCGCCGGCCAGCCAGTGGATGACATCAATGTCGTGCGCGCCCTTCTGCAGCAGCAGGCCGGTGGTGAGGCGTCGGTCCGCGTGCCAGTCCTTGAAGTAGAAGTCCCCGCCGTGGCCGACGAAATGGCGGCACCAGATGGCCTTGACCTCGCCGATCGCCCCCTTGACGATCAGCTCACGCATGGCCACCACGACCGGCATGTGGCGCATGTTGTGGCCCACGTACAACGGGGTCCGATGCCGGTGAGCTGCCGCGAGCAGCCGGTCACACCCCTCGGTCGTGATCGCCATCGGTTTGTCCAGGAACACCGGTACACCGGCCTGGAGGAAGTCCAGGCCGATCTCCTCGTGCGTGTGGTCCGGAGTCAGCACCAGCACGCCGTCGAGTCCCGCATCGAGCAGCTCATGGTGATCCGCGGCGGTCCGCACCTGGGTGCCGAATCGCGGTGCGGCGCGCGTCAGCAACTGTCGGTTGTGGTCGCAGGCGGCGGCCACCAGTGAGCCCGATCCGGGCTGATGGGCCAGATCGGCCAGGTCGCTGCGATTACCCAGGCCGATGACGCCGAGCCTGATGTCGTCCAAGGTGCTTGCCCTTTCAGAAGGTTTCGACCCCAGCAGGGCGAGGATGACCGGATGATAGATCTGGAACATATCCGGTTACGTGGTGGGTTTGTGCCTGATTCTGAGGGGGTCGGGATGGTGTCGACGGCCAGGGCGGCCGCGCTCTCGGGGGTGCTGCGGCCGGGCGGGAGAAGGGTGTTGCCCCGATGACAGATGGGGTGAGGTGGTCGGTGCGGGACGGAACGAGTCTGAGCTCACCGGATCCTGGCGTCAAGAGTTTGAATGTGATTCACTGACCCCGGATTGGCTGATGTATCAGAAACATATCGCAAGGGGGTGTCTCTGCGTCTCTGCGTCGCTCGGCGACCTCACGCCCGACGTGGACCGCCGTACCGTCCGGACCGCCGTGACATGGATCGACGGAGAAGTGGCCGGCCTGGGACTCGGCGCCCGGCTGCCCGCCGAGCAGGACCTGGCCGACCGGGGGGATGAGCCGGACCGTGGTCCGCGAGGCGGTGAAGCCCCTCTCCGCGCTGGGCCGGCTGTCCGTGCACAAGGGCCGCCCCCAACGCCTGAACCCCACACCACCACCCATGAAGGACACCCATGCGAATCACCGACGTGACTGTGGAACTGGTCGACCTGCCCGCTCAGCCGCCCTTCCGGTGGCGGGCAGGGCTGCCCGGTTCGGAGCCGGCGGTCGTGGGCGGGATCCTGCGGGTCCACACGGACGAAGGCCTGGTGGGCGAGGCGCACACGAGACGTGGGCTGATCGTCGCCGATCTGGTGAACCGCCGTATACGTGAGGACCTGCTCGGCCGCGACCCGCTGATGCGCGAGCTGCTGTGGCACCGCCTGTGGGAGCTGGACCGCATAGAGGAGCTTCCCATCTACGCGCTCGGCCTGGTCGACGTAGCGCTGTGGGATCTGGCCGGCCTCGCGGCCGGGCAGCCGGTCCACCGGCTGCTCGGTCCCTACCGCGAGGCCATCCCCGCCTACGCGAGCACGGTCACCTTCGGCAGCGTCGAGGAGTACCTCGATGTGGCCGGCCAGTGTCTGGAGCTCGGCTACTCCGCCATCAAGCTGCACGCGTGGGGAGACCCGCGAGCCGACGCGGACCTGTGCCAGAAGCTGCGGGCCCACGTCGGTGACGACGTCCCGCTCATGTACGACGGCTCGGCCGGGTTCGACCTCGCGGACTCGGTGTACCTCGGCCGCGCACTGTCCGAGGCGGACTACCTGTGGTACGAGGAGCCGATGCGCGAGTTCAGCGTGACCGCCCACCGGTGGCTGGCCGAACAGGTCGACATTCCGCTGCTGGTCGCGGAGACCTCCGACGGCGCGCATTTCAACGCTGGTGACTTCATCATGGCGGGCGCGGCGAGCCGGGTCCGCACCAGCGCGCAGCTCAAAGGCGGGATCACCGGAGCCCTGCGCATCGCGCACCTGGCCGAGAGCTACCACCTGCGGGCCGAGGTGCACGGCAGCGGAGTGGTCAACGCCCACCTTTGCATGGCGATCCCCAACACCACCTACTACGAGTCCCTCGTGTACACCAACCCCGTACAGCGCGAGCCGGCGGTCGGTGCCGACGGGCTGGTGCGGGCGCCGACGGCCCCCGGCATCGGCTTCGATCAACCGGGCTGGTGACGACTTCCGGTCGAACCAACAGGGCGGCCCCGGCACGTCCTTGACGAGGTCCCAGGCTCCCACGTCTCAACGACTCAGCGCTTCGTGGAAAGGAGCCACACCGTGCCCGTGCAACGCTACGCCTCGGTCATGCGCCTGCGTGGGGAACTCGAGGCGGAATACCGCGCCCTGCACGCGGTGGCCTGGCCCGAGGTCCTCGCGACCCTCAAGCGCGCCCACATCGGCAACTACGGAACGGGTGCACAGCGAGCACGGCCGGATCAGGCTTGACGTGCGACCTTGCCTTTCCTCGTGATCCGCACGGTGACCGCCCCACCCGCCGGGACTTCGACCTGCGGCCAATCGAGGAACGCCGTGTACCCAAGGGGGCGGGCCGATTGGCGGGCCGTTTCCGCCAGTACCGACACCCGTGCCGCGTAGGCCGTGTTGTTGGTCAAGCGGACTACGGCGGCCTGACGGCTCTCGCTGGCATGCTCGGCCTCGACATGATCAAAGGGAATGAGAATTCCTTCCCCGGGCCGGACGTAGATTCCGGGAAGTTCGAGTGCCATCAAGACACCGTTGGTCTCGGTCCAGGAGTTTCTCGTCCTGATGAAATCACCGACGGCACCCTTGCCCTCGGCATCGCTGGGCTGGATCCGCTCCATGCTCGAACCGATGAGGTAGTCGGTGGTGATGTGTCCCGGCATGTTGACGGCCTCGGCGTGGGCATGCTGGATATCGCTGATGAGTTCAGCGTACTTCTTGTCCCCAGTAGCTCGATACAGCTTGAACAGGTGGTCAGCGGAGGACGTACAGACACCGGGCGCGGCATGTTTGTTCTGGCTGCTCGCCCAAACGGCGCCGGCCATCCTTCCCTTCAGCCGCGCGATATCACTGCCTGCCGGAAACAGCGGATCGTACGCAAGAGTCCAGGACGAGCACAGCGCGGCCTGGACCTTCGCGCGATCCAGCCATCTCTTCTTTCCGGTGTACTGGTACAGCGCCATGAATGACTCCAGGAGACCAAACGCTGTTTCGGAGTCCGCATCCTGTGAAATATCCGCGCACGCTCCGCTGGTGAATCCACGGGACTTGATGTCGCGCTCATAATAGAATTCGGCTGCTTCCTCGGCGGCGGCCAACCAGTCCGGACGGTGGAAGTATTCAGCCGCCAGGGCGAGTCCGGCCGGAGCGATGGCGCCGGCCGTCGAGTTGTACACGGCGATGTCGCCTGTTTCGGGCACGATGTACTGACCGAATTCTCCGTGCTTTCGCCAGGTCCGGGTGAAAGCTTCGGCCAGACCGCCTGCGGCCAGTTCCCAGGATTCCTTGACGGTGTCGCCGTGCCCTTGCGCCTTCAGGAGCATCACATGCTTGATCAGCCAGAAGAGCACATCTCCGTTCTTGCGTACCATCGCCTGCACCGCCGGAAAGTCGGGGTGGGCCTTCTCTGAGCAGATCTCACCATCTTCGCTGATGAAGCCGTAGAAGAATCCGCTGCGCCCCTTCATGCGGGAACAGATGAAGTCAAGCTCATCGGAGACCCTGCCCCGTTCCGTCGGGTCATTCAGAGCCAACATGGGGTAGGTGTTGATCATTCCGCTCACCCAACCCAGTTGAAAGTGCCTGGAGTTTTCTGGAAGGTAGTAGCGGCCCGCCTTGGTCTCTGTGAAATTGCCTCGGCAGATGTTGGTGCCGAGCTCCGCCAGCTTACTCATCGGAAGCAGGTTGCGAGGCGTGGTGGGGCCGGTGAGCGACTTTCGCACAGCCATGAATTTTTGCAGGACTGCCGGAATTCCGTCGGCGTCGAAGGTGAAAACCTGGAAGCGAATCGAAACCGCGTCACCGGGAGCCCAGTTCGACGCACTGTCACCGCTCGGCCGAAAGTCGCCGAAACCGGCCGCCTTCCGGCGCACAACCGGTGCCGAGATGCGGAATTCACAGCTTTCCCTGCTCGCACTCTCCTCAACCGAGAGCCCACTGTTGCCCAGGCGGGTGCCTTGCTCGGTGAGGACGATCCAGCCCTTTCCGAACTTGGGCGAGAAGAAGCTCATCGCCGGGGCGGCAGTATTGCACGTCGCCAGCTCGATCCGTGAGGGCAAGGCAGCATCGGAGGCCAGTCGCGGGTTGTTCGATATCGTCAGCGGCGTCTGTGGGTTGTCGTACATGTCGGCCGGATAGTCCGGATTGTATCCGTTGCCGATGGCGCGATAGCGATTGCCGTTGTAGATGATTCCGGGAATCATCACGTAGTTGGCGGTCTCCCAGCTCTCGAATGGGAAATCAACGGAGATTGCGGTCTGTTCCGCCGTCCCCTTCTCCAGGGTGCAGGTCAGGGTGACCTCCCATCCGTGATGATCGGGCACCCGTCGTGCATCCCGCTTCAGCCGCCACTGTCGCGGCCCGTCGGTCAGCAGGTCGCCGTCGAATTCCTGGGCCCGGCGCAGCGTCGTGCCGTCATATTCCCGAATCGACACCCGGAGGGAGCCGTGCAGTTCGCGCAGAGAACGGCTGAGTTCCGTAGCCTGGCCATCGGCTCCGGCAACCCTTGCGTCGAGCGGTCGGGCTCGTGAAATCGTGGGTTCGAGAGCGACCTTCGCGCCGACTCCAGCGGCCGCCAACAGAGAAAGACAGTTTCTCCTGTCAAGCATTCTGCAACCATCCTCGTGTGTGCGTTCCGGTGAAGGGAACTTCGATCAATTCCGGTTCCACGCGGGGAGTCTGCGCTCCGGGGACCCGGTCGCACACCGCCGTCCGCGATCAGGGACGTACGCCGTCCTGACGCGGGACAGGCACCGGTACGCCCGGCGGCAGCAGACCCTGGGCACGCAGGGCGAGCCACATCCCCTCGGGGACGGGGTGGCTGATCATCGCGGTGGCGGCCGTGTCCTCGTCACTGACCGCGCGGAACAGGTTGCCCAGGGCGGCGGCACCCAGCGACAGTGCGTCGACGGCGGTGGCGCTGTGCCCGGGTCCTGTGGGGTGCATGGGGTGAGGAATGCCTCTCGCTGAAGGGGTGTGAACGGACATGAACGGACGTGAAAGGACGTGAAGGGGCGCGAGCGTCCGAAGTCCGTGACAGGTGACAGGGGGGCGGGGCTTGCGTCGGTCTCCGCCCCGCCCTGTCACATGCCCAGCCGTGCGTACCGCCCGGTCTCAACCCTTCGTCGCTCCTCCTGTGAGGCCCTTGACGAACTGCTTCTGGAAGGCCAGGTAGAAGACGAGGATGGGCAGTGTCGCCAGGAACATGAAGGCGAAGACCGAGCCGAAGTCCGCCTGGTGTTCGCCGATGGCACGGTAGATGCCGACGGTCACCGTGGTGCCGGCCGCCGGGCCCAGGACGATCAGCGGGTTGAGGAAGTCGTTCCAGATCCAGACACCGAGGAAGATCACCACGCTGGCCGACGCCGGCCGCATCAGCGGGAAGACCACCTGCCAGAAGGCGCGGAACGCTCCGGCGCCGTCGATCGCCGCGGCTTCTTCGAGCTCTCGGGGGATCGTCTTGGCGAAGCCCGCGAAGACGAACACCCCGAACGGCATGTAGTAGCCGACGTACGCCAGGACCAGTCCGGGCACGCTGCTCATCAGCCCCAGCGTGCGCAGTACTTCGGTGATCGGGGTGAGGATCACCGCGGGCGGCACCATGAGACCGCAGAGCAGGACGACCATGATGACCTTGGACAGCACGCCGGTCGACCGGGCCAGGTAGTGGCCGAGCATGGCGGAGATCGCGGTGATGACGAGGATGGAGATCACGGTGACCTCCGTGCTGTTGACCAGCCCGTACCAGAAGAGGTGGTCCGGGCGCGACAGCACGCTCTGGATGTTGTCCAGCGTCGGTGGGACCGGGAGGCCGACCGGGTTCGACACGATCGCCGAACCGTCCTTGAACACGTTGACCAGCACGAGGTAGATCGGCAGGAAGAACAGCAGGCCGGCGAGGAGCGCGACGACCGGGCGTATCCACGCCCTTGTGCCACCCCTGTTCATGCTCGCGTTCAGGTCCGGGTTCATCTTCGTGTTCGTGCTCATGCGGACACCTCGCGTTTCTGCAGCCACCCGAGCGCGATCACGGAGACGGTCGCGACCAGGATCAGCATCGCCACGGCCATCGCGGAGGCGTAGCCGACGTGGTTGCCGTTGAACGCGGTCTGGATCACCTGGAAGGCGAGGGTGGATGTGGTGCCGGGGCCGGGGCCGCCGTTGGTGAGCACCTGGATCTGGTCGTAGGCCTTGAATCCGCCGATCAGTGACATGACCGTGTTGATGGTGACGGCGGGTGCCAGCATCGGCCAGGTGACATGGCGGAACCGCATCAGTGGTCCGCAGCCGTCGATGGCCGCCGCTTCGTGCAACTCCTGCGGGATTCCCTGCAGTCCGGCCAGGTAGATCACCACGCAGAAGCCGAGTCCCTGCCAGGCGATGACCCACGAGACCGTGTAGAGGGCGAGGCCCGGGTCGGAGAGCCAGCCCGGCGGATGACTCACCCCCAGCTGTCGCAGCATGGAGTTGAGCAGGCCGTCGTCGACGAGGATCGCCTGCCAGATGACGCTGACCACCACGGCGCTCAGCACGACCGGAACGAAGAACACGCTGCGCAGAGCGTTGTACAGCCAGCCGCGCCGGTCGAGCAGCAGGGCGATCGCCAGGCCGCCGGCGTTGGTCACCAGCGTCACGATCACGGTGATGACGACGGTGTTCTGCAGTGCTTTGAGGAAATCGTCGTCGGAGAACAGGCTGGTGAGGTTGGACAGGCCCACCCACCGGGTCGGCGGGCTGAAGGGGTTCTTGTCGGTGAGGCTGTAGCCGGCGGTCATGCCGATCGGCACCAGGACGAGGGCCAGGTAGGCGAGCAGTCCGGGAGCCGCGAAGACGGCGAAGCGGCCCGGTCCGCCGTTCGGGCGGAAGCGCCGGGACGGTCGCGACGCCCGCCGTGCGGGGGTGTCCTGTGATCGGACCGCTGCCGTGTCCTTTGCTGCGGGCGCGGCAGGGGAACTCTCCGGTCGGGGCAGGGTACGTATGCGCATTACCGGGTGGCCTTGTCCCACTGCTCGTCCATGTAGGCACCGAACTGACGGGCCGACATGCGGCCGCCGAGGAGATTCTGGACGCCGGTCGCGGCCTTGTCGGCCAGGCCGGGCGGCAGGGAACCGTCACCGGTCTCCTGGGAGAACGAGTTGACGATCCCGTCGTCCTTCTGGGCCTGCCGATACGCCGCCACGGTCTTCTTGTAGACGGGGCCCATGGTGCTGGGCGGGCTGTAGCCCTTGATGTCGATGATGAGCCCGTCGGCCTTGACGGCGGCGTCCAGGTTCTTCTGGTCCTCCATGAAGGCCTTGGCCCACTTCTTGGCCAGGGGAACATCGGACGACTTGGAGCTCACCGTCATCCCGCCGCCGAGGGCGCCCGGGAGTGCCGGGGCCCCCTGGTCCGTGGGCCACGCGAAGACGCCCGTGTCGAAGTCCGGCTTCTTCGTGTCGGCCGAGGCGGAGAACCAGCTGCCCATCGGATACATCGCGCCCTTCCCGTCACGGAAGGCCTGTTCGGTGTCCGCGTAGGAGCGGGAAAGGCCGGCGCGGTCGATGTATCCCTTGTCCGCGAGGCCGGCGACCTTCTGGGCGGCGGCGACGAACGCCGGGTCGGTGAACGTGACCTTGTGCTTGGCGCGTTGGGCCAGCCAGTCCGGCGTCTTCTTGTAGACGTCGGTGGCCACCGTGCAGATCAGCGGGAACATGTCGGCCCAGGAATCCTTGCCGCCACCGCCGACCACGAAGGGGTTGATGCCCTTCTTCTTCAACTTGGCGCTGTCGTCGAGCAGTTCCTGGTACGTGCGGGGCGGTGTGCCGATGCCGGCCGCCGCGAAGTCCTTCTTGTTGTAGTAGACCAGCGTCGTCTGGGCGGAGTAGGGCAGCTGGTAGACCTTGCCGTCGTACGTGTTGGCGCGGGGGTTCTTGTACGTCGCGAGTTCCTTGTCCGTCCACGGCGCCAGCTTGCCCGCCTCGGCGAATCCGGCGGGGTTCAGGCCGATCATGACGTCCGGGAACTGGCCCGTGCTGTCGAGCTGCTTCGCGTACCCGGTGCGGTCGGCGCTGGGCGACACGAGCTTCTTGATCGTCACCCCGGGCACCTTCGCCGAGGCGCGGGCGATCGCGGCGTCCCAGTACTTCGCGTCCAGATTGGGCGTTTCGAAGGTGAGGAAGGTCAAGGTGACCTTGCCGCCGTCGCCCTTGGATGCACTCGTACCGGAACTGCCGGCCGTACACCCGGCCAGGAGGAGAGCACCGGCGAGGGCGGCGGTTCTTGTGAGTATCGGATTGCGCATCATGTCCAACTTCCCTACCCGTCATTGTCCGGGGGCGGTACCGAGTCGCTGTCTTGTGCGTACCGAGACGAGAGAGGGAATCCCACTGCCGACCGTCCACCGAATCCGTCACGTGGTTCAGACTCTTCCCAGAGTCCTGCTGCTCTCGAGGGCGACCGCTTCCCCTCAGCGTTCGCCCCTCAGGGCACCTTTGGGGTATGGAAGTCCGCGTGCGACGGCATGTCAAGAGATGAGACGGGGTTATTTCCTCAAACCAAGGGCAATAGATCTGATACATATCCATAGAGTTTCGCCGGACCCTACGGATTCGCTTCACAGGAACGAGACGCGTCGGTGGTGCGGTTCACGAGCCCGGCACGCTTCGGCCGCCCCGTCGCCCCGCCGTTTCCGGTGTGGGCGGCGGGGCGGGGGAGGCGGCACTACTGATCGAGGCTGTCGTCCGCGGTCACGCCCTCCGGGCCGGCGGGAGCGGCGGGAGCGGCGGGAGCGGAAAAGATGCGATTGTGGATCTCTCGCTGGATCTGGAGTTCCGTCGTGTCGATATGGCGGGCCATGAGGGCGGCGGCCTGTTCCTGCTCACCGGCCCCGATCGCTTCCAGGATCGTCAGGTGCTGCTCCGCGGCCCCGGCGAGTGATCCCGGTGCGGAGTCGGCCAGGGCCACGATGGTGATCTGTCGCTGCAGCCGCTGGATCGCGTCGACCAGGCTGGAGAGGAACGCGTTCCCCGCTGCCGCGCCGATCGCCTGATGGAACTCCGCATCGGCCCGGCCGAACGACTCGTGGTCGTCGCGCTCGGCGGCCTCCGCCGAGCGCTGCGCCGCCTCGCGGATGGCCCTGAGCTGAACCGGTGTGGCCCGCGCGGCCGCGAGCCCGCTGGTCTCGGCCTCGGTGAAGCGTCGGAACTCGAACAGTTCACCGACGCGGCTCGGGTCGGTCGGCAGGAACCGGGAGAACGTGTCGGACCACAGGTCGTTCCTGGGATGCGCCACGAAAATGCCGCGTCCCTTCTCCACCGAGAGCCTCCCGAGGGCCGAGAGGATCTTGACGCCCTCTCGCACCACCGTCCTGCTCATGTCTACTTCGGCCGCCAGATCCTTCTCCGTCGGCAGCCGGTCACCGGGCCCCATCCCCTGCCGGGCGACGTACTCCAGGATGCGCTCCGCCGCGACCTCGTAGCCGGGGCGGTAGGGAGCCGCCTCCGGCTCCGTCTCCGATACCGCGGATGCGGACGCGGGCCGGGAAGATCCAGTCATGTTGCTCCATGTATCCGATGCATGCCGTCACGAAATGCCACGTGCTGGGCCCCCAAGATACCTTCCGGGTTGCCCGTTCAGGGGTGCTCGGACCGCCCCACGGAGCACCCGCGTCCCCGGAAATAGATCCGAACTAAGCCTTGACGGCCCCTTCCGTGCCGTGCACGCTGGACCGCACTTGTGCTGGGGTAGTTACACAGGAGAAACAAGCGCACTTTCCTGCACGGGCAGGCCTATGGGCTCTCCGGCTCAGGGCCGTCCGCCGATCCCGCTCCCCGGAACAGCGCGAACCGTCTCCGCTGAAGAATACGAACTATCCAGGTGACCTCGTTCGTCGCTCGACGTGTGCCGGCGTTGCGCCCCTCTGCGCTGTTCACGGGCAGTTGATCAGTGATCCCGCGCGTCATCGAGAGTCACTTAGGAGGACATGTGGACAGGCGTCGCTTTCTGGTTGCCGGCGGCTTGAGTTCGGCCACGGCCGTGGCCATGGCCGCCGGACCCGCGTATGCCGTGCGAACGGCCAGGACCAAGACGTCCCCGTCGCTGCGGATCGGGGCGGGCTTCCTGTCGGTGGGCATCAGCGGCTCCGGGTACGTGGACAGCCTGGTGGACCTGCGTGACGGCACCGACCACCTGGCCAAGGACACCCCCGTGCCGCTGGTCAGTGTGGTGGCCGACGGCAAGCATGTGGTTCCCGCGAAGGTGCGGGTCGTGTCGCGTGACCGGGCGCACCACCGGCAGGTCCTGGAGTTCGTCGGCGAGAGCGTGACGATCCAGGTAGAGGCCGTCGGGTTTCCCACGCATTCCACACTGGAAGTCGTCGGCCTGACGGCCGCCTCGGGTGTGGATGTGCAGACGCTGCTGTGGGGTCCGCTGCCGACGACACTCGACGACACCATCGGCGAGACGGCCGGTGTGGTCGCCACCTCCGATTTCGTCATGGGGGTCCGGCCGCTGAACGACAAGACGGTGGGCGGGTGGCCGAACGAGCATCTGGCGTACGGGTTCGGTCCCGATCTCGTCTGGAATCCGTACGGGCTCCAGACCGGCGCGAAGGACGAGTGGCTGGCGAGCAACGTCGCCGCGAAGACCACGTGGGGCAGCGTCCTGCGCGCCACCACTTACGACTACAGCAAGGTACGGGTCCGGCAGCGCACCAACGGTTACGAGATCCCGCTCGGCCCGCTGCCCGCGCCCGAGGGCCGGATCGTCGGGTCGAAGATCGCCCTGTTCGGCAGTGCGCCGGATCTCGCCCTGACCGTGCTCAGCCAGATCGCCAAGGAGCACGACCAGGCGTACCCCACCCTGGACGGCCAGTGGCAGAAGGTGGCCCAGCGCACCTCGCAGACCCACTTCTGGGTCCACGACCTCAACACGGGCAACGTCACCGCGGCCGCCGAGCTCGCCGCGCAGGCCGGGGTGCGGAACATCTACGCGATCAGCGGCAACGGGCCGTGGGTGTCGCACGGGCACTACCAGTTCAACGGCTCCTTCGGCGGATCGGACGTGGCGGCCGCCCAGTTGGTGGCCGCAGCGGCGAAGGAGGGCATCGAGGTCGGAGTGCACACCCTGTCCACCTTCATCGACGCCAACGACCCGTATGTGAAGGCACCGGCCGATCCACGGCTCGCGGTGGGCGGCTCCGCCCGGCTCACCCGCCCGCTGGCCGGGGCGGACACCACGCTGTACGTGGATGCCAACGGCCTGCTGGCCTCCGGCGTCGACGGTCAACGGCTGCGCATCGGCGACGAGTTCATCACCTACGGTTCCGTCACCAAGGTCAGCAACACCGAGTGGCAGGTCGGCGGCCTGAGCCGGGCACAGTGGTCCTCGGCCGCCAAGGACTACCCGGCCGGCACCACCGTCGCCCGGCTCATCCAGAACGGCTACGGCGGCGCGCTGGCCAGTCTGCCGATCACCGACGAGATCGCGGCCCGGCTGGCCACCGCCTACAACACCAGCGGCGTCCACGCCACGTCCTACGACGGGCTCGAAGGCACCGGCTACAACGGCTGGGGCGGCTACGGCTTCGCACGGCTCGTCAACGGCGTCCACCGGCAGGTCACCACCAAGAACTTCATCACCGAGTGCAGCAACCTCGCGTCGAACACCTGGGACGCCCAGTCCAGGGCGAGCTGGGGTGAGATCGGCCCCACGAGCTACGCTCAGATCATCCGCAGCAACACCTTCTACCGGGCGAACTACCTGCCCGGGATGATGGGCCAGCAGGGGCTCTCGGGCAGCGACCCCCTGCAAAAGATCGAGGACACCCTGGCGCACGCGGCCTCCCTCGACGCCGGCATCAACTTCGAGACCACCGTGAGCGGCCTCCAGTCCGGGCAGAACACCACCGCGCTGCTCGCCGCCGTCCGGATGTGGGAGTCCGCGCGTGCAGCCGGTGCGTTCACTGCCGAGCAGAAGAAGCAACTGGGCGTCGCGAGCAGGCACTGGCACCTGAGCGAGGTCACGCCGGACGCCGAGTGGACGCTGCAGGAGAAGGACACGTCCGGTCAGTCGATCGGCGACCCGCAGCCGGTCAAGGCCCCGACGCCGGGCTTCGCCACGTCGGAGCCGACGGACGCCCGGGTCGGAAAGCTGTACGCCTTCAAGGTGACCTCGACGACTCCGCGGACCATCCGCTACGAGGTCACCGACGGCCGCCTCCCGCGCGGCCTGACCCTCAACCAGGACACCGGTGGCATCACCGGAATTCCTGCCTTTCCCGGCACCAGCACATTCACCATCACCGCCAAGAACGGCGGGAGCATCGCCGACGCGAAGATCACCTACAGGGTGACGGCCAGGCCGTGACCGCGCCGCGCCGTGCCCTGCCCCGGCCTCGGCCGGGGCACGGCACGGCCGGCACCTGCTCCCCGTCGCGTCACCCGCACGAACCTCCAGGAACGAATCCATCGAGAACGCTTGGAGTTTCCCATGAGAGTGCGTCCAAGACAGCTGCTGTGCCTTCTCGCGTTGATGGTCTCCCTGCTCACCCTCGCCGCTCCCGCCACACCGGCGAGCGCCGCCCCCGACCCGGTCAACGCAAAACCCGCAGTGGTGCCCGCCCTCCAGAAGTGGCAGGGCCGCACTCTCGGGCTCTACGGCCGGGTGGCGGACCAGAACGGCAACAAGATCGATGGTCTGGTCAATTCCGTGACAGGGCCGTCGGGGAGTCTGCAGATCGTGTCGCAAGGACTCTCGACGTGCGCGCAGGGCGATCTGCCGGCCGGTGATGTGCACACCTGCGGCATGACCGGGGAAGCACCACCTGCCCCGGACCCGGCGGATCGTTGGCGCGCGCGGCACCGTCCTGCGGACGACGCCCCCACGACAGTCTGCTGAGCCGCGCGTTGGCCGAGGCCACCGCCCTGTCCGCCCGATCCGGGCTCCCACGCCTGTCTCCACCACCGAGGAGTTCATGACCATGAGTATGGTGACCACTGCCGAGCGTCCCGCGGCGCCGGAGAGCCCGTTGATCGACGACGTGACGGTCGCGCTGCCGGTCGGTCGGTTCAACGTCCGCGAGCTGCCCGGCGGGCTGACTGCCCTGGACGTCACCGCCCCGAAGGGCACCGCCGTGGAGATCCGGCTGGCTGTTCCGCTGCGCGATGCCGTCGGCTTCTGGCATCCGGCCTGTGGCTGGGAGCGGACCCTGCTGGCGGACTGGGCGGGCAGGATCCACACCAGCCTGATCAAGGGCGCTCCCGTCGGCTGCCTCTACGAGACATCCGGCACGACCATGCTGACGTTCGCGGCACAAGACCCTGTCATCGAGACCGAGTTGGTCTTCGGTATCTCCGAGGCGACCAAGCGGTTCGTGGTCCATCTGCATCTGGTCGCCGGGGACGGGCCGTACACGCTGGCATTCGCGCCCCGCGCGACCTCGGTCGCCACGGCGCTGCGGTCGCTACGCGGCCATCTCGCCGAGACCGCCGCCCGCCCGCCGTTGCCGACCCCCGCCGCGGGACGGGCGCCGGTCTACTCCACCTGGTACGCCTTCGGCCAGGACGTCCACGCGGACGCCGTTGAGGCCGAGGCCGCGCACGCCGCCGACCTCGGCTGCGGAACGCTGATCCTCGACGACGGCTGGGTCGCCGGCGGCAACAAGCGCGGCTACGCGTGGGCCGGCGACTGGGCGGTCGACACTGCCAAGTTCCCCGATCTGGCCGGGCATGTCCGACGGGTCAAGGAACTCGGCATGGCCTACCTGGTCTGGGTCGCCCCGCTGCTGCTCGGCCCGGAGTCGGCTGCCTGGGAACGCATGCGTGACCTTGCCCCGCTGCCCAGCCGCACGGCTCCGGGTGCCCATGTGCTCGACCCGCGCCGTCCCGAGGTGCGGGCCCACATCGTGGCGCTGTGCGCCGGGATGGTCGCCGATCACGGGCTCGACGGGCTGAAGATCGACTTCCTCGACGACGCGCAGCTCTACGCGGGCGACGGCGAGGATATCGGCCTCGCCATGACCGTCCTGCTCGACGAACTGCGCGTCGCGCTCCAGGCGATCAGGCCCGGCATCATGATCGAGCTACGCCAGCCCTACCTCGGCCACGGCATGGCCGCCTACGGCAATCTGCTCAGGGCCTCCGACTGCCCGGCCGACGCCGTCGCGAACAGAGTCAAGACCCTGGACGCCGGACTGCTCGCGCTCGGCGGCGTCGTCCACTCCGACATGCTCATGTGGGATCCCGACGGCTCACCGGAATCTGCGGCCCGGCAGCTGCTCAGCGTCCTTACGTCAGTGCCACAGCTGTCGGGCAGGCTGGACCGGCTGCGCGCCGACCACCGGGCGGCCCTGGCGTTCTGGCTGCGGACCTGGATCCGGCTGCGGCCGGTCCTGCTCGACGGCGCAGTGGACCCGGGCCGTCCCGACGAGCTGTACCCGATGGTGCGAGCCCGGACGGACGGGCACCAGGTCGTCGTGCTGCATGCCGAGCGGATCGCCCCGGTCGATCTGGCGCGGACCCGGCTGGTCGAGGTGGTGAACGTCACCTCAGCGCCCCGGGTCACGCTGGACGTCACCGGCTCAAGTGACGTGGAGGAAACCGTCCGGGACGCCACCGGGGCGCTCATGGGTAACCGCCGGTTCGCCCTCGGGCCCGGTCTGCACTCGCTGACCGTCCCACCGTCGGGTCTGCTCTCCCTCCGCCTTCTCCGCTGATCCGATGAGAGACCCTGCCGGGGATCTTGAGAATCCTTGACCGTTGCCCTCGGCGGCACCAGCGGGGCCGGAGCAGTTCGTGCTCGTCGAGGTACTGCTGGAAGGCCGTGGCCTGCTGAGTGCTCTCGCAGGCATCCTGTAACGGTTGTCATGCCTCGATGTATTACATCAGCCTGTCGGCATGCACTCTTCGACACCCGGTGCCCAAGGCGCCGGCTCTTCCCACTCCCACCAGCGAAACAGAACGGCCGGCAGTTCCGCGATGGTGCCCGACGGCGCGTTCTCCCTCTTTCCGTGCCGTGCGGCCGGCGACGACCTCGCAGCGGCGGACACCTTCCTCGAAGCGCGATGCGCGACCGTCCCGGGCAGCGCCTTCGGTGCGCCGGGCCCTCTGCGGTGCTCCTTCGCCACAGCCACCGCCACCGCCACCCTGGAAGAGGGCCGCCGCATTATCGTCGCCACGCTGGACGAGGTCCCGGCGTGATCGCACTGACCGTCAAGGCGCTGATTCCGGTCGTCCTGCTGATCGCGCTGGGCCATGCGCTCAAGCGATCGGTGATCACGGCCGAGAGTTTCTGGTCCGATGCCGAGCGCCTGAGCTATCACGTGCTGCTGCCGGCTCTGTTCCTGTACAGCCTGGCGACGGCCGACACCAGCGATCTGCCGGTACGGGCCCTGGCAGGCACCCTGGTCGCCTCCACGGTGGCAGTCGCCGTGCTGGTCATCGCCTTCCGGCCCATGATGCGACTGAAGGACGACGGCTTCACCTCGGTCTTCCAGGGCAGCGTCAGGTTCAACAACTACATCGGCGTGACCATCGCCGCCGGCCTGTACGGCACCCAGGGCGTCGCCACCGCCGCGGTCTGCAACGCGGCGGTCGTGCCCACGGTCAATGTCTTGTGCGTGCTGGTCTTCGCACGGTTCGGGAGCGCACGCCCGCGCCTTACGGGCATCGTCAAACAGCTCGTGACCAACCCGCTCATCCTCGCCTGCGCGGGAGGCATCCTTCTTCAGGCACTGGATCTGCGCCTGCCGCCGGGCATCGCGCCGGCGCTCCAGGCACTCGGAGCCGCCTCGATGCCGCTGGGGCTGTTGTGCATCGGCGCCGCGCTGCGCTTCGGTGCGGCACGGTCGTGGGCGGCGCCGATCCTCACGTCGTCGTCCGTCAAGTTTGCCCTCATGCCCGCCGCGACGTTCCTGGCGGCTCAGCTGGCCGGCCTCGGGTCCCAGGCGCTGATCATCGCCGTGCTCTTCCAGGCTCTGCCCACGGCATCGTCCGCGTACATCATGGCGAGGCAACTGGGCGGCGACGCACCGCTGATGGCCGGTATCACCGCGACGCAGACACTGCTGGGCATCGCCGCCGTCCCGCTCGTCCTGGCACTGGTCTCGGCATAGCGCCTGCCACCGGGCGGAACGCCGGCCAAGGGAATGAGCATGCGCAAGCTGCTCGCACGCGCCGACCGCTGGGACCTGATGGTCTCTGGGCGCGGCATGACGGATGCTGGTGGCGGGAGGTGTGAGGAGTGGCAGGTGACCCGGGGGTCTTCGGGCCCCGTTCCGTGACCTGGCAGCTGCACGGCGATCCGATGATGTGGATCGCGGGTGTCCGCGCGCTGTACCTCCAGGCGCTCCACCCGCGTGCGGTGCGCGGTGTCTTCCAGAACTCGGACTTCAGAAGGGACGCCTGGGGGCGGCTGATGCGGACCGCCCGCTTCGTCGGCACCCTCACCTACGGCACCACCGACGCGGCCGAAGCGGCCGGTGCCACGGTCCGCCGCATCCACCGGCGGCTGTCCGCCGGCGATCCGGTCACCGGCGAACGGTACGGCGTCGACGAGCCGGCCCTGCTGCTGTGGGTGCACTGCGCGGAGGTGGACTCCTACCTGCACGTACTGCGCCGCTCCGGTTACCCCGTCAGCGACGCCCAGGCCGATGCCTACCTCCACGAACAGCGCGAAAGCGCCCGGCTCGTCGGCCTCGACCCGGCCGGTGTCCCCGGCAGCCGGGCCGCGCTCGCCGCTTACTTCGCCCGCGTACGGCCCGAGTTGGCGCTGACCCCCGAAGCCCGTGAGGTGGACCGCTTTCTGCGCCGGCCCCCGACACCGGCCCCGCTCGTGCCGGCCCGTGCCCTGCTGTGGCAGCGGGTGGCACGGCTCGCCTACGGCGCACTCCCGGCGTATGCCCATGAGCTCTACGGGCGCCCCGCACCCACGTCCGCAGCCGTCACCCGCCGGCTGCGCGCCACCGGCCGCCTCCTTCGGGCCGTTCCCCCCACGGTCCGCTGGCAGCTCCCGCCCCGGCACATTCTGCGCGCCGTCGCACGACTCGGCCCCGAGACCCGCCCAGCGCCCTACAAGCTCCGCGCTTGCGCCGCCATACTGGACGGGCAGGAGGACACGCAGGGGGAACTGCGCGGCTGACCACGGGGAACGGGGACGGGGGCGGCGATACATGGTGGCGGAAAACAGACTTGTCCAACGGCGGTACCGGCTGCTCGACACCATCGGGCGCGGCGGCATGGGGGAGGTGTGGCGGGCCCGCGACGAGTCGCTGGGCCGGCAGGTCGCGGTCAAATGCCTCAAGCCCATGGGACCGCAGCACGAACAGTCGTTCCTGCCGGTGCTGCGCGAACGGTTCCGCCGCGAGGCCCGGGTCGCGGCCGCGCTCCAGCACCGCGGCATCACCGTCGTCCATGACTTCGGCGAGGACGACGGCACCCTCTTCATTGTCATGGAGCTGCTCAGCGGCCGTAACCTCAGCCAGCTCCTGGACGACAACCGTCGCCAGCCGCTTCCTGTACCCGACCTCATGGAGATCGCCGAGCAGGTCACCGCCGCGCTCGCCTACACCCATGAACAAGCCATCGTGCACCGCGATCTGAAACCGGCGAACATCGTCCGCACCGCCGACGGCACGGTCAAGATCTGCGATTTCGGCATCGCCCGGCTCGGCCACGACATCGGCTTCACCGCCCGCCTCACCGGCACCGGCATCGCCATGGGCAGCCCGCACTACATGTCGCCCGAACAGATCGGCGCCCACGGCGTCGACCACCGCAGCGATCTCTACTCCCTCGGCTGTGTGCTGTACGAGATCGCCACCGGCGTCCCGCCGTTCGACCTGGGCGACGCCTGGGCGGTGCTCGTCGGGCATCGCGACCTGACCCCGAAGCCGCCCCGTACGCTCCGCCCCGACCTGCCCGAGGCCTACGAGCGGATCATGCTCGAACTGCTCGCCAAGGACCCCGACGACCGCCCCAGGAACGCCGACGAACTGGGCAAACGCCTCGCCGATGCCCGCCATGCGCACCCCGGGCGGGGCCGCGCGGGCCGCGCGGGCCGCGCGGCAGGCGCGGACGATCCGACGGTCCCCGGCCGGTGGCTGCCCTCCTGGACCCACGGCATGACCCTCGGCTCACCGGCGGGCCCCGCCCGGCGGACGCACGGGTCGCCGGCGGACCCGGGCGCCACGGTCCTCACCGATTCCTGGACCGGCGGGAGTGGTCCGCAGTGCGGCGACGCGTCCCCGGCCGCCGGCATCGCCGGCCCGGCACGGCCCGACGACCGCCGCGCCACCCTCGCCGCGCCGGCCGGCCGGCACACCGCCGCGCTGAACCTCGGCCGGCTGGGCCGCTGGGAAGAGGCGGGCGAGGCACACCGGGCGCTCGCCGCGGAACGCGAGCGGCTCCTCGGCCCCGATCATCCCGACACCCTCACCAGCCGTCTGGAGGCGGGCCACGCGCTGAGCCGGCTCGGCCGGAACTTCGAGGCGCACCAGATCTACACCGAGGTGCTGACGGGCCGCGAACGTGCGCTGGGCCCCGACCACCCCGACTCGCTGAGCTGCCGTCACCATGTCGCGCTCAACCTCGGCCGGCTGGGACGGCTGGAGGACTGCCGCGCCATGGTCCACGAGGTGGCCGGGGCCCGCGCCCGGGTACTCGGCCCCCGCCACGCCGACACCCTCGCCACCCGCTTCGAGCTCGCCCATGTGCTGGGCAAGTTGGGTCTGTGGGCGGAGGCGCTGGCCATCTGCCGGGACGTCGCGGCGGCGCGCAGCGCGACCCTCGGCCGCGACCATCCCGACGCCCTCGCCGCCCGTTACGAGGTCGGGATCGGCTTCGGCCGCCTCGGCCACAGCGCCGATGCCCTGGCGGTCTACCGGGACCTGGCGGCCGACTGCGCCCGCGCCCGGGGCGCCGACGCCCCCGAGACACTGCGCGCCCGGCACGGCTTGGGCGTCAGCCTCGGACGGCAGAACCGCTGGCAGGAGGCGCTCGTGGAGGCCCGCGAGGTGGCCGCGGAACGGGCGCGGGTGCTCGGCCCCGATGCCCCCGACACACTGGTCAGCCGCCGGGAGACCGCCGTGGCGCTCGGCTGGCTCGGCCGCTGGGACGAGGCACTGGACCTCTACCGCGAGGTTGCGGACGCCCGCGAACGGGTGCTGGGCGCCGCCCACCTCGACGTGCTGGCCAGCTCCGGTGACCTGGCCCAGTGCCTGGAGCGGCTGGGCCGCACGGACGAGGCGGCCGTCCTCCACCGCCGGGTCGCGGGACTGCGCCAGGAGCGCGCCGCGCGCCGGCGGTAGGGACGGCGCGCGGTCCATCGGAATCCGCCGGGCCAAAAGCGTGGCGCCCCGGTCCGTGGCGACCCGTCAGTCCGGAGTGACGCGGTAGAGCACCGTGCTGTGCGGCGGTACCTCCCGTGCCACGACCGGGTCCGCGCTGTGCGTACGGCGGCCGGTGACCAGATCGTGCAGCCGGTAGGAGCGTGCCGCCGGCAGCCCGGCCGCGGCGGCCGTCACGGACAGCGTGCGCGGGGTGTCACCCGAGTTGAACAGGGCGATCGCGTGGTCGCCGTTCTTCAGCGGCTTGGCCAGCACCGCGGAGCCGTCGTCCTGCTGCACGAGGTTCCCCTGGACTCCGAGCGCATCCTGGTCGACGGCGATGACCTCCTTGTTCCCGAGCACCTTGCGCGCCGCCGGGGACAGCTTGCCGACGTCCGTACTGGAGATCAGGGGAGCGGCCATCATCGCCCACAGCGACATCTGGCTCTGCATCTCCTGCTGCGTCAGGCCCGTGTCGCCGGCCAGCAGGAAGTCCGGGTCGTTCCAGCGGCCGGGGTGCTGGAGGCCGGCCAGTCGCGCGTTGTAGCGGAAGTTGTAGACGATCGAGGTCCACTTCGCGGCCGGAGTGTTCTTCTGCAGCGCCACATCCCGCCCGCCCCGCCAGAGGTTGCCGAGCTCCGCCGACCAGCCGATGACCCGGTGCCAGACGCTGTCACCGTCGAACTGGAAGTAGGCCGGCGCCGACACCGAGAAGGTGATCGGGCGGCCGGTCGCCCGGAGCGCACCGCTCATCTGCCCGTACAGATCCCGGTAGGTCTCCTCCTTGGTGTGCCCCGGGGCGACGGGCACATTGCAGCCGTCCGCCTTGACATAGTCGACCTTCCAGCGCGCGAACAGCTTCGCGTCCTCGGAAAAATGGCCAAGACTGCCCGGATACTTCTCACAGGTGAGGGTGCCGACATCCTCGTAGATCCCGAATTTCAGTCCCAGCGCGTGCAGCTGCCGCCCGAGGTGGGCCATCCCGTGCGGGAACTTCGCCGGGTCGGCCGTCAGCTCGCCCCGGGGGCCGCGCTGCCGGCTCATCCAGCAGTCGTCGACGGTGACGGTGCGGTAGCCCCGCCGCGCCAGCCCCGAACGGACCAGCGCCCGCGCGTTGTCGAGGACGACCCTCTCGTTGATGTCGCACATGTAGTACGACCAGTTGTTCCAGCCCATCGGGGGTCTCGGGGCCAGATTCGGATACGCTCCCGCGGCGTGCCGGGCGCCGGGCGCACGGGCCGGATCCGGGGCGGCGGAGGCGGGCGCGGGAGCCGCGAGCAGCCCGGCCGAGCAGGCGGCGACGGCGGTCAGTCCGGCGAGAATGCGGCCGATGCGGGGTACCGACGAGTGGGACACGGGTCACCTCACGAGTGGGCGGGACGGCCTGAGGAGAGGACGACGGGGGTGGTGCCGGGACGGAGCACGGCCGGACGCTAGGAGCAGCCCCCGGCCCGGTCAAGAAGCCGCACCGACCGGGGCGAAGGTTTCAGCCGCGTGTACCTGGCGACCGGGATCACCGCGTGCTACCAAGGGGCATGCCGGAACGGACTTCGTATGACGCGGTCATCGTCGGCGGCGGCCACAACGGACTGGTGGCCGCCGCCTATCTCGCACGCGCCGGGCACAGCGTGCTGGTGCTGGAGCGGCTGGACCACACCGGTGGTGCCGCCGTGTCGACCCGGGCATTCGCCGGGGTCGACGCCCGGCTGTCCCGCTACTCCTACCTCGTGAGCCTGCTGCCGCCGAAGATCGTGCGGGACCTCGGTCTGCGCTTCGCGGTCCGCAAACGCACCGTGTCCTCCTACACCCCCGCCGTACGCGACGGCCGCCCCACCGGTCTGCTCGTCGGCGGCGGCGAGGCCAGGACCCGTACCGCGTTCGCCGAACTCACCGGATCCGACCGGGAGTTCACCGCCTGGCAGCGCTTCTACGGCACGACCGGGCGGCTTGCCGCGCGCATCTTCCCGACCCTGACCGAGCCCCTCCCCACCCGCGCCGCGCTCCGCGCCACGGTCGACGACGACGCCACCTGGCACGCCCTGTTCGAACGTCCCCTGGGGGAGGTGGTCGAGGAGACCTTCGCCGACGACCTGGTCCGCGGCGTGGTCCTCACCGACGCCCTCATCGGCACGTTCACCACCGCCCACGACCCGTCCCTGCGGCAGAACCGCTGCTTCCTCTACCACGTCATCGGCGGCGGCACGGGTGACTGGGACGTCCCCATCGGCGGTATGGGCGCCCTGACCGACGCACTGGCTGAGGCCGCCCGCCGGGCCGGGGTGGAGATCGTCACCGACTGCGAGGTGACCGGTATCGCCACGGACGGCAGGAGCGCGGAGGTGACCTGCGCGGCGGGCACCGTCGGCGCCCGCCGGGTCCTGGTCAACGCCGCCCCGCGCGAGCTGGCCCGCCTGCTGGGCGAGGCACCACCGCCGCCCGCCGAGGGCGCCCAGCTCAAGGTCAATATGCTGCTCACCCGGCTGCCGCGGCTGACGGACACCCGGGTGGACCCGCGGGAGGCCTTCTCCGGCACCTTCCATATCGCCGAGGGCTACCGGCAGCTGGAGAGCGCCTACCGACAGGCCGCGTCCGGCACCCTGCCCGCCGCCCCGCCCTCGGAGATCTACTGCCACTCCCTCACCGACCCCTCCATCCTCGGGGCCGACCTGGTCCGCCAGGGCTACCAGACGCTCACCCTGTTCGGCCTGCACGCCCCCGCGAGCCTGTTCACCGCCGACAACGACACCACCCGCGACCGCCTCCTGGCGGCCACCCTCGCCGAACTCGACAGTCATCTCGCCGAACCGCTCGCCGACTGCCTGGCTCACGACGCCGACGGCCGCCCCTGCATCGAAGCCCGCTCCCCGCTCGACCTGGACCGCGAACTCGGTCTGCCGGGCGGCAACATCTTCCACCGGGACCTGGCTTTTCCCTACGCGGACCCGTCGCACGAGGCCGCCGGCGGCGCCCCGTCCGCCCCGGCCCGCTGGGGCGTGGCGACCACCCACCCCAACGTCCTGCTGTGCGGGGCGGGTGCGGTGCGCGGCGGCGGAGTGAGCGGCATCCCGGGGCACAATGCGGCGATGGCGGTGCTGGCGGAGGGGTGAGGGGCGGGGCCGGCCCCCGGCGTCCCGGGCGGCCGGGGCCGCCCGTCCCGGAGGCCGGTGCCAAGTTTCTGACGCTGCATCAGAAAATCTCTTCCCTCGTACGGTCCGCTGCGGCATCCTGCGCCCATGCAGACGGAGCTGAGCAACACGCTGGGAGCCGAGCACGCCGTCTTCGGGTTCACCCCCTTTCCCGCGGTCGCCGCGGCGATCACCCGGGCCGGCGGCTTCGGGGTGCTCGGCGCGGTCCGCTACACCGCGCCGGACGAGCTGGCGCGCGACCTGGACTGGATGCAGGAGCACACCGACGGGCTGCCGTACGGCCTCGATGTGGTGATGCCTGCCAAGAAGGTGGAAGGGGTCACCGAGGCCGAGGTCGAGGCGATGATCCCGGAGGGGCACCGTCGCTTCGTCACCGAGCTCCTCGACAAGCATCAGGTGCCGCAGCTCGCGGAAGGGGAGGCGTCCGGCTGGCGGATCACCGGATGGATGGAGCAGGTCGCCCGCAGCCAGCTCGAGGTGGCCTTCGACTATCCGGTCAAGCTGCTGGCCAACGCCCTCGGCTCGCCGCCGCCCGACATCGTCCGGCGCGCCCACGAGCACGGCATCCTCGTCGCCGCGCTGGCCGGCAGCCCCCGGCACGCACGCCACCACAAGGCCGCCGGTATCGACATCGTCGTCGCCCAGGGGTACGAGGCCGGCGGGCACACCGGTGAGATCGCCACCATGGTCCTCACCCCGGAAGTGGTCGCCGCCGTCGACCCGCTGCCGGTGCTCGCCGCGGGCGGTATCGGCACCGGTGAGCAGATCGCCGCCGGGCTCGCGCTCGGCGCGCAGGGCGTCTGGCTGGGCTCGCTCTGGCTGACCACCGAGGAGGCCGGTCTGCACTCCCGGCGGCTGACGGAGAAACTGCTCGCCGCGGGACCGGGCGACACCGTCCGCTCCCGCGCCCTGACCGGCAAACCCGCCCGCCAGCTGCGCACCGAATGGACCGATGCCTGGGACGATCCGAGCGGTCCCGGCCCCCTCCCGATGCCGCTGCAGGGCCTGCTGGTCGCCGAGGCCAACTCCCGTATCCAGCGGCACGAGGTCGAGCCGCTGCTCGGTACCCCGGTCGGCCAGATCGTCGGCCGGATGAACAGCGAACGCAGCGTACAGGCCGTCTTCGACGACCTCACCCGCGGCTTCGAGCGGGCCGTCGACCGCATCAACCGCATCGCCGGACGCGTCTGATCCCGATCCCGAGGAGGACAGCGGAATGACCCATGACTCCCCACCGCCCAACGGCTTTTGGGCGCAGGCCGCCGCCGACCCGGACCGTACGGTCCTGGTCGCCCCGGACGGCGAGGAGTGGACCGCGGGCCGGCTGCACGCCGCGAGCAACCAACTGGTCCACGGGCTGCGCGCGGCGGGTCTGGAGCGCGGCGACGCGTTCGCCGTGGTCCTCCCCAACGGCGTCGAGTTCTTCACCGCCTATCTCGCCGCGTCCCAGGCGGGCTTCTATCTCGTCCCCGTCAACCACCACCTGGTCGGCCCGGAGATCGCCTGGATCGTCGCCGACTCCGGGGCGAAGGTGCTGATCGCGCACGAGCAGTTCGCCCAGGCGGCCCGGCACGCCGCGGACGAGGCGAAGCTGCCGGCGTCCCATCGCCATGCCGTCGGTCACCTCGACGGCTTCCGGCCGTATGCCGAACTCCTCGACGGGCAGCCGGAGTCCGCGCCCGCCGGCCGGACCCTGGGCTGGGTCATGAACTACACCTCGGGAACCACCGGGCGCCCGCGCGGCATCCGCCGCCCGCTGCCCGGCACCGCACCCGAGGACGCCCACCTCGGCGGTTTCCTCGGCATCTTCGGCATCAAACCGTTCGACGGCAATGTGCATCTGGTCTGCTCGCCGCTTTACCACACCGCCGTGCTGCAATTCGCCGGCGCCTCGCTGCACCTCGGCCATCGCCTCGTCCTGATGGACAAGTGGACGCCGCAGCAGATGCTGGCGCTGATGGACACCCACCGCTGCACCCACACCCATATGGTGCCCACCCAGTTCCACCGGCTGCTCGCCCTGCCGGCGGACACCCGTGCGGCGTACGACGTGAGCGCGATGCGGCACGCCATCCACGGCGCCGCACCCTGCCCCGACCACGTCAAACGCGCGATGATCGACTGGTGGGGCGGCTGTGTCGAGGAGTATTACGCGGCCAGCGAGGGCGGCGGCGCCTTCGCGACCGCCGAGGACTGGCTCGAGAAGCCCGGCACGGTCGGCAAGGCCTGGCCGATCAGCGAACTGGCCGTCTTCGACGACGACGGCAACCGGCTGCCCGCGGGCCAACTCGGCACCGTCTACATGAAGATGAGCACCGGCGGCTTCCGTTATCACAAGGACGAAGGGAAGACGGAGAAGAACCGGATCGGTGACTTCTTCACCGTCGGCGACCTCGGGTATCTGGACGCGGACGGCTTCCTCTTCCTCCGTGACCGCAAGATCGACATGATCATCTCGGGCGGGGTGAACATCTACCCCGCCGAAATCGAGTCCGCCCTGCTCGGCCACCCCGCGGTCGCCGACGCGGCCGTCTTCGGCATCCCGCACGACGACTGGGGCGAGGAGGTCAAGGCCGTCGTCGAGCCCGCCGAGGGCCATCCGCCGGGGCCCGAACTGGCCGCCGGGATCCTGGCCCACTGCGCCGGGCAGCTGGCCGGCTACAAACGGCCCAAGTCGGTCGACTTCATCACCGCCATGCCCCGCGACCCCAACGGCAAGCTCTACAAACGCCGGCTGCGTGACCCGTACTGGCAGGGGCGGGAGCGGGCCGTGTAGCCATGGGTCCCGGACAGCCCACGGCGGCCGGTCCCCCCTCGGTGACCGGCCGCCGCGGGCACCTGCCTGCCGGGGCGGTCAGGGCTGCATGTGCCGCACCCGCAGCCCCGGTGCTCCGGGACGGCTGCGCATGATTCCTCCCAACAGGAGTGAGAGCAAAGGCGGTTGAGCGTACCCGGCGGCCGGTCATTCGCTGCGGGAACCGTGCCCGCAGGGGCGGGGGTGAGAATCGGCCGGGGCGCGAGGCGCGCGACCGGGAGCCGGCAGGGCCACGACCGCGGGCGGCTGTCGTCCCCGGACTCCGGTCGGGTGCCTTGACCCGCGATGGACGGCGGCCCAGGATCGCGGCATGACGCAAGCGCGGAGCAATACGGTCGACGGAGTCCTGCGGCGCAGCGCCCGCCGGGTGCCCGAACGGACTGCGGTGCGGTATGCGGACCGGGCCTGGACCTATCGGGAGCTGGACGACGCGGTGACCGCCGCGGCCCGGGTGCTGCGGACGGACGGCCTGCGGCCCGGCGACCGCGTCGCCTCCTACGGCCACAACTCGGATGCGTATCTGATCGGTTTTCTGGCCTGCGCCCGCGCCGGACTGGTACACGTGCCGGTCAACCACGGCCTGACGGGCGAGGATCTGCGCTACCTCGTCGAGCAGTCGGGCAGCGCCCTGGTCCTCACCGATCCCGCGCTCGCGCACCGGCTGCCGGATTCCGTACGCACCATGCCGCTGTACGGGGCGCCCGACGGGCTGCTGGAACGGCTCGCGGCCGGCGAAGTCCCGGACGACGCCGAACCGGCGGCCGAGCTGCCCGACGACGCCCTGGTCCAGCTTCTCTACACCTCGGGGACCACCGCCCTGCCCAAGGGCGCGATGATGACCCACCGGGCCCTGGTGCACGAGTACACCAGCGCCGTCGTCGCCCTCGACCTGAAGGAGACGGACCGGCCGCTGCACTCGCTCCCGCTCTACCACTCCGCGCAGATGCATGTGTTTCTGCTGCCCTATCTGGCGGTGGGCGCGGAGAACACCATCCTGGACGGACCCGACCCGGGGCGGATCTTCGACCTGGTGGAAGCGGGGCGGGCGGACAGCCTGTTCGCGCCGCCGACCGTGTGGATCGCGCTGGCGAACCACCCCGGCTTCACCACCCGGGAGCTGGGCGGGCTGCGCAAGGCCTACTACGGTGCCTCGATCATGCCGGTGCCGGTCCTGGAGCGGCTCCGCGCCCGGCTGCCCGCGCTGGCCTTCTACAACTGCTTCGGCCAGAGCGAGATCGGGCCGCTGGCCACCGTGCTGGGCCCCGGCGAACACGAGGGCCGGATGGACTCCTGCGGGCGCCCCGTGCTGTTCGTCGAGGCGCGGGTGGTGGACGAGGAGGGCCGGGAAGTGCCGGACGGCACCCGGGGCGAGGTCGTCTACCGCTCCCCGCAACTGTGCACCGGCTACTGGGACAAGCCGGAGGAGACCGCCGAGGCGTTCCGGGACGGCTGGTTCCACTCCGGGGACCTCGCCGTCCGCGACGCGGAGGGCTACTTCACGGTGGTCGACCGGGTCAAGGACGTCATCAACTCCGGCGGCGTCCTGGTCGCCTCGCGCCAGGTGGAGGACGTGCTCTACGAACATCCGCAGGTGGCCGAGGTCGCGGTCATCGGGCTGCCGGACGAGCGCTGGATCGAGGCGGTGACCGCGGTGGTCGTACGGCGTACGGACGGCACGGGCGGTGCCGCGGGCATGGACGGCGGTGAGGGCGTGGGGGAGGAGGAGCTGATCGCGGCGGCCCGCGCCCGCCTCGCGCCGTTCAAGGCGCCCAAACGGGTGATGTTCGTGGACGCGCTGCCGCGCAACGCCAGCGGCAAGGTTCTCAAGCGCGAGCTGCGCGCACGGTTCGCAGCGCCCTGAGCCGCTCCCGGCACGGTGCGCGTGAAGGGCGGCTGTCAGTGCCCCCTGCCATGCTGGGAAACAGCGGGAAACAGCCGTGAACGTCCCGATCCGTGCGACGGAGGACCACCCATGCTGACGACCAACTACGTCCCGGGCACACCCAACTGGCTCGACCTCGGGGCCCCGGACATCGACGACGCCGTCTCCTTCTACACCGCCGTGTTCGGCTGGACCTTCCGGTCGGCCGGCCCGGACGCCGGCGGGTACGGCTTCCTCCAGCGCGACGGCAAGACGGTCGGTGCCGTCGGCCCGCTGCCGGACGAGGGCGCGCGCTCCGCCTGGACGGTGTATTTCCAGACCCCCGACGCGGACGCCACGGTCAAGGCGGTGGAGCAGGCCGGCGGCTCGGTGCGCGTCCCGCCGATGGACGTCTTCACCGCGGGCCGGCTGGCTGCCTTCACCGATCCGACGGGCGCCGACTTCGCGGTGTGGCAGCCGGGCGACGTCAAGGGCCTGGAGACGGTCATGGAACCGGACTCCCTGTGCTGGACGGAGCTGTACACCACCGACGCGGCCGCCGCGAAGGACTTCTACCGCTCGGTCTTCTCCTGGGGCCATCAGGACATGCCGATGGGTGCGGACATGGTCTACTCCATCGTCTCCGCCCCGGGCGGCGGCAAGACCGACGACCCGGGACACGGTGGCATCATGCAGTTGCAGAGGGAGCACCTGCAGGCCGGCTCGACCTCGGAGTGGCACCCGTATTTCGGGGTGACCGACTGCGACGCCACCTTCGCCGCGGCCACCGGCCACGGCGCCACGGTCCTCATCCCGCCCACCGATGCCCCGGGCGTCGGCCGGCTGGCCATGCTCAAGGATCCGGCAGGGGCCCCGTTCGCCTTGATCAAGGGGGACCCGACGATGACCTGAGCCGACCCGGCCGCGGCCGGTGCCTCGCCGCCGGGCC
>NZ_JBSHBP010000027.1:0-101384 GCF_053612065.1 Streptomyces sp. NPDC054765 | reverse complement strand
GCTTCTTCCTGCCCTGCGGCTTTCGGCTCTCTCGGATCTCGAAGTCCATTGCACCCCTTGAGCTGGGGTGTTGCAACGACCACTAGAACCCAAGCCACGCTCCGGGCCGCTTCGCCATGTCTGCGGCACCCTGTCCGCGGCACCCTGTCCGCGGCGCCGGGCCGCTCGGCCCGGGGCCGCCGCACGAGGGAGGGCGCCTCAGGCCGTGGCCGACCGGTATTTGCGGACGGCCAGTGTCCGGAAGGCCGCGATGATCAGCACCGACCAGAGCGCCGACGCGATCACGGGGTGCTGCATCGGCCAGGCGTCCGGCACCGGATAGTTCGGCGGTAGGTTGCCGAACAGTTCACGGCAGGCCTGCACCGTGGCGCTGAACGGGTTCCAATTCGCGATGGTCTGAAGGAACGCGGGCATGTTCTCCGACGGCACGAACGCATTCGAGATGAAGGTCAGCGGGAAGAGCCAGATCAGCCCGCCCGAGGTGGCCGCCTCCGGCGTCCGCACCGTCAGGCCGATGAGCGCGCCGATCCAGGAGAAGGCGTATCCCAGCAGGAGCAGCAGCGCGAAACCGGTCAGCACCTTGGCGATGTTCTCGTGAGTCCGCCAGCCGACCAGCAGCGCAACCATGGCCAGCACCACCAGGGTCAGCGCGCTCTGCACGAGGTCGGCGAGGGTGCGGCCGGTGAGGACCGCACCGCGGGACATCGGCAGCGACCGGAAGCGGTCGATGAGCCCCTTGTGCATGTCATCGGCGATGCCCGCACCGGCACCCGCCGTGGCGAAGGTGACGGTCTGCGCGAAGATCCCGGCCATCAGGAACTCGCGGTACCCGGACGGACTGATGCCCGCACCTGGGATGTTGATGGAGCCGCCGAACACGTAGCTGAACAGCACCACGAACATGATCGGCTGGATGAGCCCAAAAATGAGCATTTCGGGAATCCGGGCCATGCGGGTCACGTTCCGTCGAGCGATGACCAGGGAATCACTCGTGCCGCTCATGTCGCCTGCTCCTTCCGGGCCTCCAGCCCACTCACGACCAGGGAGTCGCATACGGATCTACTGAGGCCGCCGCGTGGCTGCGGGGTGCGGACAGGGGCGTCGCCGGCCGCTTGGGGCACCGTGGTCACCTCGCGCCCTCCTTGTCGGTCGTCGCGCTCGCGCCCGCACCGGCGGCATCGGTCGCTTCGGTCGCTTCAGCCACTTCAGCGGCTTCGGTCACTTCAGCCACTTCGGCGGCTTCCGTCACTTCAGCCACTTCGGCGGCTTCCGTCACTTCGGTCGCTTCGGCGGCTTCCGTCGCTTCGGTCGCCGCGCCCGCCTCGCCCGGACCGGTGGTCCCGGCGCCCTTGCCACCCTTCTTCTGCCGCCCGACGGCGCCCTTGCCGCCCGCGCCGTTCTCCCCCGCGGCCTCCGCGGCGTGCCCGGTCAGCGAGATGAACACATCGTCGAGTGTCGGGCGGCGCAGCCCGATGTCGTCGATCTCCACCCCGCGGACGTCCAGTTCGCGGATGACCTCGGCGAGCAGCTTGGCGCCGCCGGTCACCGGGACCGTGAGCCTGCGGATGTGCGGTTCGACGGTGCCCTCGCCCTTGCCGAAGCCGCGCAGGACCTCGTCGGCGACGGCCAGGTGCTCGGGGGCGTGCACCACGACCTCGACGCGTTCGCCGCCGGTGCGCGCCTTGAGCTGGTCGGAGGTGCCGCGGGCGATGACCTTGCCGTGGTCGACGACGCAGATGTCGTGGGCCAGGCGGTCGGCCTCCTCCAGATACTGCGTGGTGAGCAGCAGGGTCGTACCGCCCGCGACCAGTTCCTGGATGACGTCCCACAGTCCTTGGCGGTTGCGCGGGTCCAGGCCGGTGGTCGGCTCGTCCATGAACATCACGGGCGGGCTGACGACCAGCGCGGCCGCGAGGTCGAGCCGGCGGCGCATACCGCCGGAGTAGGTCTTGGCGGTGCGGTCGGCGGCGTCGCCGAGGTGGAAGCGTTCCAGCAGTTCCACGGCCCGCCGCTTGGCGTCGCGGCCACTCAACTGGTAGAGCCGGCCGACCATCATCAGGTTCTCGCGGCCGGTCAAGTACTCGTCCACGGCGGCGAATTGGCCCGACAGGCCTATCGAGCGCCGCACCTTGTCGGGGTGCGCGAGGACATCGATCCCGGCAACCACCGCCTTGCCTCGGTCGGGCCGGAGCAGGGTCGTCAGGACCCGCACTGCGGTGGTTTTGCCGGCACCGTTCGGGCCGAGCATTCCGAGGACGGTTCCTTCGGGAACGTCGAGGTCGACGCCGTCCAGTGCCCTCACGTCGCCGAACGTCTTCACCAGACCTTCGGCGTAAATGGCGCCTGGCATATGGGTACTCCCATGGCTTGGGTCAGTTCCAGGTCGAATATTACGGTTGGCGGCCTATGCCTGCTCTGCGGGCATTTGTCCGCAACGGAACGCCATGACGCCTCGGCACCCCGCAACGGCGATGCTACGTCCATACGCGATACATCGCGATATAAATTTCGATTTTCCGCGCACGAACGGAAGGGGAACAGACGTTCGTCGGCGGGTGGGGGCGCCACGGTATACCCACGAACCCCCTCAGCCCCATCCCTGTGCAGCAACCCTTTTGCGGTATCCCGCGCTTTTTGCCGCATCCCACCCCGCATCCCACCCCGCATCCCACCCCGCATCCCACCCCGCATCCCACCCCGTGCTCTGCCGCGCGCTCGGCACGGGACGGCAGGAGACAGCGGGCGACGGCAGGAGGCAGCGGGAGGGGACGGCAGGAGACGGCGCGAGACAGCAGGAGGCAGCGGGAGGGGACGGCAAGAGACCGGCACGAGACAGCAGCAGGGGACGGCAAGACACGGCACGAGGCAGCAGGGCACGCGAGGCCCCTCATCGCGCTCACCCCGCGATGGCGTACCCCGCCTCGTGCAGTGCCGCGCGCACCTCGTCGCAGTGCACCGGGCCCTGCGTCTCCAGATGCAGCTCCACCTCGACCTCGGTCAGCCCGAGCCGCGGATCCGTACGCACATGGCCGATATCGAGGACATTGGCATCGGCCGCCGACAGCACCCCGAGCAGTGTCGCCAGCGCCCCCGGCCGGTCCGTCAGCCGCAGCCGCAGCGAGAGATAGCGCCCGCCGGCGACCATGCCGTGCCGCAGGATGCGCTGCAGCAGCAAGGGATCGACATTGCCGCCGGACAGCACCGCGACCACCGGCCCCTCGAACGACTCCGGGTCGGCGAGCAGCGCCGCCACCGGGCTCGCCCCGGCCGGCTCCACCACCAGCTTCGCCCGCTCCAGACACAGCAGCAGCGCACTGGAGAGCTGGTCCTCGGTGACCGTACGGACCTCGTCCACCAGCTTCGCGACCATCCCGAAGGTCACCTCGCCGGGCCGTCCGACCTTGATGCCGTCCGCCATCGTCGCGAGCCCCTCGATCGCCACCGGGCGCCCCGCCGCCAGCGACGGCGGATAGCAGGCCGCCCCTGCCGCCTGCACGCCGATGACCTTCACATCCGGCCGCAGCGCCTTGACCGCGAGCGCGATCCCCGCAGCGAGCCCGCCGCCGCCGACCCCGATGACGATGGTCCGCACCTCGGGGCACTGTTCGAGGATCTCCAGGCCGACGGTGCCCTGCCCGGCGATGATGTCGGGGTGGTCGAAGGGGTGGATGAAGACCGCGCCGGTCTCCCGCGCATACTCCTGGGCGGCGGCCAGCGTCTCGTCCACCACCTGACCGTGCAGCCGTACCTCGGCGCCGTATTCGCGGGTCGCGGCGACCTTCGGCAACGGGGCGCCGACCGGCATGAACACCGTCGACCGCACCCCCAGCAACGACGCCGCGAGCGCCACGCCCTGCGCGTGGTTGCCCGCGCTGGCGGCCACCACACCGGCCGCCCGCTCCTGCGCCGAGAGCCCGGCTATCCGTACGTAGGCGCCACGGATCTTGAAGGAGCCGGTGCGCTGGAGGTTCTCGCACTTGAGGTGGACGGGCGCGCCGACCAGACCCGACAGATAGCGGCTGCCCTCCATCGCGGTGGCCCGGGAGACGCCGGAGAGCATCTTGTGCGCCTCGCGTACGTCATCGACCGTAATCGCGGCGATCGGGTCCGCGGCGGGGTGCGTGAATGCGGAGGTCCCGTGCGTCGTACGCGGCGTGTGGTCGGCCATATCGCCAGTCTTGCAGTTCGCCCACCATGCGGCCTTTTCTGCCCAAATGGCGATCAGACCCGCTGCGGGTGGTGGCTCGGCCGCGGCGCCCCGTAACCCCCGTACGTCCGCCAGGGGGTTACGGGGCGTTATCGGAATGGACAGCCCAGGTACACTCCGCGCCTGGTCCGCGTACGCTGTCCTCCCATCCATACGCACTTCCACCGAAGCGAGCTCCCGGCCATGCCCACCTCTTCGGACATGACGACCCACACCGACCCCGCTCTCCTCGACGCGCTGCAGCACCAAGTGGCCGTCTTCGCCCGCCGCGCAGAGCAGAGCCGGCTCGGCGGCGTCGGACAGGCACGCAATTCCATGGACCGCGCCGCCTATCTGCTGCTCAACCGCCTGGACCAGGAAGGCCCGATGGGCGTCAAGGCCCTGGCCGCCGGCATGGGCATCGACTCCTCTACGGTCACCCGGCAGGTCGCCCCGCTGGTCGACTCCGAGCTGGTCAGCCGCGCCACCCACCCGGAGGACGGCCGGGCCGTGGTGCTCCAGCTCTCCGAGCGCGGCCGCGCCCGCCTGGAGGAGGTGCGCACCTCGCGCCGCGCGCTGATGGCCCTGGTGACCGAGCAGTGGACCGAGGAGGAACGCACGGCGTTCACGACACTCCTGACCCGCTTCAACGTCTCCCTGGCCGACATCACCACTTCGTTGGCGCCGGTGGGTCCGACGTCCTGAATGCCGGCGGAGCCGACGTCCCGACGCCCGCGCGCCGGAAGCGCTGACGCCGGCGGGCGCGGGACGAACGCAGGCCGAGGGCCCGCCGTACCGCCGCGCGCCAGCCGTAACGCCTGCCGCCGAGCCCCGGACCTCAACCCCCGACCCCCGGCCCCCGGCCCCCATAACCGTCGCCCCTCTTGAGCGCAGATCCCCGTATTGCCGGGCCGTCGCGCCTCTTGCCCCCTCGGCCGCACTGCCGTGCTGGCGGAGCCCAGAGGGTCGGGCGTCCGTCATCCGGGAGGCGCGGTGCGAGAGCGGCGACCGGCACGGGAGCGCCGCCGCGCCCGGGAGTTCGCGTTGTTCGTGGCGGGCGCGTCGGGCCGGCTGCTGCATACCGCCACCCTGCCGACCGGCGAGCCCGCTTCCCGGCCCGCACCGGCCGCCGAGGAGTTGCTGACCCGCGCACTCTCGCGGACGTACGCCGTCTGGGACCGGCTGCCCCCACGGGAGCGCTTGGTCCTCGTCCTACGGCACCGGGCCGCACCCGCTCGTACCGCCCGATCTCGCCGAACGGGCCACCACCCGCGGCCGCCGTCTCCTGGCGCACCGCAGGCTGCTGCGACGCCTCGGCCGGCGCCGGCGCTGCTCGCCGTGCCGGCGCCGGCGGGGGCAGCCATGCATCACCCCGGGCTGCCCCCGCCGGCCCACACCACCCCTCCCGCGGAGGGGTGGTGAACGGCAGGGCCGACGCGCGGACCGTCAGCCCAGCGCCTGCATGAGATCCGCCAGCAGGTCGTCGACGGACTCGATGCCGACCGAGAGGCGCACGAGGTCGGCGGGGACCTCCAGCAGCGAACCGGCCGTCGAGGCGTGCGTCATCAGACCCGGGTGCTCGATCAGCGACTCGACGCCGCCCAGCGACTCACCGAGGGTGAACAGCTTGGCCCGGTTGCAGACCTCCACCGCCGCCTGCTCACCGCCCGCGACCTGGAACGACACCATGCCGCCGAAGGACCGCATCTGCTTGGCGGCAACCTCGTGGCCCTGGTGCCCGGCCAGCCCCGGGTAGTAGACGCGGGTCACCTTCTTGTGGGAGCTCAGCAGGTCTGCGATGCGTGCCGCGTTGGCGCTGTGCCGGTCCATGCGGACGGCGAGCGTCTTGATGCCGCGCATCACGAGCCAGGCGTCGAACGGTCCGGCGACCGCCCCCATCGCGTTCTGGTGGTAGGCAAGTTCCTCGCCGAGGGCGTCGTCGTTGACGACGAGGGCGCCGCCGACGACATCCGAATGCCCGCCCATGTACTTGGTGGTGGAGTAGACCACCACGTCCGCGCCGAGGGCGAGCGGCTGCTGGAGGTAGGGGCTCGCGAAGGTGTTGTCGACGACGAGCTTGGCCCCGGCGTCATGGGCGACACCGGCGAGTGCCGCGATGTCGCTGATGCCGAGCAGCGGGTTGCTGGGCGTCTCCACCCAGATCGCCTTCGTACGGGGCCGCAGCGCGTCGCGCACGGCCTTCGGGTCGGAGGTGTCGGCCACCGACCACTCGACACCCCACCGCTCGACGACCTTCGAGATGAGGCGGAAGGTCCCGCCGTACGCGTCATTGGGGATGACGACATGGTCGCCGGGGGACAGGAGGGTGCGCAGCAGGCAGTCCTCGGCGGCGAGGCCGGAGGCGAAGGCGAGGCCCCGGCGGCCGCCGTCGAGCGCCGCGAGGTTCTCCTCCAGGGCGGTACGGGTCGGATTGGCGCTGCGGCTGTATTCGTAGCCGCCGCGGAGCCCACCTACCCCGTCTTGCTTGTAAGTGGATACCTGGTAGATGGGCGGTACCACCGCGCCGGTGGCCTCGTCGGGCTCCTGACCTGCGTGGATGGCAACGGTTTCAAAATGCTGGTGGCGTGGTTCGCGCTGGTCACTCATGTCTGCCGAGGGTAGTCGGCCGCGCGACCGAACTTTTCGGAACTTTCTGCTTGGCTCGATAGTGGATACCTACGAGAGGCCACACACAGGTTCCCGGCGGACCGGATCCGCCGCCCCACCGCCCCACCACCCCACCGAATCCGACCGCTCCCGCCCCCTCCCCTTCGCCCCGCCCCGCCCCGCGCCGCTGCACAGGCTTCTGTTGCACAGGCCTTTGCTGCACAGGCTTCCGTTGCACGGGTAGCCGTTACAGGTACAGGACTCCCCACATGGACGCTCTACTGGTTCTTCTCGCCGCGCTCACACTCGGCGGCTTCGTCTTCCTGCCCTGGATGCGGCGCCGGCGGGCCGTGCAGCACACCCGGCAGGGCCTGGTGGTGGCCTCCGACCCGATGGCGGGCTACGGCTTCGTACCGCTGGAGGAGCTCGACGTACGGCTGCCCGGCCCCGATCAGGAGCTGGCCGATGCGCTGACCGAGATGCGCCGGACGCACGACTGGCGCCCGGCCGCGGCACTGCTGCAGTCCACCGGCGACGACTGGGAGCGCCGCTGGCAGCGGGTGCAGACGCTGGCCGGCGCCGCCGCGTTCGAGCCGGCCGCCGAGGAGGCGACGGAGCAGCAGCGACGCGGTACGGCGCCCGGGTACCAAGACGGCGGCCGGACCGGCGGGATCTGGCTGCACGCCTGGCGCTCGGAGGCCCCCAAAGACCCGGGCGGCGCCCAGACGCACGCCCAGTTCCTGGTCGTACAGGCGCTGCGCGACCCGGGCTCGCAGGACTTCCGCATGATCCTCGAAGAGGCCCGTACGGTCTGCCGGGAGGCGGCCCTGCTGGCGCCCGGCAGCCCCGTCCCGTACATCACCGAGCTGGCCGTCGCCCGCGGTCTGGGCGACCGCCCCGCCGACTACGAAGAGCTGTGGTCCAAGGTCGCCCAGCGCGCGCCGCGGCACATGGGCGCGCACCTCGCCGCGCTCCCCTACTGGTCCGAGAAGTGGCACGGCTCCCGCAAGGAGGCCGAAGCCTTCGCCGAGCGCGCCGCGTCCGCCGCCCCCGCCAAGACCCTGCTCCCGGCCCTCCCCCTCTTCGCGGTCTACGAGCACCTCCCCGAAGCCAACATGGTCCGCAGCCTCTACCGGAGCGCGGTCGTCGAACGCGCGATCGAGGGCGCCCACTTCGCCCTCCGCGAGGCCCCCGCCGACCACCCCATGGCCCCGCACGTCCGCCATCTCCTGGTCTGGTTCCTGGTCCGCGCCGAGCGCTACGCCGAGGCCATGGAACAGCTCCGACTGGTCGACGGCCATGTGGGCGCCGTCCCGTGGTCGTACGGCCGCAGCCCCGCCGCCGAGTACGCCGCCTACCGCGCCCTGGCCATCGCGGGCTGGGAACAGCTGGGCGGCAACGCGGCGGGCTTTCCGCCGGCGGGGAACTAGCGCCGCCACGCGAGCGGACGACGGGCGGCCACGCAGAGGCGGCACAGGGGCCGTACCCGACTTACCGGCTCTGATATTCCGGCGCCGAGCACCCACTCCGAACGGCCACTCCGAGCACCGGCTCCCCACGCCCACTCCGAGCACCGACTCCGAGCACCGACTCCAGCACCGACTTCCGGCCTGCAGGCTCAACACGCCCGCGGCCGAATGTCAGTGGCCCCGTGCATCATCGAAAGCCACTGCTCCCAGATCACCCTCGAAAGGGAAGCCACCCCGGACACCGGCCCGACCCCACCCCGCAGCCGCGCCGCCTCCCCTCTCCACCGGACCCGACCCGACCCGGCCTACGACCACACGCCCGGTCCGGAATACCCCCCACCCCCTCAGCGTTCCCGGCAGTACAACGCCATGTACTGCCCGTACGCCCTCCGCCCCCGAACCAGCCCAGCCGAGCCCGCGTCCCAGCCCCACAGCCCCAGCCCCAGCCCCAGCCCCAGCCCCAGGAGCCTGATCGCCATGCTCTTCTCCCGCTTCAAGAGCCACCTCCCCACCCCGGACGAAGCGCTCGAAGGGCGCCCCGAGCGGGCCTTCACCGTCCCCGACCGGCACACCGTCCTCGGCAACCCGCTGCTCGGCCCGTACCCGGACGGCCTGGAGGTCGCCGACTTCGGCCTGGGCTGCTTCTGGGGGGCCGAGCGGAAGTTCTGGCAAACCAAGGGCGTCTGGACCACTCTCGTCGGCTATCAGGGCGGCCACACCCAGAACCCCACCTACGAAGAGGTCTGCAGCGGCCACACCGGCCACACCGAAGCCGTCCGCGTCGTCTACGACCCCGCCGTCGTCCCGTACACGGCCCTGCTGAAGCTCTTCTGGGAGTCCCACGACCCGACCCAGGGCTTCCGCCAGGGCAACGACGTCGGCACCCAGTACCGCTCCGCCATCTACACCCACTCCCCCGCCCAGCAACAGGCCGCCGAAGCCTCCCGCGACGCCTACCGAACCGTCCTCCAGAACTCCGGCTACGCCGACATCACCACCGAAATCCTCCCGACCGACACCACCCGCCGCCCCTTCTACCCGGCGGAGGGCTACCACCAGCAGTATCTTTCGGACGCCAAAAACCCGGGCGGGTACTGCGGCATCGGCGGGACGGGCGTGAGCTGCCCGGTAGGTGTGGCCAAGACAGACATCTGACACGAACCGCACGCCCCCGCCCACATCGAACCCCGGGCACGAGCACAACGCCGGTCACCGCCGGTTCATTTGACCCTGTTCACCCGAGCGCCGTCGCAGCTCGGCCCACGCGGGCAACCGCTGGCCTTCCCTCTGCGGTCCTCCCAGAAACAGGTTCGCCATGACGGCCCCCCAGATGCCCTCTGCTGCATGGCCGCCGGACATGCCATGGAGGGGGAACGGGGGGCTTTGGGGGCAGCTGACAGGAATCAAGGCTCTCCCGCAGAGCCATCGCGAGTAGATAACGATCTTTCCGGAACGATATTCGGTCCGGCGATTCAGGCTGCCGCGATCCAAAACCTCACCATCAACTACCGGGGACCTCCCGAGGAAGAGCGGAGCCGGCCGACAAATAACGTGCTCAGCGGTCGTCAACCGGCCGACGCGGCTGCCGCCCTTCCACGGCGCTTCCACAGCGCTTCCCACGGGATCAACTATCGATTTTCCCCCAGGAGATGTCCTCTCGGACGCGCCGCCACCCCTCTGACTTGCGGTTTCTTCGCGCTTGCCGTCCAACTGCCTGAAGCGCAGAACCAAGTCAAGACTTACCTCTGCGGGCCTTCTTTCCTATGTTTGGGGTCACCGAACCAGTCCCCTCAGAGGAATGAGACATGAGGAAGAACATCGGCGAGATGGCGACTCGGTGCCTGCGGCACCTGGAATCGCATGACTTCGACGAAGTGCGGGCCATGTGCACGGAAACGGCCACCGTATGGCACAACGACGGCAAGGGAGACCAGACGATCGACGAAAAACTGGAACAGCTCAAGCCCCTTGCCGACATGGTCGGTTCGCTGCGGTTCGACATCACACGCCAATTCCACAGCGCGAACGAGGTACTTCAGCAGCACGTTCTTCGTCTGACCATGCCAGACGGTTCGCGGAGTGAGTTCCACGCCGCGATGTACTTCCGGTTCGATGGATATCTCATCGACCGGATGGAGGAGTATGCCTATGAGGTGGGGTCGGCATGACGGAAGGCAGGATTTCCGTACCGGGGGGCAAGGTGTGGTACCGCAGAACGGGCAGCGGTGGTACGCCGTTGCTGCTCGTCCACGGCGGACCGGGTTACCCGAGTGATCTGCTGTTCGACGCCTTCGCGCCACTCGCCCAGGAGCGCGAGGTCGTCTGGTACGACCAGCTCGGCGTAGGGCGTTCGGATCCGGTCGACGATATCTCGCTGCTGACGGTGGACCGCTTCCTCGACGAACTGGGCGCGGTTTCCGAGGGGCTCGGCCTGGAACGCCCGCACGTCTACGGCCACTCCTGGGGAGCGATGCTTGGCCTTCAGTACGCCGCGGAGCGGGCGCCGGAATGGACCAGCCTGGTCTGCGCCAATGGCCTGGCGAGCGTGCCCAGGTTCGAGCAGGAGGTCCGAGACCTGATGGCGAAACTGCCGGGCAACGTACTCGACCGCACCTACGGCCGGGAGCTGAGAGGCGAGACAGACGATCCCGATTATTGGGTGGCCCAAGAGGAGTACATGCGCGCGTGCGTGCTGCGTACCTCTTCCGTGAGCCTGGACCCGGAACTCATGAGTTTGACAACGTTCCGGACCATGATCGGGCATGCGGACTACCACGTGACCGGCACGCTCAAGGACTGGGACATTTTCGACGCACTTGAACGGATCCAGGTCCCCACACTCGTCCTCGGTGGCGAGTTCGACGAATGCGTTCCCGCGCATCTCGCCGATATCGCCGAAAGAATTCCGGATTCCGAGCATGTAACGCAGCCCGGCGCAGCCCATATGGGATATCTGGAGGAGGAGCCCCTTCGCGATGCGTACGTCTCCCTCATTCAGGACTACATGGCGCGCGTCGAAGCACGCGCGTATCGGCACGAAACTGCCGAGCGGGCGGCACCGGCGGCCGTTGCCGGTGCTTTGCAGCGTGACGGCCGGCCCGCGCGCGCCGTTCGGCGCCCGATACTTCTGCTGAGCGATCGTGATCAGGTTTCCGCAGGTGTCGTCGAACACCGCCGTGACGGCCGTGCCGAGGCCGGTCGGCCCCTGGGTGAAGCGGACGCCCTTGCCCCTGAGGCGCTCCGCCTCGGGCGTCATGTGCGGCCGCCTCCCGCCGAAGAGAAGAAGGAGCGAAGAGGCAAGGAGAAGAGGCAAAGAGGCGAAGCGGGCGTGTCCGGAGGGCGGGGTGTTCGTTGGCCACCGCGTCGGTGGTGGTGGGTGGGGGGAGATACGTCAGGAGTGTGGGGCTGTGTCCCGTTGGATTGTGATGAACGTGCCGTCCTGGTTGGTGCTGGCGGGGCTCGTTGTCGTTATCGCGGGCGGGACGGCAGTTGTCCAGGTGATTGTCCGGCACCGTTTCCCTCGTCTCAAGCAGGGGGAGCACAACGACGTCGCGGAATTCGTCTTCCCCGTGATCGCCGTGGTCTACGGATTTCTGATCGGCTTTATCGTTCTCGCGCTCTGGGGACAGGTGAACTCGGCAGACCAGACGGTGCGAACCGAGGGCGCCGTGGCGATGCAGATGTCCAGTGGCAGCGAGGTGTTCGGAAAGGCCGAGAGCGCACGGATCCGGCAGAGTGTGTTGGAGTACGGGCGCGCGGCGGTGGCGGAGTGGCCCCACGCCGCGGATGGCCTTGCCACGCCCGCGGCCGAGAATGCGCTGAAGGGCCTGCACCACACGTACGAGAGCATCACGCCCCGCAGCGATACCCAACGGGCCTTCCTCGCCAGCTCGCTCACGTCCCTGAAGGAGTTGGCTCTCGCACGAACGGAACGGCTGCTGGCGGCGCGCAGCAACATCGGCCCGCCCCTGTCCTTGTGGATGGTGATCTTTCTGACCACTGGACTGGTCCTCGGGTTTTCCGTCGTCTTCGGCTCTGCGCAGGCTCCGATGCACTACGGGATGGTCGGAGCGGTGAGCGTCCTCGTTGCCGCCAATCTGTTCCTCGTCATGGAACTGTCCTTTCCTTTCCTCGGCGAGTTCGCCACGTCGCCGGAGCCGCTGAACGCGGTGGTCAACGGCCTGTCGTCACCTCAGTAGGCCGGAGGCCGTGGACCTGAGCCCGTAGGTTCCCGTGGTTTCCCGTAGTGGCCGCGCCGGCTCTGGCCCGTGTGTGACGGGATGAGGCACGTACTGCGTGTCAGCTCCTTCACTGCGTGTAAGTGAAAGGTCCGAATGGCGGGCGTTCACGCCGTACGCGCCACGCGTCCCCGCACACTCGTGAAGCTCACTGAACGTCTCAAGCAATGAACAGGCACGACCATGAGTCGGACAATCACCCGGTCACCCCAGGGCTCCCCGCAGGCCGTGCAGGACGGCGAGTCCGTGTTGTCGCACGGCCTCAAGCAGCGCCATCTGTCGATGATCGCGCTCGGCGGGGTCATCGGCGCGGGGCTCTTCGTGGGTTCCGGGGTCGGCATCGCCGCGGCCGGGCCGGCCATCGTCCTCCTCTTCATAGGCGCCGGCGCGCTGGTCATGCTGATCATGCGGATGCTCGGCGAGATGTCCGCGGCCCGGCCCTCCCCCGGCTCGTTCTCCGTGCATGCCGAGGCGGAAATCGGCTCCTGGGCCGGCACCACCTCGGGCTGGATGTACTGGCTGATGCTCTGTGCCGGCGTGGCCGCCGAGGCCACCGCGGCGGGCTCGATCATGCACACCTGGGTGTCGTTCATCCCCGCCTACGGCTGGGTGGCGATCTTCATGGTGTTCTTCTGCGCCAGCAATCTGACCGCGGTCAAGAACTTCGGCGAGTTCGAGTTCTGGTTCGCCGCAATCAAGGTCACCGCGATCGTCGCCTTTCTGGTGCTCGGCGTGCTCGGCATTCTCGGAGTGTTCGGCAACGCCCCCGGCACCAGCCATCTCACCGGCCACGGCGGCTTCTTCCCGAACGGCGCCGCCGGACTCGCCGCCGGGCTGCTGAGCACCATTTCCGGGTTCGCGGGTCTGGAGACCGTGACCATCGCGGCGGCGGAGTCCGACCAGCCGAGCCGGAACGTGGTCCGTGCCGTGCGTACTGCCGTGTGGCGTATCGCCGTTTTCTACATCGGTTCCATGGCCGTGGTCGTCACCCTGGTGCCGTGGAACAACCCGAAGGTCGCCACCCAGGGCCCGTACGTCACCGTGCTCGACCGGCTCGGCATCCCGGCCGCCGGCACGATCATGCAGATCGTGGTGCTGGTGGCGCTGCTCTCCGCGGTGAACGCCAATATCTACGGCTCGTCGCGCATGGCGTACTCCCTCGTCAACCGGGGCCAGGGCCCGCGTTTCCTGGGCAAGGTCACCAAGGGTGTGCCGGCGGCGGCGGTGCTGGCGTCCTGTGTGTTCGGCTTCGCAGCCGTGATCGCCGGGATCGTCTGGCCGACCACCGTGTTCGCCTGGCTGCTGAACATCGCCGGCTGCTCGGTGCTGGTCGTCTGGTCCATCGTCTGCCTCACCCAGCTGAAGATGCGCCGCCGTCTGGAGCGCGAGGCACCCGAACTGCTCTCGGTCCGGATGTGGGGCTTCCCCTACCTGACCTGGGTCGCGTTCGCCGCCATCCTCGGTGTCTTCGTCGTCATGGCCGCCAACGCGGACGGCCGTCATCAGCTCGCCGGTACGGCCGTCGTGGTGGCGGCGCTGGCAGCCGCGGGCCATCTCAAGCAGCGCCGCGACCGCCGGGCCGGCGGCCTCCGCTCGCCGGCCTGACGCGCCGCCAGGGCCGTGCCGCGCCGTAGTGGGCATACAGCGCGTTGATCTGGCAGATCCAGAACTCTTCCCGCTCGGGTTTGTCCGATGGTGGCGGTTACCGGGCCGGGTCCGGGGCCGCACCCGGACCCGGCCGGGAGCCGTAAGCCGTCAGGAAGCGGTTGCGGAAGGCGTCCATGCGCCAGACCGGGGCGGTGTGGCCGGGGTTCAGGCCGGGTGTCCAGTGCCAGTCGGAGATCCGCTTCAGGACGTCGGGGTCGTGGGCGACGATCGCCACAGGGACGTCCCTGCTGGCATGGTCACCGGAGACCTTGGCGACCGGCTGGTGGTCGCCGAGGAAGACGAGCACGGTGTTCTTGTTGCCGTACTTCTCCACGTACGAGATAAGGCTGTTCAGGGAGTACTGGATGGACTTGCCGTACTCGGTGCGCACCTTGCCGGTCTGCTGCCACACGTCCACGGGGTGCTTGCCGGCCTTCTCGATGCCGTTGTAGACGGACCCGTCACCTACCTTGTCCCAGCCGATCGTCTTGGGCAGGGGCGCCCAGGGGTTGTGGCTGGAGGTCAGGATGATCTCGGACATCAGTGGCTTGTCGTGCGGTTTGCCGTGTTCCAGGCGTTCGAAGGCGGCGAGGCTGTACTGGTCGGGCATGGTCGACCAGCTGAACTTGGGTCCCTTGTAGCCGAGTTCGCGGGAGTCGTAGACGTGGTCGAGGCCGTAGAACTTGGCCTCCGGCCAGCCCTTGGTGACGCCGGGCATGATGCCGACGGTCCGCCAGGCGCCGGTGCGCTTGAAGGCCCCGGTGAGGGTCAGATGATCGCCCGCGGTGACGGTGCGGTAGCGCTGCTGGTTGTCGATCCACAGGCCGGACAGGAAGGTGGAGTGGCCCAGCCAGCTGCTGCCGCCGTACGTCGCCGAGGTGAGCCAGCCGCTGCGGGCGGAGTAGCCGGCGGCCCGTAGGCGTTCGGTCCCCTTCGCGAGCACCGCATCGACCCCCGGGGCCATCAGCGGGTCCTGGACCGCGCTGCGGCCGTAGCTCTCGATGAAGGTGAAGATGACGTCCTTGCCGCGCAGTCCGGTCAGCAGCCGGCTCCCCGGGGTGTGGTGGTAGGGGTCGCTCGCGGCCACCTTGGCGAACTTCTGCTCGTCCTTCAGGGTCGCGTCGACGCCGGCCACCCGGGCCTGGACGAGGTCGGAGGTGCTGCGGGAGGCGACCGGCGCACCGGCGATCTGCAGGCCGAGCGCCGCGGAGAGGACCCAGGCGGTCCCGAGCAGGAGGGTGGTGCCGGCCGTCCTGGCAGCGTGCCGGGCCATGAGGTTGCTGAGCCGGACGACCGCGAGCGCGGGGAGGACGAGCAGGGCGAGGGCGAGGAGCGCGGCCGCGACCTCGACACCGATGGTGCCCGCCCGGCCTATGGAGTCCTGGAGGAAGGAGGCGCCGTCGCCGAGCAGGCTCCAGTCGAACACCACGTTGAATCCCCGGCCGAGCGCCTCGATGAAGCCGATGTCGAGGAGGTCCAGGAGGGTCAGCAGGCCGAGCACCACCCCGGCGAGCACCGCGGCCACCCGCCGCGCCGGCCGCGGCAGGAGGAGCAGCAGTGCGGCGCCGGCTATCCCCTCCACCGGGATGCGTGCGAACTCGGCGGGCGTGAGTCTGGCGGGATCGTTCGGCAGCAGAAGAGTGGCCAGCACCAGCGTGGCGGCCAGGGCGGTGGTCGTCCAGGCCACCACCCGCGCCGCGACCGGATGCCGGTCCCGCCAGCCGCCGCCCGGGACGTCGGTGAGGTGCAGGTCCTCGCCCGGGGCGTCAGTGAGGTGCGTGCCCTCGCCCGGGACGTCGGTGAGGTGCGTGCCCTCGCCCGGGACGGTGTCCTGTTCCGCTGCGCCTGCCCCGGTATCCGGTGCGTGCTCCGGGGGGCCGTCCGGCGGCAGGCCCTCGGTCCCGGTTGCCTGCCTCCCCTGCGGCAGCTGGCGAAAGCGCGTGAAGTGCGACAACCCGAAGGTCCTTCCGTGCGAGGCCCGGTAGTGGCACGGCGGACCGGACTCGGGAGGTCGGCGCCGTCGTCCCTCTGTACGGGCGGCCGGTGGCCTCCGTTCAATGTGCGGGTCGCCAATGTGCAGGTCATCAAGGGGGAAGGCGAAAGCAGGTGAGGGGACGGGTGAGGGGAGGGAAAGGGAGGGGAGGGGAGGGGAGGGCCGGGCCGTCCCCCGATCGGCCCGGACCTCCTCTTCCCTCACCTCGCCTTCCCTCCTGTCCCCTCTCTCCTGTTCCGCTCTCTCCTGTTCCGCTCTCCTGCCTCCTCTCTCCTGCCTCCTCTCTCCTACGGCCTTCAGACGGCGGCCGGCTGTTCGGTGCCGGCCGCGTCGACGGGCGAACGGCGAATGCGCCGGCGCTTTGTCACCAGTACCGCGGTCCGGGTGACAACCATGGCAAGTGACATGAAGACAAAGGCATTTGCGTAGACGTCCGGCCCGCTGAGCTGGTTTTTGATACTGAAGCGGATCAGACCCTCGGTGAACCAGTGTTCGGCACCGTAAGCAAAAAGCACGCGAGCGGTGGAAAGAACGATCCAGACGAGGGCATATCCGATTCCGCCGGTGGTGTAGATCAGACCGTCGCCGCCGCGGTGGGCGGGGAGCAGCGCACCGGCGACCAGACCGCAGATCACGCCCAGTCCGACGCCCATGAGCTGGAACGACGGGGCGTTACCGGAGGTCGGGAACGAGTGCACAAAGATCGCGATGATAAGGGCGACCGCGATCACGGAGCGCAGCATCCGCATATTGGTGACGCGGCGGCGGCCCAGGTCGGTCGCCAGGATGATGGTGAGGATCGTTGCGCTGGCGATGAGTGCAGTGGCGAACTGACTCAGGTGGTTCATGGAAATTCCGGGCCCTTCCGCAGTTCTCTGCGACTTCGGTGATCGGTGGTTGGTGATCGGCGATCGGTAGGCGGTACTTGGCAACCCGTAATCAGCAATCGGTAATCATTAATCAGTAATCGTGACTCGGTACTCGACGCCTACCGATCGGTACTCGGCGTTCGCGGCGTTGCCGTCAACGACGTTATGGCGGCGGTTGGTTGCCGCGGGACGACCGACCGGTGGATTCGGCGTCCACCGGTCGGTGGACACCGCGGCGGACGACGGAAGGCGAGAGTGAAGCGGGGCGGGTCGGGGCCGGGTGATAGGACTGTGGCGCGGTGGCCCGGGGACGTGGTGGCGTGGTGGCGTGGTGATGTGGTCACACGGGCACGCCGCCCGCCCGCGCCTCGCTCATGAGGCCAATGCTGAGATTCAGGGGGACACGGTGACGCTTGAGGCGCGGCGGGCGCCCGAGGCGCGGGTACGTTGGTTCGGGCTGTGGGACAGCTACTTCGTGATCTGTTATCTGGTCACCACAGGGCTGGTGTTCACCTCCGGTGGCCCGCAGGGCCCGCGCGTGATCGCCATCGGCGCGCTGACACTGATCGTGCCCTGGTACGCGGGCATCGGGCGGCCGTTGCTGCTTCGCCAGGAGAGCGACCGGCGGAACGTCGTCTTCCCCCTCGGGCTCTTCCTGCTGTTCGGGGTCGCCTGCGCCATCGATCTGATGAGTTCATTCGCTCTGTTCGCCCTCATCCCGATGCTGATGATGAGCCTGGCGACCAGACCGGCCCTCGTGGTCGGCGTACTCGGCAATCTCGTCCCCGTGACGATGCTGTGGCTGCAGGGCGGCGCCACCGGCCCGGCCGTGCTGTTCGTGCTGCTCGCGTCGCTGCTCGGAATCGCGCTGTCCGTACTCCTCGGGCTGTGGATCAAGAGGGTGGTACGGCAGAGCAAGGAGCATGCCGCACTGATCGAAGAGCTGCAGCAGAACCGCGAACAGGTGGCCCGGCTGTCGCACCAGGCCGGGATCTCCGCCGAACGCGAGCGGCTCGCCCGGGAGATCCACGACACCCTTGCGCAGAGCCTGACCAGCATCATCAGCCTGGTGCAGGCCGCGGATTCGGAGGTGGAGGCTGCGCCCGCCGCCGCCCGTAAACACCTCGCGCTGGTGGGGCGGGTGGCCAAGGAGAGCCTGGCCGAGGCCCGTGCCTTCGTCGCCGACCGGACGCCCGCGTCCTTGCAGGAGAGCTCCTTGGCACAGGCGCTGCGGCGGCAGGCGGACGGGCTGACCGCGCAGACCGGGATGCTGGTGCGGTTCGCCGTCGAGGGGGACGAGCGGCCGCTGCCGATGGCGGTCAATGTCGTACTGCTGCGTGCCGCGCAGGAAGCCGGCGCGAATGTGCGGAAGCACGCCGATGCCCGCGCGGTGGACTTGGTGCTCCGGTACGGCGAGGGGCAGATCGGGCTCCGTGTCGCCGATGACGGCAAGGGTTTCGATGCGGCATCGGTGCCAGTACAGGGGGCCGTGGCAGTACAGGGGGCGGTGTCAGTACAGGGAGAGGAAGAGCGCGGTGCGGCGGGGGACGGTGGGGGCTTCGGGCTGCGGGGAATGGCGGCGAGGGTCGCGGAGATCGGTGGGGTGATGCGCGTCGTGAGCGAGCGGGGAGAAGGCACCTCCATCGAGGTGAACGTGCCCTTGGCGGGGGCGGTGGGCAGGTCCGGAGCGGCGGAGACGGTGGACAGGTCCGGAGCGGCGGGGCGGGCGGATGTGCCGTCGTCGGCGGGGCGGTTGGCGAAGGCGGCGGCGGATGATGGGCGTTGAGGACAGGGGCGCGGTGCGGGTGCTGCTCGCCGACGATCACCCCGTCGTACGCGAGGGCCTGTGCGCGATGCTGGAATCCGACCCGGGCATCGATGTCGTCGGGCAGGCCGGCTCCGGCGAGGAAGCCGTGACACTGGCGACCCGGCTGACGCCCGACGTCGTACTGCTCGATCTGCGGATGGGCGAGATGGACGGGGTCGTCGCCACCGGGCACATCCTGCGGCAGTCGCCTCGCAGCAAGGTGGTCATCGTCACCACCTACGAGGACGACGCCGACATCCTGCGCGCCGTGGAGGCGGGCGCGGCCGGCTATCTCCTCAAGGGCAGTTCCCGGGCCGAGTTGATCGACGCCGTGCACGGTGCGGCGCGCGGCGCGACCGTGCTCACCCCGTCGCTGGCCCCCAAGCTGTTCCGAGTGCGGGCAGTGGAACAGCCGCTGCTGTCCGGGCGGGAGTGCGAGGTGCTACGGCTGGTCAGCCAGGGCCTGACCAATGCCGACATCGGCCGGGAGCTGTTCATCGGCGAGGCCACGGTCAAGACCCATCTGCTACGGGCGTTCAAAAAGCTGGAGGTGTCGGACCGGACGGCTGCGGTGATCACGGCCCTGGAGCGCGGGTTGCTGCCGTAGCGCGAGGCCGGACCCGGAGCGCGGGTTGCTGCCGTAGCAGGAGGTGAGGCGAGGCGGCGCAACGGCCGTGTGGCGTTCCCTCCCCCGGGCTCAACTGCGGTGCGTACGGCGGTACTCGACGGCATTCGGCGGTCACCACCTCACCCGCCCTGCGTAACCTCACCCACCGCGCGCAGCCTCACCACCCACCGCGCAGCCTCACCCGTCCCCCAGCTGTGCCCGGTCCGCTGCCGCTCTGCCCTGGTGCCAGCCGTCCGCGTCCCGTATGCCGCGGAGGCGGACCGGGGCGGTGTCGGGGAAGAGCGCGCCGGTGGCCTCCTCGACGGCGAGTTCGCGGGCGGCGAGGACCGGGAGGAGCGCGGGGGCCGCGTCGGCGGACTCGGCGGACTCGGCGGACTCGGCGGTGGCGGCGGCCGTGGCGGCAGCGGTGGCCGTCACGAGGCGGTCGCGGATGCGGTCGGCATAGGCGACGAGGAAAGTCTGCCGGAAGTCCCGGGTGCGGCGGGAGCGGCCGCGCGCGATGGGGGTACCGCCCTGCTCCTTGAGGGCCTGGTGGAGGTCGTCGCCCGCACGGTTCATCGCGGCGGTGGCCTGGAGCAGCAGCGAGGTGTAGAGCATCTCGGCCGCCTCCAGGTCGGGTGCGAAGCCGATGACGGTGGAGAAGCCGACGTCGGCGGCCCAGACGGCCTGGCAGCGGTTGGCGGCCGCGACCGCGTCGAGCAGCAGCGCCTTGGCCTGTTCGTACGGGCCCTCGATGCCGATCCGGACCGCCGCCGGGCCGCCGGCCCGGCCGCCCGGCGTACCGTCCGCGCTGTCGAGGAGCGCCTCGTCGATACTGTGCCGGGCCATCAGCTCCTGCGCCTTGGCGGACAGCGCCTCCGCCTCCTCGGGGTAGTCGGTCGCCTCGGCCTTGGCGAGCAGTCCGCGGATCCGGCCGAGGGCACGGGACGCTGCGGGGCCGGCGGAGCCGCTCTCCCGGCCGGTCTGTGGCGGGGCCGGGAGCGGGGTGATGCGGGGCAGACGGGCGAGCGTGCGCAGCGCCGCCAGTACGTCGTACGCGGTCTCGAAGCGGGTGGTGCGGCGGCGTCCGGCCAGGGCGTCGAGGTAGCCGGTGTCGGAGTCCCACCAGACCTCGGCGCCGAGGTGCCGCAGCTGCTCGGCCCAGCGGGTGTCCTGTCCGGACCGTGCGGACCGCGCAGACCGTGCGGACCGCCCTGCCGACGGCCGGGCCGCGTCGGCCGCGATGGCGTCGACGACCAGGGCCACCAGGGCGGCATCGGACGCGTCACGCCGGACGATCCGCTCCAGGTCGGCGGGGTGCCAGCCGCCCGCCCAGCACTGCCGTACGCCCGCCACGGCGGCGGCGACCACCGCCGCACTCACCGCCTCCCAGCCGGCCTCGGCCGCGGCCAGCATCGAGGCGCCCGCCTCGATGGCGTCCTCGGCCTGCGCACCGTCCGGCGCGTAACGGACGCTGCCGAGCACCTGCCCGACCAGCTCACCGGCCGTCGGCGACCCCGGCCCGCCACGCCCATTTCTCCCGCGTTCACTCGCCCGCTCGCTCACCCGCTCACTGTACGGAGGGCTCCTCCGGGCCCGCGCCCCGGTGGCGGCCGGCGGAAACGCCCAGGTGGCGGTCAGTGGCGGTCAGTGGCGATCGGTGGCGGCAACCGCGGCGAACCAGGCGCTGGTCCCGATGCCCATGCCGATGCCCATGTCCATGCCCATGCCGATGCCGATGCCGATGTCCATGCGGCGCGCCGCACACAGCGACGACGCCCGGTGGCCCCCATTCAAGGGGCCACCGGGCGTCGGTCACGTCCTGACGCAGGCAGTCACTTCATGACCTGAGCAGTCACGTCACGTGCAGTCACCTCACATGCGGTCACGTCACATGCAGTCACGTCACATGCAGTCAGGCGTACCGCCCTGCCGCTGGCACATCCGGCGTCACTTCAGCGCGCTGCCGGCCACCCACTGCGACCAGTCCATGTTCCAGCCGTTCAGGCCGTTGTCCGGCGTGACGGTCTGGTCAGGGGAGTTGACGACGTCGATCACATCGCCGGTCTGCGAGTGGTCGAAGAACCATGCGCCGTCCGTCTTGGAGTCCTTGGCGCCCTTGACGTCCTCCAGACCGATGCAGCCATGGCTGGTGTTGGTCTTGCCGAAGATGCCCTTGCCCCAGTAGTTGCCGTGGATGAAGGTGCCGGAGCTGGTCAGGCGCATGGCGTGCGGCACGTCGGGGATGTCGTACTCGCCCTTGCCGTTGTGCTTCTTGAAGCCGACCGTCGAGCCGTTCATCCGGGTCTGCTTGAACCGCTCGGAAATGACCATCTTGCCGTTGTAGGTGGCGTGCTCATCGCTGCCGGCCGAGATCGGAATGGTCTTGATGGTCCGGCCGTCACGCACCACGTTCATCTCGTGTGTCTTGGTGTCAACGGTGCTGACCTGCGAATGACCGACCTGGAAGCTCACGGTCTTGTTCTGGATGCCCTTGACGCCCGGCGACGCCTCGACACCGTCCAGGCCGAGCGTCATGGTGACCTTGGAGTTCGCCTTCCAGTACTCCTGGGGGCGGAAGTCCAGCCGCTTGTCGTTGAACCAGTGGCCGACGGCCTTCTGGTTGCTGCTCGACGCGACCTTGATGGCGGACTCGACGGCCGCCTTGTTCTTGACCGGCTTGTCGAAGTTGATCGACACCGGCATCCCGACGCCGACGGTCGAGCCGTCCTCCGGAGTGAAGTTCCCGATGAAGCTGTTCGCCGGGGCGACGGTGGTGAAGCTGGAGTTCTCCACCGCCGTGCGTCCCCGGGAGTCCACCGCGTGCGCGGTGACCTTGTACTTCGTCGAGCGGTCCAGGGGCTGGTTCGGCTTCCAGGAGGTGCCGTCGGCGGAGAGGGTGCCGTCGACCGTCTGCTTGGACTCGACCGAGGTCATGGTGACGTCGGTGAGTTTTCCGTCGCTGACCGTGACCTGGGCGTCACTGTTGAGGCCCGCGCCGGTCGCGCCGTCCGCCGGCGAGACCTTGATCTTGGCGTCGGAGGCGTCCTTCGCGGCCGCCTCGTCCACTTGCTGGGTGTTCTCGTGCCGGGTGCCGTCAGCACCGCCATTGCCCCGGTCAGCCGCAGTGCTGCCGCCGCACGCCGCAAGCGTGAGTACGCCCCCGAGCAGCGTGGCGCTGGCTATGAGGCCCTTCCGGCGCTTGCCGTCCGTCATCACACGCATCTCCATTGCTACCGATTTCGCAGGTTCCCCGAGCGAGCTGCCAACTGAACGCAGCCATATCCGGACGCTGGCATTCCGGCCGACGCCATATGAACGCCTTTTCCGTTTCGCCCGTTCCATGCCTCCATGCAGTGTGAGGAAGGCCACTTATGACATCCCTGCTGGTCACACGGCGCTCATGGGCCGCATACGCACCGGCATGGACCGCCTGCGCGCCGGGCATGCAGTGGGCCCCCGTGCGGCGGGTAGCCGTACGGGGGCCCGGTCCGTCGGGCGGGAGGGAGGGCCGTTCAGCCCTCCCCGTCGGCGTCGTCCGCCAGATCCCACTCCGCCGCGTCCCACTCGGCGTCCGGGTCGTAGTCGGTCAGCTCCTCGCTGCTCCAGGAGGCCTGGGCGAGTTCGGCGCCCGGCACCGTGGTGACGAGGTCGAACGGGTCGATCAGATGGGCCAGCGCCTCCGCCGGATCCTCCTTGACCGTGTCCAGGGACTGCCTGCGCTCCTCGTCGGGCAGCGAAGGGTCACCTTCGATGTGGTCGAGGGCCGCGCCGGTCAGCCGGCCGGGGTCAGTGACCTCCATGATCAGTTCGACATGAAGGCGCACAAAACGTGATGTCTCACCATTGCTCATAGCACGGAGGTTAGGCATGGACGGGTCCTGACTTCCCCGCGACCCGCGGCGGTCACTAACATCTGAGGTCAACGGCCAATTCGCCGAACCCACAAGGGGGATCCCTTCCGTGACCGCACGCCGACCACTGCTGACCGCCGCAGCCGCGGGATCGGTACTGTTCGCCCTGTGGTTCGTACCGTCCGCCAACGCGAGCGCGGGGCATGACGGAGCGACAGATCCCGGTCTGCGGGCGGCATCCGCGGTGGCCGGGCCGGGCCCGGCCGCCCGGGTGAACGGCCCGGCGCCGGACGCCGGCAGCGATTCCACGACGACCACCCCGCGCCACGGCGCAACGGGCACCGGCCCCGGCACGGGCAGCAGCTCCAGCGCGGCCACCGACTCCCGCACGAGCACCCGCTCCGGCACGGGCACCGGCTCCAGCCTGGACAGTGGCTCCGGCACGGTCTCCGGTGCCGACGGCAGCTCTGCCGGCACCGCGCCGCACTTCCTCGCCGACACCGGCAGCCCGGACACCACGCCGTATGTGATCGGCGGCGCCGCCTGTCTCGCGCTCGGCGCCGGCCTGGTCAGCTACTCCGTCCGCCGCACCCGCGACTACACCGTCTGAGACGGGGGCGAGGCGGGGCGGGACGGCGAGCGGCGGCAGGGCGGGGGCGCAGGACCGACAGAGCCGGGCCCGGCCGGGGCGGGATGCGGGCGCCCGCTGTCCGTCGTTCCCTCGTCCGCCGTTGCTTGCCCCGTCCCCCGTTCCCGCATCTGCCGTTCCCGCGTCCGCCGTTCCCGCGTCTGCCGTTCCCCGTCTGCCGCTACGCCGCTACGCCAGCTCGCCGGTGACCGGCTCCACGGCCGCCACCAGCTTCCCGTCCCGCACGAACGCATACGCGCTCTCCAGGTCCGGCGCCAGAAAACGGTCCTCGCCCGGTCCCTGGACGCCCGCACCGCGCACCGCGTCCAGCACGGCGCGGGTGGCAGGCGCCGGCGTCAGTCCCTCGCGCATCTCGATGGCGCGGGTCGCCGCGTACAGCTCGACGGCGACGATCCGGGTCAGGTTGTCGATGGCGGTACGCAGCTTGCGCGCCGCCGACCAGCCCATCGAGACATGGTCCTCCTGCATGGCGGAGGACGGGATGGAGTCCACCGAGGCCGGTGCGGCCAGCCGCTTCAGCTCGCTGACCAGCGCCGCCTGGGTGTACTGGGCGATCATCAGGCCGGAGTCGACGCCCGGGTCACCGGCCAGGAAGGCAGGCAGCCCGTGCGAACGGTTCTTGTCCAGCAGCCGGTCCGTACGGCGCTCCGCGATCGAGCCCAGGTCGGCCGCGGCGATGGCCAGGAAGTCCAGGACGTAGGCGACCGGCGCGCCGTGGAAGTTGCCGTTGGACTCGACCCGGCCGTCCGGGAGGACGACGGGGTTGTCGACGGCGGCGGCCAGCTCGCGGTCGGCGACCAGGCGGGCGTGGTCGAGGGTGTCCCGGCCGGCGCCGGCGACCTGCGGGGCGCAGCGGATGGAGTAGGCGTCCTGGACGCGCGGGGCGTCGTCCTGGTGATGGCCGGTGAAGCCGGAACCGGCCAGCACCTTGGACATGTTGGCCGCGGAGGCGGCCTGCCCGGGGTGCGGGCGGATGGCGTGCAGCTCGGGCGCGAGGACCTTGTCCGTGCCGAGCAGGGCCTCCAGGGAGAGGGCCGCGGTGATGTCCGCGGAGGTGAACAGCCGGGCGAGGTCGGCGCAGGCCATCACGAGCATGCCGAGCATGCCGTCGGTGCCGTTGAGGAGCGCCAGGCCCTCCTTCTCGCGCAGTTCGACCGGCTCGATGCCGTGCGCGGCCAGCAGCTCACCGGCCGGGCGTACGGTGCCGTCGGGGCCCTCCGCGTCGCCCTCGCCCATCAGCGTCAGCGCGCAGTGCGACAGCGGCGCCAGGTCGCCGGAGCAGCCGAGCGAGCCGTATTCGTGCACGACGGGCGTGATGCCCGCGTTGAGTATGGCGGCCATCGTCTCGACGACCAGCGGGCGGACGCCGGTGTGCCCGGAGGCGAGCGTCTTCAGCCGCAGGAACATCAGCGCGCGGACGACCTCGCGCTCGACCCGCGGGCCCATACCGGCCGCGTGCGAGCGCACGATGTTGCGCTGGAGCTGGGCGCGCAGCTCGGGGCTGATGTGGCGGACGGCGAGGGCCCCGAAGCCGGTGGAGACGCCGTATACGGGGTCGGGCTTGGCGGCGAGTTCGTCGATGAAGGCGCGGGAGGTGGCGACGGCCGCGAGGGCTTCCTCGGACAGCTCGATCCGGGCCGCACCGCGGGCCACCGCGATGACGTCCTGTGCGGTCGTGCCGGACGTCCCCAGCACCACAGTGTGCATATCCATATTCAGGCACCCTAGAGACTGAATCGTCGGATGTCACCACCGGATTTCGGGATCACCCCTTACCCGGGCGTACGCAAGGGACCCGGGGCGCGGGCCAGGACGCAACGCCTCACCTCCGAAAGCGGCGGCGCTCCGGCCCCGACCGCCGGTCCGGGGCGTCCGCGAGCCGGACGACCGGGTCGTCCTTGCCGCCGTGCCGCCCGGCGACCACCGGCTCGCCGGACCGTGCCGCCTTGGCCTTGTACTGCGCGGCATCCGCGAGGCGGAAGAGCCGACGGGCGCTGCGCACCGGGCCGATCGGATCGCCGGTCGAGGCGACACCGACCGCGACCCCCTCGCCGAGGTCCAACTCCCCCGCGCGTTCGCACAGTTCACCGGCCACTTTGACCACCTCGTCGGCCGGCGGTCCCACCGCGAGCAGACAGAACTCGTCCCCGCCGAGCCGGGCGGCCAGCGTGCCCGGCAGCATCGCGCCGCACAGGGACAGCACCGAGCCGAAGCGCTCCAGCAGACGGTCCCCGACCGCATGGCCGCGGGAGTCGTTCACCCGCTTCAGTCCGTTGAGGTCGCACACCACCAGGCTGACCACCGTCGCGTCGCGCCGGTGCAGGTCCAGCGCCTCGTCCAGCCGCAAATCGACGGCCCGGCGGTTGGCGAGACCGGTGAGGGAGTCCGTGAAGGCCAGCCGGCGGGCCTCCGCCAGCCGCTCGGTCTGGGCGATCCCGGCGGCCGTCACGGCGGCCAGCACCCCGGCGAATTCGGCATCCGCCCGGCCGAAGACCGGCTCCCCCGTACGCCGCGCGACATACAGCTCACCCCACGCGCGGCCGTGCAGCACGATCGGCGCGACCACACAGCAGCCCCGGCCGCGGCGGCGCAGCGCGGCCACCCGCTGGGGGTTGGCGCAGCCACTCCCGCCCCGGATCTCCGCCACCTCCGCGGGCGCCGGGCCGCGGTGCGGCTCCTCGGCGGTCTCCACCCAGGCGCTGGGGTCGCCGCCGCCCGCCCACTGCTCGTGCAGAAAGCCGACGATCTCCGGGAACTCGTGGACGGGGTAGCTCTCGTCGTCCGGGAACTCCTCCTCGCCGTCGGCGAGTTCGCCGACGTTGACCAGCACCCGGAGCTTGCCCAGTTCGCGCTCCCACTTCGAGATCGCCGCGAAGGAGCCGGCCAGGGCCTGGCGCACGCCCTGCGCCGCGGCGTGCGCCGACTCGCGCGGTGTGTGCGCGGCAGCCATCGCCTGCGCCAGCTCCACCACGGCCCGCAGCCTCGCGTCGCCCTCACCCTCGCCCTCACCCGTCACCGGATCCTCGCATTCCGTCACCGTGAGCACGCTCTGTATACAGCGTAGGAATGTTTAACCCCTTTCGCCCCTTTCCGTGCGTGATTGACGCCTAGGCGTTATTCGCGTCGTTATTTGACCGACGGGAAGGCCGGCGGAAAGGCCGACGGGAAGACCATCGGTGAGGGGCGACGGTGAGGAGTGGCGGTGAGGAGCAACGCCCGTCACTCCCCGGGCCACTCCGGGGCCCGCTTCTCGTTGAAGGCGGCCACGCCCTCCGCCCGGTCCCCGGAGAAGGCCACACTGCGCCAGGCGCCGTCCTCCACCTCCAGCCCGGCCCGCAAGTCCAGCCCGTGCCCGAGCCGCATGGCGCGCTTGGCGGCACGCAGTCCGACCGGCGAGTTACGGGCGATCCCGGCCGCCAGCTCCAGCGCCTCGGCCCGGTCCTGCCCGTCCGCCACCAGCCGGTCGACCAGCCCCAGCTCCGCGGCCTCGGCCGCCCGCACCCGCCGCGCGGTGAAGACCAGCTCGGCCGCCCGCGCCGCGCCCACCCGGCGCGGCAGCAGCTGGGTGCCCCCGCCGCCGGGGATGACGCCCACCGACACCTCCGGCAGGCCGACCTCCGCCGTACCGTCCGCGACGATCAGATCGCAGGCCAACGCCAGCTCGAAGCCACCGCCGAGCGCAAAGCCGTGCACCGCGGCGATGGTGGGCATCGGCAGCTCCAGCACGCCGGTGTACGCGGCGCGGGTGTGCGGGCGCTGACGCATCAGGTCCGCGTCCGTGAAGGAGTTGCGCTCCTTGAGGTCGGCGCCCACGCAGAACGCCCGCTCGTGTGTGGAGCTGAGGACCACCACGCGTACGGAGCGGTCCGCGGACAGCTCGGCGCAGGCCTGCGCCAGACTGTCGGCCATGGCCGTCGAGACGGCGTTCATGGCCTTCGGGCGGTCCATGACCAGCTCCGCCACGAAGCCGTGGCGCTCGACGGCGACCCAGCCGTCCGCGCCGAATTGCTGCCGCTGCCGTTGCCCCTGCCGTTCCATGCAACCCTCCCAGTTAACGGGCGTTGACCTGACGTGGGGATCATGCCAGGTGGGCGGTCCGGGGGACAGGGATGGGGCGGTGGCTCGGCGGCGGGCCGGGCCGCGGACGCGGACCAGGGGCTCGGTTCCGGGGACGTTCCGCGGACCAGGGGGTCGGTCCGGGGACGTTCCGTGGGGTGTGCGTTGGTGTAGGGCGACCCGGCCGGTCCGCGGGCGGCTCAGCCGTTCGTGCCCTGCCCGCCGCGGCGGCTCAGCAGCCATGGCTCGACCACGCCCAGGCCTCGCACCGGTCGCTGCCACATCGGCTGGAGCGCGAAGCGGTACGACGGCGGCGGGGCGCCGGTGCCCTCCTCGGCCGCCTTTTCCGCGGCGGCGGCCTCCGCCTCGGAGACCGGCGCGTCCCCGATACGGCCCAGCTCCTCGGCGAACGCCTCGTCCACCAGCACGGTGTCCTTCGGCGCTATCGAGGTGAGGCGGCTGGCGAGGTTCACGGTCGTACCGAAGACATCACCCATGCGGGTCGTGACCGTGCCGAAGGCGATACCGACCCGCAGCTCCGGCATCGTCTCGTCATTGGTCATGGTCTCGATCAGCCGCAGCCCGATCTCGGCGGCGATACCGGCGTCGTCGGCGGAGAAGAGGACCTCGTCGCCGAGGGTCTTGATGAGCCGGCCACCGTGCGCGGCCACCAGGTCGGAGCAGGTGGTCTCGAACGCCTCCACCAGTTCGCCGAGTTCCTCCTCCTCCAGGCGGCGGGTCAGCCGGGTGAAGCCGACCAGGTCGGCGAAGCCGACGGCGAGCCGGCGGTCGACCATCTCGGCGTCATCCTGGGCCCGGACGACCCGGCCGGTGGCGGCGGCGAGCTGGCGCCGCCAGACGTAGACGAGGAACTCCTCCAGCTCGGGGAGCAGCAGCTCGACCAGCGGGTAGGTGATCTCCGTACGGGTCAGGCCGGAGTCCTGGGGCTCGGTGAGACCCTCCAGGAAGGAGTCGATCTGCCAGTCGACCAGACGGGCGGTGGTCTGGCCGGTGGAGCGGGCGACCTGGATGGCCATGGCCTCGCTCAGCAGGCCGGCCTCGACGAGACCGGAGAGTCGGCGCAGGGCCAGCACATCGGCCTCGGTGAGGGCCTTGACCTGGCCGATGTCGGCGAAGCCCATGGCCCGCCAGAAGCGGGCCGCAAGGTCCATGGAGACGCCGGCGCCGCGGGCCGCCTGGAAGGGCGTGTAGCGGCGGTCGGCGCCGAGGATGAGTTGTTCGAGGCGGACGGCGATGTTGTTCTCGTCGCCGTTGTCGGCGTCTGCGTCTGCGTCGGCGTCTGCGCCTGCCTCGGCGGTGGCGTCGGCCTTGTTGTCGGCCTCGTTGCCGCCGTGGGTGGTGCCGCGGTTGTCGGCATCGGCGCTGGTCGTGCCGCCGCCGCTGGTGGTGGCGCCCCCCTCCGCGGCCTCTGAAGGGTCGTCGACGGGGACGTCGCGCACGGCGTCGTCCTCGGTGTTCATGTCGCGCGGGGCGGCGCCCGAGTCGTCGGCGGTCACCGGCCGCTCCCTGTCCGATCCCTGCGCACTGCCCTTCCGATCACTGCTCGCCGGTGGCCCACTCCCTGGCGGACCGCCTCAACGATACGGCAGGTGTGCTCTGGCTCACTCTCACATGTCGGCTCCGACCACGGAAGTGGTGGGGGGTGTCGGCGCGGCGGGTGGGGTGGGTGAGGTGGGGCAGGGTGGGAGGCGCAGGTGCCCTGGTCCGGGCGTTCGTCGTGGTGCCGTGGGTGGTCCGGTCCGGTTGTCCGTGGGCGCCGCCGCCCTTGGGTGTGGCTGGGCCGAGTGCCTCTGCCGTCGGCCGGTGGCGGCCGGGCGTCGCGCGTAAGCGTCGTGGGTGGGGGGCCGGAGGGGACGCCCCGTACCCCGTCCTCGGCGCGGGCGGCCCTGGTACGTGGAATGGGCACCCCGTTGTTCGCTCCGGTCCTGCGGGCGGGGCACGGGACATCCCCTCCGGCCTCCGACGTTGGCGGCCGTCCCGCCATACGGGTTGCCGTCACAGATATCGGCAGCCCTCCGGCCCTCCGACCCCCGCCCCGGGCCCCCTCCCGCCATACGGATTGCTGTCACGGATCCGGCGGCCCTCCGGCCCCGCCCCGGGCCCCCTCCCGCCACACGGGTTACCGTCACGGATCCGGCAGCCCTCCGGCCCTCCGGCCCCCGACCCGGCCCGGCCCCGACCCGGGCTTTCCTCCCGCCACGCCGGTCACCGTCACAGATATCGGCCGGCGTCCGGCCCCCGTCCCGGACGCCCGTCCCGTCATACCGGTCACCGCCACGGATACCGGTGTCATACCGGCCCCGCCATGACCACCACCGCGCGCCTGTCCCCCCGAACCGGGCGGCTCCCCGTTGGTGCGTCGGCTCGGGTCAGGTGTCCGTCGCGGGGCGCAGGTGGACGATGTCCCCGGCGCCTACGGGCTGCTGTACGCCGTTGGCGGTGGCCAGGACCAGGCGGCCGTCGGCGTCGATGGCCACCGCCTCCCCGGTGATCCGGGTGTCGCCGGGGAGTTCGGCGCGTACGGAGCGGCCCAGGGTGGCGCAGCCTGCGGCGTAGGTCTCCTGGAGGCGGCTGGTGGCGGGGTCGCCGTCGGCGGACTGCCACTCGCCGTACCAGTGCTCCAGCGAGCGGAGTACGGCGCGCAGCAGCGGGTCGCGGTCGGTGGTGCGGGCGCCTGCCAGGGCCAGGGAGCCGGCGGTGGGCACGGGGAGTTCGGCGGCGGTGAGGGAGACGTTGAGGCCGATGCCGAGGACGACGCCGGGGCCGGCGCGTTCGGCGAGGATGCCGCCCACCTTGCGTTCCGTGAGGGTCCCCCCGGGCCGGAGCGCGTCGGAGTCGTCGGAAGTCACCAGCAGGTCGTTGGGCCACTTGAGGGCCGTGTCGACGCCGGCCGTCTGGGACAGGGCGGTGGCCGTGGCGACTCCGGCGAGCAGCGGGAGCCAGCCCCAGCGCTCCACGGGGACCCGGGGGGTGAGGTAGACGGAGAAGAAGAGGCCGGAGCGCGGGGGCGCCGACCAGGTGCGGTCGAGGCGGCCGCGGCCGGCGGACTGTTCCTCGGCCACCAGGACGGCGCCCTCGGTCTCCCCTTCGGCCGCGCGGGCCGCCAGGTCGGTGTTGGTGGAGCCGGTGGCGCCGACGACGTCCAGGGCGGTCCACAGCGAGCCGGGGCGCAGCAGAGCACGGCGCAGTGCCGTGGCGTTCAGCGGGGGGCGGCCCAGATCGCTCCAGCGACCGGCATCTTTGTCCCGGTTTTCCGGTGGTTGAGGCGTCATGGGACCAGCCTAGGTGTGGTCAACGACGCAGTGCCGCTGAGCAGTCCCGCCGATACGCTACGGATCGGTAGCCAAACCCGTACCACCCTCAGTACGAGCACCAGTCCAGGACGAGCAGGAGCCGCATCCCGATGTCCGAGCCGGAAGCAAACATCCACACCACCGCGGGCAAACTGGCGGACCTGCAGCGGCGGGTCGAAGAAGCCACGCATGCCGGTTCCGCCCGTGCAGTGGAAAAGCAGCATGCGAAGGGGAAGCTGACGGCGCGGGAGCGCATCGATCTGCTGCTGGACGAGGGCTCGTTCGTCGAACTGGACGAGTTCGCGCGGCACCGGTCGACCAACTTCGGAATCGAGAAGAACCGTCCGTACGGGGACGGTGTCGTCACCGGTTACGGCACCGTCGACGGGCGGCCGGTCTGTGTCTACTCGCAGGACTTCACGATCTTCGGCGGGTCGCTGGGCGAGGTCTACGGCGAGAAGATCGTCAAGGTGATGGACTTCGCGCTCAAGAACGGGTGCCCGGTCGTCGGGATCAACGACGGCGGCGGGGCCCGGATCCAGGAGGGCGTGGCCGCCCTCGGTCTGTTCGCGGAGATCTTCCGGCGCAATGTGCATGCGTCGGGTGTGGTGCCGCAGATTTCGCTGATCGTCGGCCCGTGTGCGGGCGGCGCGGTGTATTCGCCGGCCATCACCGACTTCACGGTCATGGTCGACCAGACCTCGCACATGTTCATCACCGGTCCCGATGTCATCAAGACGGTGACGGGTGAGGACGTCGGGTTCGAGGAGCTGGGCGGCGCGCGGACGCACAACACCACCTCGGGCGTGGCGCACCACATGGCGGGTGACGAGAAGGACGCGATCGATTACGTCAAGGGACTGCTGTCCTACCTGCCGTCCAACAACCTCTCCGAGCCGCCGGCCTTCCCGGAAGAGGCGGATCTGGAGACCTCGGACACCGACCGCGAGCTGGATGTCCTGATCCCGGATTCGGCCAACCAGCCGTACGACATGCATGTCGCGATCGAACACGTCCTGGATGACCACGAATTCCTGGAGACGCAGGCGCTGTTCGCACCAAACATCCTGACCGGCTTCGGACGGGTCGAGGGCCATTCGGTGGGCATCGTCGCCAACCAGCCGATGCAGTTCGCGGGCTGCCTGGACATCAAGGCGAGCGAGAAGGCCGCGCGGTTCGTGCGGACCTGCGACGCGTACAACGTCCCGGTGATCACCTTCGTGGATGTGCCGGGGTTCCTGCCGGGGACGGACCAGGAGTACGACGGGATCATCCGGCGCGGCGCCAAGCTGATCTACGCGTACGCGGAGGCGACCGTCCCGCTGATCACGGTCATCACGCGTAAGGCGTTCGGTGGCGCCTATGACGTCATGGGTTCCAAGCACCTGGGTGCCGACCTCAACCTGGCCTGGCCGACCGCGCAGATCGCCGTCATGGGCGCGCAGGGCGCGGTCAACATCCTGCACCGCCGTACGCTGGCCGCGATCGAGGACCCGGCCGCACAGGACGAGCGGCGCCAGGAGCTGATCCAGGAGTACGAGAACGCCCTGCTCAACCCGTATGTCGCGGCCGAGCGCGGCTATGTCGACGCGGTGATCATGCCGTCCGAGACGCGCCGGCACATCGTCCGCGGGCTGCGCACGCTGCGCAACAAGCGCGAGGCGCTGCCGCCGAAGAAGCACGGCAACATCCCGCTCTGACCGGCACAACCAGCGGAACCGGCGAAGGGAGCCGTTCTCCATGATCAAGGTCGTACGGGGCAATCCCACACCCGAGGAGCTGGCCGCCGCACTGGCGGTGGTGCAGGTCCGCGCGGCGGCTGCCGCTGCCGTCGCGCCCGGCGGACCGGATCGCGGCACCGAGTGGTCGGACCCCGCGTCCACGGTTCCGGCGCGGGCGCGTATGCCGCACCCGGGCCCGCGGGCCTGGCGTACGAGTTACTGGCCGCATTGACCGGCCGCCTCGTGCCGTGACCGGCCGTCAGGTCGGTGCATAATGCACTGACTAGTCCTGTGCACCGTGGCGCCTGAGTACGCGTACTCAGGCGCCACGGGCGTATCGGGCCCACGATCGGTACATGCTGTGGTCAGATCCGCCCGATGAACCTCCTGAGGAGCTGCGCGACGTGCAGGCCAAGCTCCGCAGAATGGGCATCGTGCTGGCCGTGGTCGCGGTGGCGCTGATGATTCTGCTCCCGGGGAGGTAGCCGTTCCCGTCCAGGGGAGGTAACCCTCACACGTCCCTCCCGCAACCATCAGCGCTGAAATCACCTCTTTCTCTCTCGACAGAGCAATTCGGGCGTGCGACCGCCCGGGGCCCGACGGGCCCGACCGGGAGTGGGGGAGCGATGAACAGGCCGCTGAGGCATATAGCCGTCTTCTGCGGGGTGCTGGTGCTGGCCCTGCTGGCCCGCGCCACCTGGGTCCAGTTCGTCCAGGGCGACGCACTCGCCAACGACCCGAACAACCGGCGCGTCAAGATCGAGGCGTTCTCCTACCCGCGCGGCAACATCATCGTCGCCGGCAAGCCGATCACCGGCTCGGTGGCGACCTCCGGCGACTTCAAGTACAAGCGGACGTACAAGGACGGCCCGATGTACGCCCCCGTCACCGGATTCGCCTCGCAGGCCCTGGGCACGTCCTTCCTCGAAGGCATCTACAACAAGGCGCTCAGCGGCAAGGACGACCGGCTCGCCCTCAAGCGCGCCAAGGCCATCCTGACCGGCGAGAAGCCGCGCGGCGCCGATGTCCTCACCACCATCGACCCCAATGCACAGAAGGCCGCGTACAAGGGGCTGACCGACCTCAACGCCAAGGGCGCGGTGGTCGCCCTCGACCCGCGCAACGGCCGCGTCCTCGCACTCGCCTCCACCCCCTCCTACGATCCGTCGGTCTTCGCCGGCATCTCCAACGCCGACGCCTCGAAGTTCACGGCGCTGGACCATGACAAGGACAAGCCGCTGAGCAACCGGGCGCTGCGCGAAACCTATGCGCCCGGCTCCACCTTCAAGATCCTCACCGCGGCGGCCGCCCTGGAGAACGGTGTGGTCTCCGACATCAACGCCCCGTCCGGCGCAGCCGCCCCGTACCAGCTGCCGCAGAGCACGACGAAGATCGGCAACGATGTTGCGGGCGCGCCCTGCGACAAGGCCTCGCTGAAGACCGGCATGCAGTGGTCGTGCAACAACGTCTTCCTCGACACCGCGCTGAAGGTCGGCAGGGACAAGATGCGCAAGACCGCGGAGAAGTTCGGCTTCAACTCCGACATCTACGACAAGGACCTCGGGGACCTGCTGGCCAGCAAGAGCCTCTACCCCCAGCAGCTCGACAAGCCGCAGACCGCGCTGACCGGCATGGGCCAGGGCAGCCTCACCAGCACACCGATGCAGATGGCGATGGTCGCCGCCGGCCTCGCCAATGACGGCAAGGTGATGATGCCGCACCTCGTCGACGAGCTGCGCGGCCCCGATCTGTCGACGATCGAGAAGATCGAGCCGAAGATGCTGTCCCAGGCCGTCTCCCCGGACACCGCGAAGAAGGTGCAGGAGATGATGGAGTACACGGTCAGCGACGGCACCGCCTCGAAGGCCAAGATCGACGGTGTGACGGTCGGCGGCAAGACCGGCACCGCCCAGCACGGCGCGAACGTCAACGACGAGCGGCCCTACGCCTGGTTCGTCTCCTACGCCAAGCAGAGCGACGGCAGCTCCCCGGTCGCGGTCGCCGTCTTCGTCGACCCCAAGAACATGGACATTCCCCGCTCGGAGATCGCCGGCGGCAAGCTGGGCGGCCCGATCGCGAAGTCCGTGATGGAGGCCGTGCTCAAGAAGTAGTCCGGGCACCCCCGCGGCCCCGGGCTCCGGGCTCCGTACGATGGCGGGCATGACCGAAGAGCCCCGCCCCCGCCGTCTCGTCCTCGCTTCCCAGTCCCCCGCCAGGCTGGCCCTGCTGCGCCAGGCCGGCCTGGCGCCCGAGGTCGTCGTCAGCGGCGTCGACGAGGACGCGCTCACCGCCGCCACACCCGGCGAACTGGCCCGCGTACTGGCCGAGGCGAAGGCCACCGCCGTCGCCGCCCGCCCGGAGTCCGCCGGCGCGCTGGTGGTCGGCTGCGACTCGGTCCTGGAGCTGGACGGGCGGGCGCTCGGCAAGCCCGCGGACGCCGAGGACGCCACCGCCCGCTGGAAGTCCATGCGCGGCCGCGCCGGCATCCTGCGGACCGGCCACTGTGTCATCGACACGACGGCGGACGGCCGCCAGGTCTCCGCCACCGCCTCGACCACGGTCCGCTTCGGCGAGCCCAGCGACGACGAGATCGCCGCCTATGTGGAAAGCGGCGAACCGCTGTTCGTCGCGGGCGCCTTCACCCTCGACGGCCGCTCCGCGCCCTTCATCGACGGCATCGACGGCGACCCCGGCAATGTCATCGGCCTCTCCCTGCCGCTGCTGCGCCGGCTGCTGGCCGGCCTGGACGTGGCGATCACGGATCTGTGGACCTGAGCTTCAACGGACTGTCCGTACGGGGGAACGTGCGTGAGCGGGATATCCGGGCCGGTCGTCGGCACCCTGATCGTGGCGCTGATCATCCGGCGTCAGTTGCGTACCCGGCCGGTGCGCACCACGGCGCCGGTCGTGGCACAGGCCGTCCTCGGCGTACCGGGGGATGGAGAAGTGGATCGATCGCACGACCACGGCCGGACTGCTGGGCTTCTCCACGCTCGACCTCTATCTGGCGGTGACCTACGGGGTGCAGGGCCATGTCGTACGGCGCCAGGCGGCCGGCATCGCGGCGTGACCACCGGCGGTACCCGGCAGTGGCGCGCGGATGCCCGGGTCGCGGACGGGCGTTCGAGGCGGCGTTCTCCGCGCCGGCGGGCCGGAAAGGTGGCGGTGGACGACGCATTCGACGTCACCGAGCGGGGAACCGATGGATCCGATACGGCCCGGCCGGCCGGATGGGTCCGGTCGGCCGGGCCGGTCCGGCCGCATGCCACCGTGAGGAGTCCGCACCATGCCCAAGATCCTGATCATTGCCGGTGACGCCACCGAGGACCTGGAGTTCTTCTACTCCTACCAGCGGATGCTGGAGGAGGGGTACGAGACGCAGGTCGCGGCCCCGTCGCGGAAGAAACTGCGGTTCGTGGTGCACGACTTCGTCGACGACTTCGACACCTACGTCGAGCGCGAGGGCCACTCCTGGCCGTCCGACCTCGCACTGTCCGAGGTCGATCCGGCGGAGTACGCCGCGCTGGTGCTCCCGGGCGGCCGGGCACCGGAGTATCTGCGCAACGACTCCGACTACCGCCGCGTCGTCACCCACTTCTTCGACACCGACAAGCCCGTCGCACACATCTGCCATGCGGCCATCACCCTGGCCCCCCTCGGTGTGCTCAAGGGCCGCCGTACCGCCGCCTACCCGGCCTGCGCCCCCGATGTGGCGATGGGCGGCGGGATCTTCGTCGACGGCCCGGCGGTCGTGGACGGCAAGGTCGTCTCCGCCCGCGCCTGGAACGACCAGCCGGAGTGGATGCGCGCCTTCATGGACGTACTGCGGGAGCACGCGCCGGTGAAGAAGGCCGCGGAGGGCTGAGGCCCGCCGGTCCGCCGGGTGCCCCGGGCAGGTGCGGGTCCGGCCCGGGGCAGGGGGAGTTCGGGCCGGACCGCCGCGCGGGCCACGGGTGGGTCAGGCGGACGTGGGAGCCGCGGGCGGTGCTCCGTTCAGGGAGTCCGGAGAGTTCGAGGTGTCCGGGGTGTCCTGGCTGCTCCCGTGCGCCTCGCCCGGACGGCCCTCCCCGTACGCCACCAGGGTCAGCACCAGCAGCCCCAGCACGACCGTCATCGCGAGAAAGGCGACCCAGCCGACCAGGCCGACGGCGAAGGCGCCCAGGACGCCGTGCACCACCGCACAGCCGATGAGGGCGATACGGGGGAAGCCGGCGGGGGCGCGGTCACACAGGGCGCTGCGGAGCAGGACGCCGGCGCAGAACAGCAGAGAGAGGCCGAAGACGCCGCCGGCGACCCAGGAGCCGGTGGACATCGCGCGCGGCTGCAGCCCGGCCAGGGACATCTGCTGCCGGTCCACGACAATGCTCAGAATCCAGTTGAGCAGCACGATCCCGAACGCTTCCAGGACCAGTACCACCGCCGCGGCCAACGCCACCGGCCGTCGTGCCACCACCCCGTCCACCCACTTCCGCGTTTGCCGAGCCCGGTGCGTCCTGCGGACGCCTGATGCCGCTGATGCCCCTGTTACCGCGGGGTACAGGACATCGCGCACGCTACAGGGGAGTCCCCCCTGCTCGGGAAGAGCTCGGCGGAAGGTAAAAGCTGGGCAAGGGTTGTACGCGGGTGGGTGGTGACGGCTGCGCGCGGGAGGGTGGCGGCACGCCGACGGACGGAGCCGCCCGCAAAGTTTCCTTCGCCCATTCGTAGGGACTCCACAAAGAATTGACGATCCGCTGGACGTCCAAAGTTCGAGACCTAAGCCACACCGGGACGTGAGCCGGAGCCCAGGAATCCGGGCCTACCCTGGGATACCAGGGGACTTAGGTTCCTCACTGGCGCCCCGAGCACACTCCGTGTGGGCAAGCTCACCCCAGGGAACGGGTCGGCACGCGGTGTCGCCAGTCCCTAAAATCGCCGCATCCATTTGTTACGGCGAAGCGCCAAGGAAGGACCCATCGTGCGCAAGGTGCTCATCGCCAACCGTGGCGAAATCGCTGTTCGCGTTGCCCGTGCATGCCGGGACGCGGGGATCGCAAGCGTAGCCGTCTACGCCGACCCCGACCGGGACGCACTGCACGTACGCGCGGCAGACGAGGCGTACGCCTTGGGCGGTGACACTCCTGCCACCAGTTACCTGGACATCGCCAAGGTCCTGGCTGCCGCCGCCGATTCGGGTGCGGACGCCATCCACCCGGGATACGGCTTCCTGTCGGAGAACGCCGAGTTCGCGCAGGCCGTCCTGGACGCGGGGCTGACGTGGATCGGGCCGCCCCCGCAGGCCATCCGTGACCTCGGCGACAAGGTCGCCGCCCGGCACATCGCCCAGCGGGCCGGTGCGCCGCTGGTCGCCGGCACGCCCGACCCGGTGTCCGGCTCGGACGAGGTCGTGGCCTTCGCGAAGGAGCACGGCCTGCCGATCGCGATCAAGGCGGCCTTCGGCGGCGGCGGCCGCGGCCTGAAGGTGGCCCGGACCCTCGAAGAGGTCCCGGAGCTGTATGACTCCGCGGTGCGCGAGGCGGTCGCCGCGTTCGGCCGCGGCGAGTGCTTCGTCGAGCGGTACCTGGACCGCCCGCGGCACGTCGAGACCCAGTGCCTGGCCGACAAGCACGGCAACGTGGTCGTGGTCTCGACCCGGGACTGCTCGCTGCAGCGCCGCCACCAGAAGCTGGTGGAGGAGGCCCCGGCCCCGTTCCTGACGAAGAAGCAGAACGCGGAGCTGTACCGCGCGTCCAAGGCCATCCTCAAGGAGGCCGGCTACGAGGGCGCCGGCACCTGCGAATTCCTCGTCGGCCAGGACGGCACCATCTCCTTCCTGGAGGTCAACACCCGCCTCCAGGTCGAACACCCGGTCACCGAAGAGGTCACCGGCCTCGACCTGGTCCGTGAGATGTTCCGGATCGCCGACGGCGAGGAGCTCGGCTACGACGACCCGGCGGTCCGCGGCCACTCCTTCGAGTTCCGGATCAACGGCGAGGACCCGGGCCGGGGCTTCCTCCCGGCCCCCGGCACCGTCACCACCTTCACCGCACCGTCCGGTCCGGGCGTGCGGCTGGACGCGGGCGTGGAGTCCGGTTCGGTCATCGGCCCGGCCTGGGACTCGCTGCTGGCCAAGCTGGTCGTCACCGGCGCCACCCGTGCGCAGGCCCTGCAGCGCGCCGCCCGTGCGCTGGGCGAGTTCACCGTCGAGGGCATGGCCACCGCCATCCCCTTCCACCGCGCGGTCGTCACGGACCCGGCGTTCACCCCCGAACTCACCGGCTCCGCGGACCCGTTCACGGTCCACACCCGCTGGATCGAGACCGAGTTCGTCAACGAGATCCCGCCGTTCGCCGCGCCGGGCGCGGACGAGGCCGAGGCCGACACCCGCGAGACGGTCGTGGTCGAGGTCGGCGGCAAGCGCCTGGAGGTCTCGCTGCCGTCCTCTCTGGGCATGCCGCTGGCGCGGGCCGCGGTCGTCGGCGGTGCCAAGCCCAAGCGCAAGGCCGCCAAGAAGTCGTCCAGCGCCGCCTCCGGCGACGCGCTGGCCTCCCCGATGCAGGGCACCATCGTCAAGGTGGCCGTCGAAGAGGGCCAGCAGGTCACCGAGGGCGAGCTGGTCGTCGTCCTGGAGGCCATGAAGATGGAGCAGCCGCTCAACGCGCACCGCTCCGGCACCGTCAAGGGCCTGACCGCCGAGGTCGGCGCCGCCCTCACGTCCGGCGCCGTGATCTGCGAGATCAAGGACTGACGCGACGGCATCCCGCAGACGCACGAGGGGCTCCCGGCACCAGCCGCCGGGAGCCCCTCGTCCGTTCCTGCGCGGCCGGGCCGCTAGGAGTTCCCCACCACGTCCTCCGGGAAGCTCAGCGACCTGCTCATCCACTGGAGCGCGGCGGGCAGTTCGCGCCGCCAGGTGTCGAAGTTGTGGCTGCCGTGGCCCAGGACGATCGAGTCCGCCTTCATCGGCGGCCTGACGGCACCGAGGAAGGCCCGTGCGGCGGGGTAGTTCTTCTCGCCGGTACGGCTCGTGCCCACCAGGACGTTCACCTGCGGAGCGGGCAGATGCCGCAGCCGCCACATCAGGTCGTGTTCCTGGCGGCGGCGTCCCCGGTCCCGGCCGTCGCCGAAGAGGTTGCCGGTCGTGGGGTCGTTGCTGACCTTGTAGTCGGGCGAGAGGGCGGCCGCCGAGGTGTAGGTACGGTCGTGCCGCATGGCGAGCTGGAGGGCGCAGCTGCCGCCCGAGGAGTAGCCCATCACACCCCAGCCGCCGGGGTCGTGGCCGACCCGGTAATGGGACTTGAGCGCGTCCGGCACATCGCGGGCGAAGAAGGTCTCGGCCTGCGGGCCGCCTGGCACGTCGACGCACTGGGTGTCGCGCGGCGGCGCGATGGTCGGCCGCAGCATCACAATGACGGTCGGCTGCATCCGGCCTTCCCGGATCAGCTGCGCGGCGGTCTGCGGCAGCCGCAGATGCTGGCCCAGCAGGAAGGTGCCGCCCGGGTAGCCGCTGAGCGCGACGACGACGGGGAACCGCTGGCGCGCGTACTGGGGCTGGAAGTACTGCGGCGGCAGATAGACGTACGCCGGGTCCACGGCCCGGGTCCGCTTGCCGACGATCCGTACGGACTCGACCTTGCCCGCCATCGACGGTGCGCCCTTCGGCAGACCGTGCACCTTGTCCAGGCCGTCCGCCCCCGACGGCTGCACCAGGCCCTTCGACGGGTCGCCGGCGGGCCCGGCCGTCCCCCCGTCACCCCATTTGCCGACGGCGGCCGGGGCGTCGTCGTACAGCCCGAGCAGCTCGTGCCAGGAGCCGTAGAACTGGAAATTGGCGTTCACCGCAAGACCGAGCGCCGCCACGATCGTCAGCTGGGTCGCCGCGATCGAGCCGAGCCGTCCCAGCAGCGCCCGCGGCCCGCGCCCGGCGAACCGCGGCCACAGCCAGAGCGTGAGCCCCACACAGACCACGGCGAGCGCGGCCAGGGCGTAGAACAGCGGTCGGCTGGTCAGTCCCATGACTCTTCCCCAGGTGTTCCCCGCCGCGCTCCGCTCCCCCGGCGGTCCGTCACGACGTATTCCCTTGTCTCCGGAAGACCCCGGAAGACCTCCTTGCGCCTGGTTTGATGTCTCCGCACGACCCGGCGTTGCCGCACCGCCGAGGTGTTCGGCCGCGCGACCACCGAGGTATGCCGGGACTTCACGCCCGGTCCGCCGGACGGCCACCGACCGGGCCGGCGGGACGGTTCACGGACACCCGGAGAGCCACTTTGGTGCCCCGTCCGCCCGGCACCGGAACACCGCCCTCGGGCGCAATGGCATCCTGGAGCCACCGGGCCGCAACCGGCCGGGTCGAGGGAGGACGGCGATGGCGACCGAGACGGCAGGGCAGCGGCAGACGACGCAGGGGCCGGTGGCGTCCGCACCGGCGCGGCCGCAGGAGGTGCGCCCCATGCGGGCCGATGCGCGCCGCAATTACGAGCGGCTGCTGACCGAGGCCCGTACAGCCTTCACCGAGCACGGCACGGACACGTCACTGGAAGACATCGCGCGCCGGGCCGGCGTCGGCATCGGCACCCTCTACCGGCACTTCCCCAACCGGACCGCCCTGATGGGCGCGGTCTTCCAGGGCGAGGTGGACGCCCTGCTGGCGCACGCCAGGGAGCTCGCCGACGCGCCGCAGCCGTGCGCCGCGCTGGTCGAATGGCTGCGCGCGATCATCACTCACGCCAGCACCTACCGCGGGCTGTCGCGCGCGCTGATGACGGCGTCGGCGGACGACAGCTCAGGGATGGCGCGGTGCAGCGTGCCGATGCGGGAGGCCGGCGGCGCGCTGCTGTCCCGTGCCCAGCAGGCCGGAGCCGTACGCCCCGATGTGAGCATCAGCGATCTGATGCAGCTGACCAACGGCATCGCGCTGGCCGTCGAGGAATCCCCGGACGACCCCCAGCTCGCCGACCGGCTGCTGACGCTCACCCTGAGCGGGCTGAAGGGCGAGCGGCACCGCTGAGGGAGGCCCGGCGGCTGAGGGAGGCCCGGCGGCGCTCCTGACGGACGCCACGGAGCACCGCCGGGCGGCCCCGGCACCCGGGGCCGGGGTGGCGCGCCCGTCGGACGCGCCACCGGCTCCTGCGCTCAGCGGCGGCGCGGCGCCAGATCGGCGACCCGGCCGCCCGAGGCCTCGGACAGGGAGGCGGCCGAGCGGAGCTGTGGTCCGCCGCCCCCGCCGCCCGGCGCATGGCTGCGCCGCTGACCCGGCAGCGGGACGTCCCGCCGGGGGCCTCTGCGCTCCCCCGCGCCGTCCATCCCGGGCTGTCCCGGTCCGCGGCCCGCACCCGGGCCGCCGGCGACGGCGATCTGCACGCCCTGGTCGGCCAGCGCCTGCAGCTCCGTGGCGGCGCGGTCGTCATGGCCCGGCGGCTCGTCCGTGACGAGCCGCGTGATCACATCCGTCGGCACGGTCTGGAACATCGTGTCGGAACCGAGCTTGGTGTGGTCGGCGAGCACCACCACCTCCCCCGCCGCCTGTACCAGCGCCCGGTCGACGCTGGCGGCGAGCATGTTGGAGGTGGACAGCCCGCGCTCGGCGGTCAGACCACTGCCCGACAGGAAGGCACGGGACACCCGCAGGCCCTGGAGGGACTGCTCGGCACCGCTGCCGACCAGCGCATAGTTGGAGCCGCGCAGGGTGCCGCCGGTCATCACGACCTCGACGCGGTTGGCATGGGCCAACGCCTGGGCGACCAGCAGGGAATTGGTGACGACGGTCAGGCCGGGGACCCGGGCGAGCCGGCGGGCCAGCTCCTGGGTGGTCGTTCCCGCACCGACGACAATGGCCTCACCCTCTTCGACGAAGCCGGCCGCGAGATCGGCAATGGCCGTTTTCTCCGCGGTCGCTAGATGGGATTTCTGTGGGAATCCGGATTCGCGAGTAAAGCCTCCCGGCAGGACCGCACCGCCGTGGCGGCGGTCGAGCAGCCCTTCTGCCTCCAGCGCCCGCACGTCCCGTCGTACGGTTACTTCGGAGGTCTGGACGACGCGGGCGAGCTCCCGGAGCGATACGGCTCCATTGGCGCGCACCATTTCAAGGATCAATTGGCGACGTTCTGCAGCGAACACGAAACTGACAGTAACGCCAACGACCGTCTGTTTTCAGCAGGTTGCACCAATTAACGGAAGTTGTTCACACCGCGGAGCGTGACGTGGTATGCGGTATGCATATGTCGTGCGGATGTCGAACTGCCGCGCGGCGTGACCTGCTTGCCGCCTGGTCAGCCGCCCTGCACGGCCTCTGCGGCGGCGGCCGGCCGGGGCGGACCGGCCACCCGTCGCTTCAGGGACGTTTCATCCCAAATGCTCACCGGTGGCACAAAGGTTCCAATCGACCGGCCGGTGCCGTGCGTTGATGGCCTCCTGGCCGGCTACTCGCCGGCCGTCTTCCGGATGTGCAGCTGGCGGGCGACCTCGGCGATCGAACCGGACAGCGACGGGTAGACCGTGAAGGTGTTGGCGATCTGCTCGACGGTCAGGTTGTTGTCGACCGCGATCGAGAGGGGGTGGATCAGCTCGCTGGCGCGCGGGGAGACGACCACACCGCCGACGACGATGCCGGTGCCGGGGCGGCAGAGCAGCTTCACGAAGCCGTCGCGGATGCCCTGCATCTTGGCGCGCGGGTTGCGCAGCAGCGGGAGCTTCACGACCAGGGCGTCGATCCGGCCGCTGTCGACGTCGGCCTGGGAGTAGCCGACGGTGGCGATCTCCGGGTCGGTGAAGACGTTCGCGGAGACCGTCTTGAGGTTCAGCGGCGTGACCGAGTCGCCGAGGAAGTGGTACATCGCGATCCGGCCCTGCATCGCGGCGACGGACGCCAGCGCGAAGACACCGGTGCAGTCGCCCGCCGCGTACACGCCCGGGGCGCTGGTGCGGGAGACCTTGTCGGTCCACACGTGCCCGGAGTCCTTGAGCTTGACGCCGGCCGCTTCCAGGCCGATGCCCTCGGTGTTGGGGATGGAGCCGACCGCCATCAGGCAGTGCGTACCGGAGATCGTGCGGCCGTCGGCGAGGGTGACCTCGACGCGGTCGCCGACCCGTTTGGCGGACTGGGCCCGCGAGCGCGACATGACGTTCATGCCGCGGCGGCGGAAGACGTCCTCCAGCACGGCGGCCGCGTCCGGGTCCTCGCCCGGCAGCACGCGGTCACGGGAGGAGACGAGGGTGACGCGGGAGCCGAGCGCCTGGTAGGCGCCGGCGAACTCGGCACCGGTGACACCGGAGCCGACCACGATCAGCTCTTCGGGCAGCTCGTCGAGGTCGTAGACCTGCGTCCAGTTCAGGATCCGCTCACCGTCGGGGAGCGCATCCGGGATCTCGCGGGGGTGCGCGCCGGTGGCGATCAGCACCGCGTCCGCGATCAGGCCCTCGGTCGTGCCGTCGGCGGCGGTGACCGTCACCTTGCGGGAGCCGTCCGGCGCCTGGCCCGGCTCCAGCCGGCCGCGGCCACGCATGACCCGGCCGCCGGCCCGGGTCACGGAGGCGGTGATGTCATGCGACTGGGCGAGCGCGAGCCGCTTGACCCGCCGGTTGACCTTGCCGAGGTCGACGCCGACGACCCGGGCGGGCCGCTCGTTGTACGGGGTGTCGTCCTCGACGATGATGCCGAGCTCGTCGTACGACGAATCGAAGGTGGTCATCACCTCGGCCGTGGCGATAAGAGTCTTCGACGGCACGCAGTCGGTGAGCACCGACGCCCCGCCCAGACCGTCGCAGTCGACGACGGTCACCTCCGCGCCGAGAGAGGCGGCCACCAGGGCCGCTTCGTATCCGCCGGGTCCGCCACCGATGATCACGATCCGAGTCACGTACTCCATTGTCCCGCACGCCCGTACGTCGCTCTCGCCCGGGGGCGGGCTGTGTCCCTCACGGGCAACCGGGGTGCGCCTGTCCCTTACGGGCAACCGGGGTGCGCCCTGCCAGGCTTCTTGTGCGAACCGCCGGTACCACCGGCCCGACGGGCAACCTCCCGTACCCTCGGAACCATGTCGCTCTACGCCGCGTACGCCGGCAACCTCGACGCGCGGCTGATGTCCCGCCGCGCACCGCACTCGCCGCTGCGCGGCACCGGCTGGCTCGACGGCTGGCGGCTCACCTTCGGGGGCGAGCAGATGGGCTGGGAAGGCGCGCTGGCAACGGTCGTCGAGGACCCCGGCTCCCAGCTCTTCGTCGCGCTCTACGACATCGCGCCCATGGACGAGGAGTCCATGGACCGATGGGAGGGCGTCGGCCTGGAGATCTACCGCCGGATGCGGGTGCGGGCGCACACCCTCGACGGCGACGAGACGGCGTGGATTTATGTCCTCAACGGCTATGAGGGCGGCTTGCCGTCGGCCCGCTACCTGGGCGAGATCGCGGATGCCGCGGAGTCGGCGGGCGCACCGCACGACTATGTGATGGAGCTGCGCAAGCGGCCCTGCTGACGGACGGCGGCGGCCCGCGCCGGGCGCACCGCCCGGGTGCGCGGGCGGCCGCGCCGTAGCGGGTGCCGCGCCGGGCGCACCGCCGTACGGCCGCCGCGCCGCGCCCGGGACGACACATTCAGCAGAAGCCACAAGACAACGATCCGGTACCGTGAGCAGCGGCATCTACGCGCGTAGGGGATGAGCGGCTACCCTCGTCCGCGTGAACGCATCTGTTACCCCGGACATCGCGCGCGACCCGCAGGGTGCCGCCGCCGACGCCGCCGCCCGTCTGCGTGAGCTGACCGGCGCCGAGAACCATGACGTCGCCCTGGTGATGGGCTCCGGCTGGGCGCCGGCCGCCGAGGCCCTGGGCGCGCCCGAGCAGGAATTCCCCGTCACCGAGCTGCCCGGTTTCCCGCCGCCGGCCGTCGCAGGACACGGCGGCACGATCCGCTCGTACCGGGTCGGCGAGAAGCGGGCGCTGGTCTTCCTGGGCCGCACCCACTACTACGAGGGCCGCGGTGTCGCCGCGGTCGCGCACGGCGTGCGTACCGCCGCGGCGGCCGGCTGCAAGACCATCGTGCTCACCAACGGGTGCGGCGGCCTGCGCGAGGGCATGCGCCCCGGCCAGCCGGTCCTCATCAGCGACCACCTCAACCTGACCGCCACCTCCCCGATCGCCGGCGCGAACTTCGTCGACCTGACGGACCTGTACTCGCCGCGGCTGCGCGCGCTGTGCAAGGAGGTGGACCCGAGCCTGGAGGAGGGCGTCTACGCCCAGTTCCCCGGCCCGCACTACGAGACCCCGGCCGAGATCAAGATGATCCGGACGCTGGGCGCCGACCTGGTCGGCATGTCCACGGTCCTGGAGGCCATCGCGGCGCGCGAGGCCGGCGCCGAGGTGCTCGGGCTGTCGCTGGTGACGAACCTCGCCGCCGGCATGACGGGCGAGCCGCTCAACCACGAAGAGGTCCTGCAGGCCGGCCGCGACTCCGCGACCCGGATGGGCAGCCTGCTCGCCCAGGTGCTCGGCAAGCTCTGAGCCGTCCCGGCGTCCCGGCGTCCCGGCGCCACGACACCGGGACGGCGGCGGACGACGGCCACGGCGGGTGCGCGACACCCGCCGGGCCGCCCCGCCGCCGGCACCACCACGGCGGCCCCGCCGCCGGCCGCCGGACCGCACCGCCGCGCGGCGCCGCCGTATCCCGCGCGCTGCCCGTACCCCGCGCGCTGCCATCCAGTGGTATTGGCCGGTTCTGCGGCTGCCCGTACGCGCGTCATGGGTATGCGTGACGAGCCGAGAGGCCTCCTCCCCGGCAGCTGTCCTCAGCGCGCCCCCACCCGTATTCACCGTCAGGAGCATCACGTGGCTACCGATCCCGCGGAGCTGATCAACCGGGCCCAGGCATGGCTGGCCGAGGACCCCGACCCGGAGACCCGGGAGGAGCTGTCCAAGCTCATCGAGGCCGCCGCCGACGACGGGATCGCGGCCGAGCTGGCCGCCCGGTTCGCCGGCACCCTCCAGTTCGGCACCGCCGGGCTGCGCGGTGAGCTGGGCGCGGGCCCGATGCGGATGAACCGCTCCGTGGTCATCCGGGCGGCGGCCGGTCTCGCCGCCCACCTCAAGGCGCAGGGCGACGGGGCCGGGCTGGTCGTCGTCGGCTACGACGCCCGCCACAAGAGCGCCGACTTCGCCCGCGACACGGCGGCCGTGATGGTCGGCGCGGGCCTGCGCGCCGCGGTGCTGCCGCGCCCGCTGCCCACCCCGGTCCTGGCCTTCGCGATACGGCATTTGGGCGCGGTGGCCGGCGTCGAGGTCACCGCCAGTCACAACCCGCCGCGCGACAACGGCTACAAGGTCTACCTGGGCGACGGCTCGCAGATCGTGCCGCCCGCCGACGGCGAGATCGCCGCCGAGATCGCCGCGGTCGGCCCGCTGGCCGGTGTGCCGCGCCCCGAGGCCGGCTGGGAAACCCTCGACGAGGCGGTCCTGAACGCCTATCTGGCGCGTACGGACGCGGTGCTGACCCCCGGCTCCCCCCGGGACACGAAGATCGTCTACACGCCGATGCACGGGGTCGGCCGGGACACCCTCGTCGCCGCCTTCGCACGGGCCGGCTTCCCGGCCCCGGTGATCGTCGCGGAACAGGCCGAACCGGACCCGGACTTCCCGACCGTCGCCTTCCCCAACCCGGAGGAGCCGGGCGCGATGGACCTCGCGTTCGCCACCGCCCGCGACCAGGGTGCTTCCGGTGTCGACATCGTGATCGCCAACGACCCCGACGCGGACCGCTGCGCCGTCGCCGTCCCCGACCCCGGGACGGCGGACGGCTGGCGGATGCTGCGCGGCGACGAGGTCGGGGCACTGCTCGCCGCCCATCTGGTGAGCAAGCGCGCCTGCGGCACCTTCGCGACGACCATCGTCTCCTCCCAGCTGATGTCCCGTATCGCGGCCGCCTCTGCGTTGCCGTACGAGGAGACGCTGACCGGCTTCAAGTGGCTGGCGCGGGTGGACGGCCTGCGCTACGCCTACGAGGAGGCGCTCGGCTACTGCGTCGACCCGGAGGGCGTCCGCGACAAGGACGGCATCACCGCCGCGCTGCTGATCACCGAGCTGGCCGCGGAGCTCAAGCAGGCCGGGCGCACCCTCACCGACCTGCTCGACGACCTCGCGCTGGAATTCGGGGTGCACGCCACCGACCAGCTCTCGGTCCGGGTCGAGGATCTGTCGCTGATCGCCGACGCCATGCGCACCCTGCGCGCGCAGCCGCCGGCCGCGCTGGCGGGCCTGACCGTGACCCGGGCCGACGACCTGAACCGGGGCACCCCGGCGCTGCCGCCGACCGACGGGCTGCGCTACTACCTCTCCGGGTCGCCACAGGCCGGTATCGAGGCCGCCCGCGTGGTGGTCCGGCCCAGCGGCACCGAGCCCAAGCTCAAGTGCTATCTGGAGGTCGTGGTGCCGGTGGCCTCGCCCGGGGCACTGCCCGAGGCCCGGTCGAAGGCTGCCGCGACGCTGGCGTCCCTCAAGCGGGACGTGTCGGCGGCGGCAGGGATCTGAGAAGGCGACGGGCAGGGATCCGAGAAGCGGGGCGGCGCGGCGCGGGCGGTGACGTACCCGACGCCCCGACGCCTACAGCACCGCCAACACGGCCAGCCCGACCGCGCCCGCCACGGCAGGCGAGATGATCTCGTAGGCCCAGCGCACCACCGGCTCGCCCTGGGCGCCCGCGCGGGCCGCGGCGCGCTCCTTGACCTCACGGAGCTCTTCGAGGGCCTGGTCGGCCATGGCGCGCGGCACCGGGCCCGCATCGCCGGCACCGGCGTGCAGCCCGAAGCGGGGCCCGGACACGGCTCCGCGCCGCGCCTGCCGGCCGGCCTTCTTGCGCTGGCGCAGCGAGACGGGGATGGCCCACAGCTGGTACGTGCCGGCGTCGGTGACCGCCTCGGTGGAGAACGCCGCGCGCAGCGTCTCCACGGCGCCCCACGGCAGCGTGATCGTACGGAACGGATTGCGCACCGTCAGCCGCTCCTCGCCCGCCCTGACCAGCGGCCGCAGGGTGTAGGCAACCACCAGCGGCACCCCGAGGAGCAGCGCGAACACCGCCAGGAGCTTGGTGTGCGGGGCGCCCCGCAGCAGCGCGTCGCCGCCGAGCCAGGCTCCGAGCAGGAGGAGCAGTGCGCCGCCCGCGAGGGCCGCGGGCGAGCGGTAGCTGCGCTCCGCGTACTGCTGCTGGGGCGGGGTGGACCGGTCCTGGCTCGTCATGACGCCGATTCTGCCCGACCGTCCGGATGCCGGACATTGCGTTACGGCATCATTCGCACGCGGGGCGCCACGCGCATCCGGCACCGGATGCGGCCGCGTCCGCTCCCGCCACCGGGCATGTTGTCCGTTCCGTGCCCTCCGGTCCGGCCGGATTTGGACGGTTGAGGGGGATGACATGGTGCTACGCGCGTAGATATGCTCCCCTCGTGACCATGCCCATCACTGTTCCCGCATACGGCAAGGAAGCCGCGGGGCGTCTGGCGTCAATGGCGGACGTGACCGCCGACGACGGTGCGCTGCGCCGCTTCCTCCACGGCCTCCCGGGCGTCGACGCGGTCGGCCTCGAGGCCCGCGCCGCCACCCTCGGCACCCGCTCGATCAAGACAACGGCGAAGGCGTACGCCATCGATCTCGCCCTCTCGATGATCGACCTGACGACCCTCGAAGGCGCGGACACCCCGGGCAAGGTCCGGGCGCTGTGCGCCAAGGGCATCCACCCCGACCCCACCGACCGCACCGCCCCCAAGGTCGCGGCGATCTGCGTCTACCCGGACATGGTCGCGACGGCCAAGGAGGCGCTCGGCGACTCCGGCATCCGTGTCGCGTCCGTCGCCACCGCCTTCCCGGCGGGCCGGGCCGCGCTGCCGGTCAAGCTCGCCGACACCCGGGACGCGGTCGCGGCCGGCGCCGACGAGATCGACATGGTGATCGACCGCGGCGCCTTCCTCTCCGGGCGTTACACGGCCGTCTTCGAGGAGATCAAGGCCGTCAAGGAGGCCTGCGCGCGCCCCGATGGCACGGCCGCCCACCTCAAGGTCATCTTCGAGACCGGCGAGCTCCAGACGTACGACAACGTCCGCCGGGTCTCCTGGCTGGCGATGCTCGCGGGTGCCGACTTCATCAAGACCTCGACCGGCAAGGTCGCCGTCAACGCCACCCCGCCGGTCACCCTCCTGATGCTGGAGGCGGTCCGCGACTTCCACGCCGCGACCGGCGTCCAGGTCGGGGTGAAGCCGGCCGGCGGCATCCGTACCACCAAGGACGCGGTCAAGTACCTGGTGATGGTCAACGAGACGCTCGGCGAGCCCTGGCTGACCGCCGACTGGTTCCGCTTCGGCGCCTCCAGCCTCCTGAACGACCTGCTGATGCAGCGCCAGAAGCTCAGCACCGGCCGCTACTCCGGCCCCGACTACGTCACGGTGGACTGAGGCTCCCATGACCTTCGATTACGCACCCGCACCCGAGTCCCGCGCGGTCGTCGACATCGCGCCGTCCTACGGCCTGTTCATCGACGGCGAGTTCGCCCCGGCCGGTGACGGCAAGGTCTTCAAGACCGTCTCGCCGTCGTCCGAGGAGGTCCTCTCCGAGGTGGCGCAGGCCGGCGCCGAGGACGTCGACCGCGCCGTGCAGGCCGCCCGCAAGGCGTTCGAGAAGTGGTCCGCACTGCCCGGCGCCGAGCGCGCCAAGTACCTCTTCCGGATCGCCCGGATCATCCAGGAGCGCTCGCGCGAGCTGGCCGTCCTGGAATCCCTCGACAACGGCAAGCCGATCCGCGAGTCGCGCGATGCCGATCTGCCACTGGTCGCCGCGCACTTCTTCTACTACGCGGGCTGGGCCGACAAGCTCGGCCACGCGGGGTACGGCCCCGACCCCCGCCCGCTGGGCGTCGCGGGCCAGGTCATCCCCTGGAACTTCCCGCTGCTCATGCTGGCGTGGAAGATCGCCCCGGCGCTGGCGACCGGCAACACGGTCGTCCTCAAGCCCGCCGAGACGACCCCGCTGTCCGCCCTGTTCTTCGCGGACATCTGCCGCCAGGCGGGCCTGCCGAAGGGCGTCGTCAACATTCTCACCGGCGACGGCTCCACGGGCGCCTCGCTGATCGCTCACCCCGGCATCGACAAGGTGGCCTTCACCGGCTCCACCGGGGTCGGCAAGGCCATCGCCCGTACGGTCGCCGGCACCGACAAGAAGGTGACCCTGGAGCTCGGCGGCAAGGCGGCGAACATCGTCTTCGACGACGCGCCGCTCGACCAGGCCGTCGAGGGCATCGTCAACGGGATCTTCTTCAACCAGGGACAGGTCTGCTGCGCGGGCTCGCGCCTCCTGGTCCAGGAGTCCGTCCAGGACGAGCTGCTGGACGCGCTCAAACGCCGGATGGCCACCCTCCGGGTCGGCGATCCGCTCGACAAGAACACCGACATCGGCGCCATCAACTCCGCCGGGCAACTGGCCCGTATCACCGCGCTGGCCGACGCGGGCGAGGCCGAGGGCGCCGAACGCTGGTCGCCGTCCTGCGAACTTCCCTCCGCCGGCTACTGGTTCGCCCCGACGCTGTTCACCGGCGTCACCCAGGCCCACCGCATCGCCCGCGAGGAGATCTTCGGCCCGGTGCTGTCCGTGCTGACCTTCCGCACTCCCGCGGAGGCCGTGGAGAAGGCCAACAACACCCCCTACGGCCTCTCCGCCGGCATCTGGACGGAGAAGGGCTCGCGGATGCTGTGGATGGCGAGCAAGCTGCGCGCGGGCGTCATCTGGTCCAACACGTTCAACAAGTTCGACCCGGCCTCCCCCTTCGGCGGCTACAAGGAATCGGGCTACGGCCGCGAGGGCGGCCGGCACGGTCTGGAGGCGTACCTCAATGTCTGACCGACTCTCCGTCTTCAAGACCTACAAGCTGTACATCGGGGGCAAGTTCCCCCGGTCCGAGAGCGGGCGGGTGTACGAGGTGACCGACTCCAAGGGCACATGGCTCGCCAATGCGCCGCTGGCGTCCCGCAAGGACGCCCGGGACGCGGTGGTCGCCGCCCGTAAGGCGTTCGGCGGCTGGTCGGGCGCCACGGCCTACAACCGCGGGCAGATCCTCTACCGCGTCGCCGAGATGCTGGAGGGCCGCCGCGAGCAGTTCACCGCCGAGGTCGCCGCCGCCGAGGGGCTGTCGAAGGCGAAGGCCGCGGCCCAGGTGGACGCGGCGATCGACCGCTGGGTCTGGTACGCGGGCTGGTCCGACAAGGTCGCCCAGATCGCCGGCGGCGCCAACCCGGTGGCCGGTCCGTACTTCAACCTCTCCTCCCCCGAGCCCACCGGTGTGGTCGCGGTCCTGGCACCGCAGGAGTCGTCGTTCCTCGGTCTGGTCTCGGTGATCGCCCCGGCGGTCGTCACCGGCAACACGGTGGTCGTGGCGGCGGCCGAGAGCGCCCCGCTGCCCGCGCTGTCCCTGGCCGAGGTGCTCGCCACGTCCGACCTCCCGGGCGGCGTGGTCAACATCCTCTCGGGCCGTACCGCGGAGCTGGGCGCTCCGCTCGCCGCCCACCAGGACGTCAACGCCCTCGATCTCGCGGGCGCCGACGAGGCGCTGGCGAAGGAGCTGGAGACGGCCGCGGCCGACAACCTCAAGCGGGTGTTCCGCCCCGGGACGGCGGACTGGACCGCCGACCCCGGCACCGGCCGACTGCTGGGCTTCCTGGAGACGAAGACGGTGTGGCACCCGATGGGCGTCTAGCCTCAGGCGGCCTGATGACGCGCCGTCACCCATGCCCGTGCGGGGCCCCGTCCGATGACGGGGCCCCGCACGGCTGTCCGGCCCGTTGCCCGCCGGCGCAGGCCGTCAGCCCGGCAGCACCCTCGTCACCGTCCCCACCAACGGCAGGTCCTTGAGCGCGCCGCCGTTCGACAGGGCGCCGGTCAGCAGCGTCGTGCCCACCGGCTTGAAGTCGGCGATCTGGGTGCTGACGGCGTTGGCGAGCGGGTCGACGGAGGTGTTGGCCAGCGGGTCCACCTGGAGGTTCTTGACCGGGCCCAGGCCGCCGGCCGCGGAGTGCAGCAGTGCGCCGGTCAGCGCGGAGGCCGTGGCACCGGTGTCGGTGCTGCGTTCCTGGGCGGACGCGGGGGCGGCGGTGGCCGATGCCGCACCGCCCGCCGCGATCGCGGCACCGGCCGCGGAGATCACCAGCCCCGCCCGCAGCAAAGTGCGCGGAATGCGGCTGGGCTTGGGACGTGCATGGGAGGGCATGAGCCACCTGCCTGTGTATCGAAGCGGTCGAAGTGCTGTACGAGCCGAAGCACTCGGGTAATCGATTGACTGCGTAGCGTAGTTGAGCCGGGATGGCCGATCCACCTCGCACGCCAGGGGTAGCCCACACGGCCCCATACGCGACAATGGGTGCCCGTGAGCTCCCACTCCTCCACCCGGCCGCCTGCCGCCCAGGTCGTCCTGCTGACCGGCCCCTCGGGCTCCGGCAAGACGTCCCTGGCCGCGCGCAGCGGACTGCCCGTCCTCCGTCTCGACGACTTCTACAAGGAGGGCACGGACCCGACGCTGCCGCAGCTGCCCGACGGCGGCGGCGCCGACTGGGACGCGCCGCTGTCCTGGGACGCCTGCGCCGCGGTCGCGGCCATCGACGCACTGTGCCGCACGGGGCGCACCGACGTTCCGGTCTATGACATTGCGGCCAGTGCCCGGGTCGGGGTGTCAGGGCTCGACCTCGGTGGTGCCCCGCTGTTCCTGGCGGAGGGCGTGTTCGCCGCCGATGTCATCGCACCGTGCCGCGAGGCGGGACTGCTGGCCGACGCGCTGTGTCTGCGCGGCCGGCCCACCACCACCTTCCGCCGCCGGCTGGCCCGGGATCTGCGCGAGGGCCGCAAGTCGGCCCCGTACCTCGTGCGCCGGGGGCTGCGACTGCTGCGCAACGAGCGGTCGATCGTCGCCCGGCACACCGCGCTGGGCGCGTACCCGTGCGCCAAGCCCGAGGCGCTGGCCCGGATATCGGCGGCGCGGACGCCGGAGGCGGTGGGCGCGGTCGTCCGCTCCTGACACAGCGCACCGTCCGCCCGCATCCCGCGGATCGGTCCATGACGGTGCGCGGCGCAGCGGACGGTTCCGGCCGCGACGGCACTCATGACCGCCGCGGCACGCGCGAAGAAGCGGGCTCGGGCAGACCCCCCGGCCGCCCGAACCCGCTTCTTCTTCCCCGTGCTCCCCCGCACTTCCCCCGTATCCCCCGATACGTCCGGCTTGTGCGGAATACTCCGTTTCCGCCGGTTCCCCCGTATCCCCTTTCCCCTCGGGCGTTCCCCCCCCGGTTCCCCCTCGGGCTCCCCCGGTCCTCAGGCCACCAGCTCGCCGAAGGACTCTTCCTCGTCACGGCCGAAGCTGAGGACCTCGTCCTCGCGCAGCCGGCGCAGAGCGCGCCAGATGCTCGACTTCACCGTGCCGACACTGATCCCGAGAATGTCCGCGATCTCCGGGTCCGTACGGCCCTCGTAGTAGCGCAGCACCAGCATCGTGCGCTGCGTCTCGGGCAGCCGGACCAGCGCCTGCCACAGCACGGCGCGCAGCTCGGTGCCGCGCATCGCGTCCGCGTCGGCCGCCGTCTCCGGCAGCTCCTCGGTCGGGTACTCGTTGAGCTTGCGCCGGCGCCAGGCGCTGATGTGCAGATTGGTCATGGTGCGGCGCAGATAGCCGCCGAGCGCCGCCTTGTCGCTGATCCGGTCCCACGCCCGGTAGGTCGAGAACAGCGCGCTCTGCAGCAGGTCCTCGGCCTCGTAGCGGTCACCGGTCAGGTGGTAGGCGGTGGCGTACAGGGAGGCGCGGCGCTCCTGGACGTAGGCGGTGAAGGCCGCTTCGGCCTCGGCCGCCTCCGACGCGGAGCGCCGTTCCCCCGTGCCCTCCCCGTACTCCGCTCCCCCGTTGTTTCCCCCGTGGGCGGCATTTCCCCCGTGCCCCCGGTTTCCCCCGTCGGCCCCGTCGAGCGTGACCGTCGTGGCATCGATGGCCACCATGTAAGGCGGCCGCTGACGCCCGGTGCCGCGAACGCACCCCCGCCCTCCCCCGAGCGCGGCGGTGCCCGCTCCGGCACCGGGCTTCTCGTTGGTCCTGACGACGTCATGGAGCCGCGTGATAACTGCGCTGGTAGTGGTGCCGTGCAGTGTGTTCATCTCGCGCCCCCCGTCGTAGAGCCAGCTCGTTCGGTGTGTCCGGGTGTTGATCTCCCGATGCCCCAAAGACTGCCAACCCAGTTTCATCGCGTTGTCCGCCGACTGTCACAGGCCTGTCACAGGGCCCGGTGCGGCGCGTCGCGGGGCCTCGCGGGTGCGGGCCTTGTGTACGAGAGCGCCACTGGTCGATCTCCCGGCGTCCCATGGGCCAGAATGGCTGATGTGCCTTTCCTGTTGCTGATCGAGGACGACGACGCCATCCGCACGGCCCTCGAACTCTCGCTGTCCCGCCAGGGTCACCGTGTGGTGACCGCGGCGACGGGCGAGGACGGCCTGAAGCTGCTGCGCGAGCAGCGCCCGGACCTGATCGTGCTGGATGTGATGCTGCCGGGCATCGACGGTTTCGAGGTGTGCCGGCGGATCAGGCGTACGGACCAGCTGCCCATCATCCTGCTCACCGCGCGTAACGATGACATCGACGTCGTGGTGGGGCTGGAGTCCGGCGCCGACGACTATGTGGTCAAGCCGGTGCAGGGGAGGGTGCTGGACGCCCGGATCCGGGCCGTGCTGCGCCGCGGCGAGCGCGAGTCCAGCGATTCGGCGACATTCGGCTCGCTGGTGATCGACCGGTCGGCGATGACGGTCACCAAGAACGGCGAGGATCTGCAACTGACGCCGACCGAGCTGCGGTTGCTGCTGGAGCTGAGCCGCCGCCCCGGCCAGGCGCTGTCCCGGCAGCAGTTGCTGCGGCTGGTGTGGGAGCACGACTACCTCGGCGACTCCCGCCTGGTGGACGCGTGTGTGCAGCGGCTGCGCGCGAAGGTGGAGGACGTACCGTCCTCACCGACCCTGATCCGTACGGTCCGTGGCGTCGGCTACCGGCTGGACTCGCCACAGTGAGGGAGCGTGCCACGAGCGGCGCGACGGCGGAGGACGGCGCGGGCAGCGGGGGCGGCGGGGCCGCGCCCGCGGTCGGCCGGCGGGTGCTGCGGATGCTCGGCCGTGCGTCGGGGCTGCTGCGCTGGACCAGTCTGCGGCTGCGGCTGGTCGTGGTCTTCGCGCTGGTGGCGCTGACCGCCGCGGTCTCCGCGTCCGGCATCGCCTACTGGCTCAACCGCAACACCGTTCTGGACCGTACGCAAAACGCCGTCCTCAAGGACTTCCGCAAGTCGCTGGAGGACAGCACCCGCTCGCTTCCGCTGCGTCCGCGGTGCGCCGAACTCCAGGACGCGGCACGGCAGATGGCGGGCGGACCGCAGAATTACGAGGTGCTGCTGATCGGAGTGGACCGCGAGGGCAAGGACTGTGCGGCCACCACGGACAAGGACCTGCTGACCCTCAAGAGCGTGCCCGCTTCGCTGCGTACCGCGGTCAACGAGGTGCGCCCGGTCGACGAGTCCAACCGCTACGCGCACCATCTCTACTGGCAGCGCCGGCAGACCGGGGACACCCCCTATCTCGTCGCCGGGGCGAAGGTGATCGGCGGCGGGCCCACCGGCTACATGATGAAGTCGCTGGCCACCGAGCGGCAGGACCTCAACTCGCTGGCCTGGTCACTGGGCATCGCGACCGCGCTCGCGCTGGTCGGCTCGGCGCTGCTGGCCCAGGCCGCGGCGACGACGGTGCTGCGGCCCGTACAGCGGCTGGGCCATGCGGCACGCCAGCTCGGCGAGGGACGTCTGGACACCCGGCTGCGGGTGACCGGCACGGACGAACTCGCCGACCTTTCCCGGACCTTCAACCGCACGGCGGAGCGCCTGGAGCAGCGGGTCGAGGAGCTGAGCGGACGCGAGGCGGCGTCCCGGCGGTTCGTGGCCGATATGTCGCACGAGCTGCGGACGCCGCTGACCGCGATCACCGCGGTCTCGGAGGTGCTGGAGGAGGAGGCCGACTCCCTCGACCCGATGATCGCGCCCGCGGTGCAGCTGGTGGTCAGCGAGACCCGGCGGCTGAACGACCTCGTGGAGAATCTGATGGAGGTCACCCGCTTCGACGCGGGCACGGCCCGGCTGGTGCTGGACGAGGTCGATGTCGCCGACCAGGTGACCGCCTGTATCGACGCACGGGCCTGGCTGGACGCGGTCGAGCTGGACGCGGACCGCGGCATCGTGGCCCGGCTGGACCCGCGCCGGCTGGATGTGATCCTGGCGAATCTGATCGGCAACGCCCTCAAGCACGGCGGCTCGCCGGTGCGGGTCTCGGTACGTACCGAAGGCGTGGCGGGCGCGGGCGGCAGGACGGGCAGCACGGCCGTCTCCGCCGGTGGCCCGGCGGACGGTCCGGCCGGGACCGGTGCGGCCGGAACCGGTGCGGGCGGAACCGGTGCGGGCGGAACCGGTGCGGGCGGCGGACCGGCGGCCGGTGCGGGGGACGGCGGCCCGGAGCGGTCCGGGCCGGTCCCGGACGCGGGACGGCCGGGGAGCGGGACGCTGGTGATCCGGGTACGGGACCACGGCCCCGGCATCCCGGAAGAAGTGCTCCCGCACGTCTTCGACCGCTTCTACAAGGCGAGCGCCTCCCGGCCACGGTCGGAGGGCAGCGGTCTGGGCCTGTCGATCGCGCTGGAGAACGCGCATATCCACAGCGGGGAGATCACCGCGGCCAACCTCCCCGAGGGCGGCGCGGTCTTCACGCTGCGGCTGCCGATGGACGCCTCCCCGCTGGTGGACGACGACCTGAGGGACGGCGGCCCGGCCGGCCCGGCCGGCGAGGGCTCGGAGGGCGGGCGATGACGGTGGACCGGCGGACCGGACGGCGCGGCACCGCGGCGGCGGCGGCGATGCTCGCGCTCACCGTCGCGGGCTGCGGGATCCGGGGCACGTCCGTCCCGGTCGACGCGGGCGGCGCGCCCTCGCGGGTGAGCTGCCGGGCCCCGGCGAGCGAGCCGCCGCCGAGCCCGTCCGGTCCGGGCACCCGGACGGTCGTGTATCTGGTGTGCGGCTCGGCACTGGCTCAGGTGGAGCGGACGGTGCCGCCGTCCAGGGCCGCCGCCTCACGGCTGCCGGCCGCCCGTGCGCTGCTGGACGAGCTGGAGCACAAGCCGTCGCCCGACGAGGAGCAGGCCGGTTTCAGCAGCGCCCTGCCGCAGGACCTGAAGGTCTCCGGGCCGCGGGCGGGCGACCCCGCGGATGCGCTGCGGCTGAGCATCAGGCCGGACGATCTGCCGTCGTTCGCGCTGGCGCAGCTGGTGTGCACCTACGGCGCGAGCACGGCGCTGGGCCGTACACATGCGGCGGTGCTGGGCGGGCCGGGCGACGATACGGCGCACCGTTACGACTGCTCGGCGGATGTGCTGGCCAATCCGGACATCGCGGAGAACGCCGGGTGGGGGGACCCGTTGTCGGAAGAGGGGTAAGGCGGGGCGCCACGTCGGGGGCGGACGGGGCGGACGGCGGACGGGCGCAACGGGGCGGACGGCGGACGCACCAAGACCGGCGCAACGGGGCGGACAGCGGGCGCACCAAGACCGGCGCAACGGGGCGGAACCGCAGCGCCTGCTCATGGCGTCCTGGCCTGTGTGCAGCGTCATGGCCCCGGCACCTCCGCCGCCCCCCGTATGCGCGTCACCGGACTTCTCCTCCTCGTGGCGCATCTGCTGATCGTCGGCTGGCTGACGCTGCGTCCCCGTACGGTGCCGTGGGTGCCGGCGGCGAATCTCGAACCACTGGCGACGATCCGCGCCGAGCTGGCGCACGGCCTGTCGTGGGAGGCCGTGACGCATCTGGGCGGCTCGGTGCTGCTGCTGGCGCCGCTGGGCGTGCTGCTGCCCCTCTCGGCGGGACGGCTGAACGTTTCGCCACTGGTGTCCCTGACCCGTACCGTCTTCGCCGGCGCAATGATCGCGCTGGCCATCGAGCTGCTGCAGTCAGGGGTGCCCGGCCGGGTCCCCGACATCGACTCGGTGCTGCTCGGCGCCCTCGGGGTGGCCGTGGTGCATCTGGCGGTCGTCCCCGGCGCACGGTGCCGCCTGCGCCGCCGGTACGGACATCTCGGGGATACGACCCCGACAATCCCCAGGGTTGAACTGGCCCCGCAGGCTGATGCTCTCTCCGGCAGCCGGACCTACCTTTGAGACATCGGGCAAACGCCCCACGAAGTCGAAAAGGAGCCGCCCTCATGACCGCCGCACTGGTCCGCCCCCGCAACAACCGAATGATCGCCGGAGTGTGCGCGGGCCTGGCCCGTCGCTTCGGTACGACCCCGGCGACGATGCGCGTGCTCTTCGTGGTGTCGTGTCTGCTTCCCGGCCCGCAGTTCCTGGTCTATCTGGCGCTGTGGATACTCCTCCCCTCGGAGGAGAAGGCCACCGGCGCCGCCGCCTGGTGACCGGCCCGCCCGGCCGGCTGCCCGGCGCGCGCCGCTGACCCGGCGCTCCGCCGCCCCGCCGCCCGGCATCCCGGTCCCGCCGCACATGACGGTGCCCCGGCCGTACGCGCGAGGGCGTACGGCCGGGGCACGGCGCAGTGCGCGTCCCCTGTGGGAGGGGCGGTTGTCAGCCGCCGAGGAGGCTGCCGGGCTGCAGGCCGCCCAGCAGCTTGTTGCCCTGGGAGTTCAGCTTGGTCTTGACGTCGTGGCCGGCCGGCTTGGACTTGGTGAGCCCGGAGACGGTCTTGGCGGCGTCCTTCACCGGCAGGCTCTTCAGCACCCCGGTGGTGTCGGAGGTGCCGATCGCCGGTGCCGCGCCGGCGACGCCCGCAGCGGTGACGGCGAAGGCGGCACCGAGCGCGACGGTGCCGAGAGTCTTGATGGTTCCCTGCTTCATCGAATTACGTCCTCGTGATGGGGGCTTGACCGGCCAATCAACCTAGTGATGCGGCAACCGGCGCCGCAAACAGCCACGACGAAAGAAAAAACGGCCGGTGGACATTCCACCGGCCGTTGCGCTATAGGCTCGCGATACCGCTCACGCAGAGTCAGAACCACTGCCTACAGGGGGAGTTGCACCCTGCGGGCGGAACAGCCATTCGGCCCGCAATTCCGCGTAACCAGGCTTGATGACGTCATTGATCATGGCCAGACGTTCATCGAAAGGAATGAACGCTGATTTCATCGCATTGACTGTAAACCACTGCATGTCATCGAGCGTGTATCGGAATGTCTTGACCAGGTGCTCGAATTCCCGGGACATGTTCGTGCCGCTCATCAGCCGGTTGTCGGTGTTGACCGTGAGCCGGAACTGCAGTCGGCGCAGCAGGCCGATGGGGTGCTCCGCGTAGGAGGACGCGGCGCCGGTCTGCAGGTTGGAGGTCGGGCACATCTCCAGCGGGATGCGCTTGTCCCGTACGTACGAGGCGAGCCGGCCGAGCTTGACCGAGCCGTCGTCGGCGACCTCGATGTCGTCGATGATCCGGACACCGTGGCCGAGGCGGTCGGCGCCGCACCACTGCAGGGCCTGCCAGATGGACGGCAGCCCGAAGGCCTCACCGGCGTGGATGGTGAAGTGGTTGTTCTCCCGCTTGAGGTACTCGAACGCGTCGAGGTGGCGGGTGGGCGGGTAGCCGGCCTCGGCGCCTGCGATGTCGAAGCCGACGACGCCGGTGTCCCGGTAGCGGTTGGCGAGTTCGGCGATCTCCAGGGCGCGGGCGGCGTGCCGCATGGCGGTCAGCAGCGCGCCGACGCGGATGCGGTGGCCGTTCTCGCGGGCCCGCCGCTCGCCCTCGCGGAAGCCCTCGTTGACGGCCTCGACGACCTCTTCGAGGGTCAGGCCCTGTTCGAGGTGCTGCTCGGGCGCGTACCTCACCTCGGCGTAGACCACACCGTCCGCGGCCAGGTCCTCGGCGCACTCGGCGGCCACCCGGGCCAGTGCGTCGCGGGTCTGCATGACGGCGCAGGTGTGCGCGAAGGTCTCCAGGTAGCGCTCGAGCGAGCCGGAGTCGGCAGCCTCACGGAACCAGATCCCGAGCTTTTCCGGGTCGGTTTCGGGCAGTCCCTCGTAGCGGCTCGCGCGGGCCAGCTCGACGACGGTGGCGGGGCGCAGTCCGCCGTCGAGGTGGTCGTGGAGCAGCACCTTGGGGGCACGGTGGATCTGTTCACTGGTCGGGAGTGCGGTGGTCTCGCTCGTCATCTCGGCACTCTAGCCCCTACGCGCGTAGATCTCGCCGAACGATACGTAACAGTGACCCGTCCACGGGGTGGCGGGCACGCCACCTTCTGCCATCGTTCTCGTCATGGCTCAGCAAGCACTGCCGGTGCGCGAGGCCCGGCTGGGAAAACCGCTGGGAACGGCCGGCAAGGAAGGGGCGCGCGAGGCGCTCCGGTGGCGCGGTGGTGGCGGTCCGGGCACCGGCCGGGAGGTGAGCGGGGTCGCGCTTTTACTGCCCGGAGGCGGGCCGACCGGGGTGCGGCGGCCGTCGCCGGTGGCGGCGCTGGCGGTACGGCCGCTGGCGGTCAGGCTGGCGAAAGCGGGGCGCCCTGAAGGCCTGACGGCCCATGTCGTGCGCTACCGCTGCCGCGGCTGGAACGGACCCGACGCCCATCCGGCACGGGATGCGACCTGGGCCCTGGACGAAGTGGTCCGCCGCTACGGCGATGTCCCGGTCTGCCTCGTCGGTACGGGCATGGGCGCCCGCGCCGCCCTGCACGCCGCGGGCCACCCCGCCGTCCACTCCGTACTGGCCCTGGCCCCCTGGCTGCCCGACCCCGGCCGGAACGACGAGCGGCCCGACCCGGTGAAACAACTCATCGGCCGGCAGGTCCTGCTCGTCCACGGCACCAACGACGAACGCACCGACCCCGACCTGTCCTACCGCTACGCCCAGCGCGCCAAGAAGATCAACCGCGACACCTGCCGCTTCGAGGTGCACTCCGACGGCCACTCACTCCACCAGCACCGCACCGAAGTCCTCGCCCTGGCCGCCGACTTCGTGCTCGGCTCCCTGTTCGCCCGGGACTACGCCAGACCCGTGAAGGACGCCCTGGCCGCACCACCACCACTGGGCCTGCGAATGCCCCTGGCCGCGGGGTTCGGGGCGTCGTTGCGGCACTGAGCGCGGACCGCCCCGGAGCGCTTGCCCGTCACCTGGGCAACAACCGCCCCCGCCGGCTCAGCAGGAACTTCTTGAATGCGGTGACCGGTGGGGTGTCCGGGTGGCCGTCCAGCCAGGCGACGCCGATCTCGCGGACCGCACGGGGGGCCGTCACCGTCAGTTCGGCGACTCCGGGGCGCGGGACTGCCGGTGGCGGCAGCAGTGCCACGCCGAGGCCGGCCGCGACCAGGCCGCGCAGCGTCTCGGCCTCCTCCCCCTCGAAGGCGATCCGCGGGGTGAAACCCGCCTCGGCGCACAGCGCGTCGGTGATGCGGCGCAGCCCGTAGCCGGGTTCGAGGGTGACGAACAGCTCGCCGGCGGCCTCCGCGAGCCGGACCCGCTTGCGGCCGGCCAGCGCATGGTCGTCCGGGACGACCAGACGCAGCTTCTGTTCGTCGAGGCGGCGGGCGACCAGGTCGGGGTAGTCCGGGACCGGGGAGGTCAGGCAGAGATCGAGGTCGCCGGCGCGCAGCCGCTCGATCATCGCCTCGCCGTAGTTCTGGACGAGCTGGAAGCGGACGCGTGGGTGGTCGGCGCGGAAGCTGCGGATCAGGCCGGGCACGGTTTCCGGGCCGAGGGTGTGCAGAAAGCCGAACGCCACCTTCCCCGCGGCCGGGTCGACATCGGCCCGTACGGACTCCGTCGCCCGCTCCAGATCCGTCAACGCCCGCTCGGTGGAGGCGAGAAACGCGCGGCCGGCCGGGGTGAGGGAGAGGGTGCGGCCGTGCCGGGCGAAGAGGGCGACGCCGAGGTCGTCCTCCAGGCGGACGAGGGCACGGCTGAGCGTCGGCTGCGGCATGCCGAGCTCCTGCGCGGCGCGGGTGACGTGTTCGTGCCGGGCGACGGCGGTGAACTGGGCGAGCCGTGGGGCGAGGGTCGCCGCCCACGAGCCGACCCCGAGCTCGGCCGCCTCCGGCACCTCCGCGCCGGCTCGCCGCCCCGCCTCGCCCCTGTCTTTTCTGTTGCGACCTTGCAACAGCGACCCTTGCGACCTGCGATCATGTGCCACAGCATCGATTATGCCGTTTCCATGCATTGGACGCATGAAACCGGGCGGCCTACCTTCGAAGCATGCCTCCCGCTGATACCAGGGCGTCCGTCACCGACCGTGCGGCCGCCTCTTCCCTGTCGTCCGCCGACTCCTCTCCCTCCGCCGCGCCCGACCCCGAGTCGGACAAGCTGCGGCCGGGCGGCCCCGGCTACCGCCGGATGAGCTTCGCCCTCTTCGCCGCCGGGGTGGCGACCTTCGCGCTCCTCTACTCCACGCAGGCGCTGCTGCCCGCGATCTCCACCGACCTCGGGGTCAGCCCCGACCAGGCCAGCTGGACCGTGTCCGCGGCCACCTTCGGCCTGGCCCTCGGGGTGATCCCGCTCAGCGCGGTCTCCGAGCGTTTCGGCCGGCGCACGCTGATGACGGTGTCCCTCTCGGTGGCCGCGCTGATCGCGCTGCTGGTGCCGTTCGCCCCGTCGCTCGGCACGCTGATCGCGCTGCGCGGCATCCAGGGCGTGGCGCTGGCCGGGCTGCCGGCCTCGGCGATGGCGTTCCTCGCGGAGGAGGTACGGGCCAAGGCCCTGGTGGCGGCCATCGGGCTGTTCGTGGCGGGCAACAGCATCGGCGGGATGTCCGGCCGGATCCTGACCGGCTGGGTCGCCCAGGCATGGGGCTGGCGGGCCGCACTGGCCGCGGTGGGTGTGCTGGCCGTGGTCTGCGCGGTGACGTTCCGGCTGCTGGTCCCCAAGGCCCGGCATTTCGCGCCCCGTTCGGTGGGCCCGCGGGCGCTGGCCCGTACGCTCGGCGGCCACCTCGCCGACCCGCTGCTGCGCCGCCTCTACGCCATCGGCGGGCTGTTCATGACGGTCTTCGGCGCGGTCTACACGGTCATCGGCTACCGCCTGGTCTCCGAACCGTTCAACCTCCCGCAGGGCATCGTCGGTTCGATCTTCGTGATCTACCTGGTCGGTACGGTCTCCTCGGCCGCGGCCGGCAAGCTGGTCGCCCGCACGGGCCGCCGCGGCGCCCTCTACCTGGCCGTCGGCACCACCTCCACGGGCCTGCTGCTCTCGCTGTCCGACTCCGTGTACGCGGTGCTGGCGGGCCTCATCCTGATCACCGCGGGCTTCTTCGCGGGCCATGCGGTCGCCTCGTCCTCGGTCAGCCGCACCGCCAAGACGGCCCGCGCCCAGGCGTCGGCCCTCTACCAGTGCGCGTACTACGTCGGCAGCAGCCTGGGCGGTGCCCTCGGCGCCGCCGCCTTCCACGCCGTCGGCTGGGAGGGCACGGTCCTCCTGGGCCTCGCCGCGATGGCCGGCGCCGCCTCGATCACCCTCTACGCCACCCGCAAGGCCGTGGCCGAACGCCGCCTCCTCCACCTGGAGAAGGCCGCGTAACACCCCTCGGACCGAAGGGCCCGTTCCGCCACCTGTCCTGGTGGGGCGGGCTCTTCGTCAGACCTGTCGGTCCTGGTCTTCGCCTTCAGGCGCCGACGTAGGAAACCCGTGGAGACCCGCCCGTGGCACGGCCGGCGTCCTGCACGGCTTGGCCGGCCCGTCGTTCGGGTGACCCGGCGCGACAGATCCGATTCAGGCGGCGTTGCGGTGGCCATCGGCTCGCAATGAGTCGTCGGCCACCTCCGGGAGTTTCACGAGCAGTTGGCGCCCTTCCGCTGAGAGCCGGCCACGGTGGTTCGAGGCCCGGCTCCGGGAGCTACTGCCCCGCCAGGTCAGCGGATCGCCTCGTCCATGAGCACGTAGAGCAGCCCGACAAGGGATCCGCTGCTGACGATCTCGCGCCGGTCGATCATGCCCCGGACCTCGGCCAGCGGGACCCACTCGATCCGGTCCGACTCGTTCTTCTCGGTCGGCGGACCCTCGTACGTCGCCCCGTCGGCGCGGAAGACGTAGTGCTGGGAGTCGGTGATGCCGTTGGCCGGCTCGGCGTAGATCAGCGGCTTGACGGGACCGGGGCGCCAGCCGGTCTCCTCCAAGACCTCACGGGCCGCGGCATCGGCGGGGGTCTCGCCCTCCTCGACCAGCCCCATGGGCAGCTCCCACGCCCAGGTGTCCGTGATGAAGCGGTGCCGCCACATCATCAGAACCTGTCGGCGTTCGTTGACGACCGCGGCCACGGCCAGGTGGCGGAGCTTGACGACGTGGTGTTCCCAGCGGTGTCCGTCCGGTGTCTCGACGTCGGTGAGCCACAGGTTCACCCACTTGTTCTCGTAGATCGGACGTTCCCCGTGGATCTTCCACTGCATCGCTGCGGCCCCTCTCGATCGGCCTCCAGCATCGCAGAGCCAGGCTGAACTGCAGCCGGATTCGGGAGAATTCATGTCACAGTGACGAATACTGTGCACCCTCTACGCCACCCGCAAGGCCGTGGCCGAACGCCGCCTCCTCCACCTGGAGAAGGCCGCGTAACACCCCTCGGACCGAAGGGCCCGTTCCGCCGCCTGTCCTGGTGGGGCGGGCTCTTCGTCGTCGCTCTCTCAGCCGGCGGGGAAGAGTGCCGTATCTACGGTGACCTCGAACGGCGCGGGAAGGTGCATCTCATCGCCGTACTTCACGGTCTCGAGCACACGGTACAAACCGCCCGCCGGCTCCCCGTACAGGCGGTTGATCCCGCACTCGACCGCGTGCCGCTGCTTGTAGTCGTCCTTGTCGAACTTGGGCGGTCGTCCGCCTCGCGATCCGCGCTTGAGGCGGTTGCGGACGCGGTCCGTCGGGACCCTGATCCGCTTGCTTGGAGTGCACTCCAAGGCCATAGCGTTGAGACAGCTGAACCGAACACCCAACGCGTCGGCGCATCATCCCGCACGACCAACTGGAAAGGCGGCAAGTGGTAGACAACCAATTCACCACGCATGCAGAACTTTTCGATCTGTGTGGAAAGCGCGCGCTCGTCACTGGTGGCACCCGAGGCATCGGAATGATGATCGCGCGTGGCCTTCTCCAGGCGGGCGTCCGCGTGGTCATCAGCTCACGCAACGCAGAAGCGTGCGCTCAGGCGCAGGAACAGCTGTCCAGATTTGGTGAGGTGCGGGCCATCCCCGCCGACCTGTCCCGCCACGACGAGTGTCGGCGACTGTCCGACCTCGTCACCGCCGACTCGGAGCGTCTCGACATCCTCGTCAACAACGCGGGCGCCATGTGGGACGAGCCGCTGGCGACGTTCCCAGACGCGGCCTGGGACACGGTCGTCGACCTCAACCTGAAGTCGCCGTTCTGGCTAGTCCAGGCGCTGCTGCCCGCACTTCGCAGGGCGGGCACCGCCGACGATCCCGCGCGGATCATCAACATCGGCAGCATCGCCGCCATCCACATCCCCCAGCGGCCCAACTACTCGTACTCCAGCAGCAAGGCCGCACTGCATCAACTCACCAGAGTGCTCGCCAAGGAACTAGGACCGCAGCACGTCACCGTGAACGCCGTGGCGCCGGGACCGTTCCCGTCGACGATGATGGCTGCAACCCTCGATGAGTTCGGCGAGGCGATCGCGGCGTCGGCCCCACTACGCCGGATCGGCCGCGACGACGACATGGCGGGTGTCGCCGTGTTCCTCGCCAGCCGGGCAGGCGCATACCTAACAGGCGCCGTGATCCCCGTCGACGGCGGCATCGCCACCACCGCGTAGGCCGCCTAGTTAGGGGCCGGTGTGGTTGCCGCACCGGCAGGGGGGCTGCGGAGCTGTGTGCACCGCGCTGACAGCCTCAGAGGCCGTATCCGGGGATTGGGAAAGCGGAGGGTCCGGCGCGCTGAGGGCGACTGCGGTGCCACTGACGGTCGCGACGGGCGGTGTCAGGCCGAGGGCTGCCAGGACGAGTAGCGGGCGGCAGAGGGATGAGCGGATCAGCGGAACGGGCTGCGGCCGGGCGTGGACGCCACTCACCACAGGTCACCGTCCGCGATCCGCTGCACCCGCGTCCGCATCACGCTCAGGGAGTCCGGATCCTCAGCCGGCCACTCCCGACGTCCCGCCACTCGCAGGTAGGGGATGCCCTTCCTGATGTCCGTGACGATCGCACGGCGGCCAGTGGCGTACTCGACCTCATCGCCCACCTGTGGACGCTGACCGCCGTTCATCGTGCGCCCTCCATTGCGTCCAGCGTGGTCGTCCACTCCTGGTGGGGAGGCAAGGGGGGCCTACAGTCCAGAATGACGCTGGAGGGACCGTCGGATTCGCCGAACGTGGTGACCGTCCGGCCGCCGGCTTCGCTGACGCGCTGTTGGAGCAGCAGGCGGTGCATGGCATCGGTCCCCGGCCTCTCCCAGGTGTGCACCAGGCACAGCACCTCGCGATGGTCCGCCGCGGCCCGCATGGCGGCCAGAAGTGCGGACAGCTGCGGCCGGTGCGTGCTCAGCGCGTGGTCGCCGAGATCGCACCAACAGCCAACGAGGGACCAGCCCTTCTCGTCGGCGTAGTGGCGGCAAGCTGCCAGGCGCAGGGCGAGCCGGCGTTGGGCCTGGCCGGCGGATCGGTCGTACACGAAGACCAGGGGATTCGTGGCTGTCATCGCCGGGCCTCCGCGGTGTGCCGGGCCAGCAGGTACTGGCAATCCCGCGCAAGCTGGTGCACCTGGACACGGGCGGAGAGTGCACCCTGCCCGAGTCCTTGCTGGGTACGTCGCTCGATTGCGTCGAGTCGGGTCTTCAGCCGGTGTGCCTCGATACTGCTGGGGCACAGATGCCGGACCGGCTTACGGGCCTCGGAGAGGAGGAGCGAGACGTGCCCCCGCAGTTCCTCTTCCAGCTCTGTCAGTACGCCCGAGTCCGGCCGGCCGGAGCCGAGACGCAGCGCGCGTCCGATGGTCGCGCTGATCGTTTCCACATCGACCGGTGGCGCTTCACACCCAGAGCCAGCTCCTACGAGGAAGGCGACTCGGTGGGCCGTTGCCCGCTCGTCGCCGCACTGACCGACCTCGTACTCGTAGGCGGTGACGTAACGACCATTGTCGACGGTGACGTCCTCGCGGACTGCTGAGTTCAGCGAATGTGAAGCGGAGACGGCGGCCGCGTCGGTCCAGACGACTGCGAGCCCGTTCGCTCGGAGGTGCTCGGCCAGAATGGCGACCGAGTCGTTTCTCACGTTCATGGTGCCAGTGCACTGGGGCGCGAGCGGCCAGGGGATCTGACAACCTATGACACGGACTTGATCATGACTCTGAGCATTGCCATTACCGGAACCCGGTCAACCGAACACCACGAAGTCACCTGGTACACCGACCATTTCGCCCGCTACATCGGGCCGTTCGCGAGCAATGACTCCCACTTCCATATCGGTGGCGCGAAGGGGATCGACTCGCTGTCGTTGCTGTGGCTGGCCGGCCATTCACAGTCGTCGATCACGGTCGTCGTCCCGGGGACTGTCGACCAGCAGCCGACCGACGCACAAGAGGCGATCAGCCGGTGCCGAGGGCGGATCACGGACGTCTTCGAACTTCGGGCTTCCGAGTTGCGGACGCCTGCCTACTACGCCCGCAACCGGTACATGGTCGACCGCTCCGACATGGTGATCGGGTTTCCTCTTGACGGGGGCGCCAGTACGTCCGGCACATGGCAGACGATCCATCACGCCGCGGAGAGCGGGAAGCCTCGCCTGATCGTCCCCGTGTGACGTACGGCACGGGCATGATGGGCACATGAGCGAGCACGACCGCCATCTTGATGCAGTCACACGTTCGCGCCGGCGGCAGCACCATCGTTCGTGCCCGCGCCCATGCGCTCCAGGCAGAGATCACCGCGCGGGCGGGACGGGAGCACGCTGAGCGGCAGGCTCGGGCGGCACTCTCCCTCTCTTGGTACGACCTCGACGGCGACCACTCCGGTGATCCGTCGATGTCGTCCTTCTCAGCCGCGCACCTGCGCGGGTTCGAGGGCGTGACGTCGTTGTATGTAGGCGACGCAGCCGCCGCACACGATGAGTTCGCGCGGTCCGCGGCAGCCCTCACTCGACCGCGGGAACAAGTACAGCGAGCCATCGTGATGTCAGACCAGGCACTGGCCAGGCTGCGTCTTGGCGATCCGCAGTCGGCGGCCGCACTGCTGCACGAGTGTGTCGACGCCGCGTCGGCGACCGGCGGTCGAGTGGCGACGATCCGGCTACGGCGTGCCCGACACGAGCTGCGGCCGTGGCGCCGGGAGGACTGGGTTGCCGAACTGGACGATCACATGATCGATTCCTTGGGGGCGTAGAGGTACAGGCGCAACCCAGAATTGCCATCCGGCGGCGCGTCATGACGTCGAGCGAGTGCTCGCAACAGGCCAGGTGTTCAGTCGTCCCGCCCATGACAAAGCGGGCACGAAACCAAGGCCTATTGGCTGACGGGTGAGCCCAGGCGTCCGGTCAAAACGGCACAGCCGGCCCAGCCTCTCGCAGCTGGATCAGTTCCCAGACCACCCGTCCAGGGGACCTGGACCAAGGTGGCGGGTGGCGGGACGCCCTGCCCTGGCAGGGGCGGGCGTCCCGGCCGGCTCAGGCGATACGTTCCAGCACCACCGGAGTGGCGGCGAAGGCCGCGTCCGCGGGGCCGACGAGCACGCCGCCGTCCAGGGCCTCCAGGGCGTAGGGGAACTTCTCGGGGGTGTCGGTGTGCAGGGTCAGCAGGGGCTGGCCGACGGTGACCGGGTCGCCGGGCTTGGCGTGGAGTTCGATGCCCGCGCCCGCCTGGACCGGGTCCTCCTTGCGGGCGCGGCCGGCGCCCAGGCGCCAGGCGGCGAGGCCGACGGCGTAGGCGTCGAGGGTGGTGAGGGTGCCGGTGGAGGAGGCGGTGACGACGTGCTGTTCGCGGGCGACCGGGAGGGTGGCGTCGGGGTCGCCGCCCTGGGCGCGGATCATGCGGCGCCAGTGGTCCATGGCGGAGCCGTCGGCCAGGGCCTTGGCCGGGTCGGCGTCCTTGAGGCCGGCCGCGTCGAGCATTTCGCGGGCGAGGGCGAGGGTGAGGTCGATGACGTCCTGGGGGCCGCCGCCGGCCAACACCTCGACGGATTCGCGGACTTCGAGGGCGTTGCCGGCGGTCAGGCCGAGCGGGGTGGCCATGTCGGTGAGCAGGGCGACGGTCTTCACGCCGTGGTCGGTGCCCAACTCGACCATGGTGGAGGCGAGTTCGCGGGCGTTGTCGAGGTCCTTCATGAAGGCGCCGGAGCCGACCTTGACGTCCAGGACGAGGGAGCCGGTGCCCTCGGCGATCTTCTTGGACATGATGGAGGAGGCGATGAGCGGGAGGGACTCGACGGTGCCGGTGACGTCGCGGAGCGCGTAGAGCTTCTTGTCGGCGGGGGCCAGGCCGTCGCCGGCCGCGCAGATGACGGAGCCGACGTCGCGCAGGACGTCCAGCATCGCGGCGTTGGAGAGCGTCGCGCGCCAGCCGGGGATCGCTTCGAGCTTGTCGAGGGTGCCGCCGGTGTGGCCCAGGCCCCGGCCGGAGAGCTGCGGGACGGCCGCGCCGCAGGCGGCGACGAGCGGGGCGAGCGGGAGGGTGATCTTGTCGCCGACACCGCCGGTGGAGTGCTTGTCGGCGGTGGGGCGGGGCAGGGAGGAGAAGTCCATGCGCTCGCCGGAGGCGATCATCGCGGCGGTCCAGCGGGCGATCTCCGTGCGGTTCATGCCGTTGAGGAAGATGGCCATCGCCAGGGACGACATCTGCTCGTGGGCGACCTCGCCGCGGGTGTAGGCGTCGATGACCCAGTCGATCTGGGCGGGGGTCAGCTCGCCGCGGTCGCGCTTGGTGCGGATGACGGAGATGGCGTCCATGGAGGGTTCCTTTCCAACGGGTAGGTCCGTTCTACACGCATAGATGGCGGGGTGGCCAGGGAGGGGGGCGCCGGCCCCTGGGGGCGGCCCCTGAGTGCGCGGCGCGCCGGTTCAACTCCACAACCACCGGATCGCAGGTCGGGTCGAAGCGACCCGCCAGGATGAGAACGGACGAGGCACTCACCCGGCGGGCGGCGTCGTCGTTTCGTCTGTTCGGACGCCTGTCCCGAGCCCGCCCCGCAACACCTGCGCGTCCTGCGCGAAGGCCACGACCGTGCGGGAGAACACGCGCGGACCGGCCGCGGGTCTCGTCCGCGGCCGGACCGTGGCTGCGCTGCTGCTCAGAGGGCCTCGGAGGACGCCGTGTCCACCTCTTCGACCTTGCTCTTCGGGCTCGCCTTCGTCGTCTTGCGGGCGGCCCGCTTCTTCGCGGGCTGCTCCGCCGGGGCGCCGACCGGCTCGGCCGGGACGCCGCCGATGCTTATCCGAGTGTCTGACTCGTCCTCGTCCTCGGCAGTGTCCGGGTTCCCGGAGGCCAGCGCCTCGCGGAGCGCCTCGGTCTCCACCGTCATGCTCACCGGCGCGGACGGGTTGAGGTAGAGCAGGTGGTCCTCGGGGAGCCGGTCGAGCACCTCGGTCACCGACAGCAGCTCGAACGCCAGCCGGCCCGACATGTGGAGGTATACCGGCGAGGTGAACACCGGGACCACCGGTGTCTCCCCGTCCGGCGCGGCGGCCGGCAGCGGGTCGCCGGAGACGGTGACGAACACGGCGAGCTCGGGCAGCGCGGCCAAGGCGGTGGTCACGTCCTCGCCGGGGCCGTAGCCGGTCGCCGCCAGCTGCACGGCGGCGTCCACGTCGTCCGCGGGCTCCGGCCAGCCGAGCGCCGTCGGCGAGGGCCGGTAGTCCTCGTTGTCCCGCCACTCGGCGATCTCGCCGTCCACACCGGAACGCCACTGCCCGACGACGGCCCAGGCCGGGGGCGCGCCGTCACCGGACCACGTGGGGTCGACCATGCCGAGCCAGTGGTCCGGGGCCAACTTGGCCGCCTCACGGATCGAGTCCGGCACCGGAGGCATGTTCTCGGTGGCACCCGCGATCGTCTCGGTGGCGCCCTCGATCGCCTCGGTGGCCTCGCCGCCCGTCGTCTCCTCGGCGCCCACCGCCTTCTTCTGCTCCGCGGCGTCGCTCTGTCCGGTCGCCTTGCTCACGTTTCCCTCATTCTGTGGTGCGTTGCGTCTCATCGTGGGTGATGGGGGTGCTGTGGGTGCCGGGGTCACGTCGTGTGACGCACCCCGGCATCGTCGGTGCCGGAAGGCGGCCGGTGGCCGTGGTCGCCCGCCCGCGCCGGGGACGGCCGGGGGGTGTTCGGACGTCCCGGACGGGGCGTGGTGTCGCAGGTTCGCATGCCCGGGGATTCCGGGGCACGCGGGGGCCGCCTCACCGGGCCTCCCCGGATCCGCTGTTCCAGTCGTCCGGGTGGGGGTAGTACTTCGGGTCTACCCGGCCCAAGGGCTGCGCCTGGGCGTGGACGTCCGCCACCATCCGACCGTCCGGCTGGTGGCGTATGAGGAGCAGCGACGTCGGGCCTCCGGAGTCCTTCTCGCGCAGGTGGACGAGGGGCACGGGCTCGGAGTCCAGCTCGGGCACAGGCACGAGCGTCGCCGCCACGTCGCCCCCGGTGTACCCGACCGTCCCCAGGTCCACCGAGCGCGCGAGGTGCTCCGCCCGTGCCTGGTCGGCCGCACACTCCAGAAGCAGCAGGCTGCGCATCGACCTCACATTCGGGGACCCGAGAATCTCCCGCACGCCGATGCCTGAGGTCGCCGTCGGACCGCGCCGGGCGAAGACGAACCGCTGTTCGCCGGTCAGTTCCTCGGGCAACTCGTAGAGGCTGCCGACCAACTCCCCCTCGCGGCGCTCCCACCGGACATAGTGCGTGGCGTCTCCGACCTCGCTGTACGGGTCATCGCGCCGTTCCCAATCGGTTTCGGTGAAGTGAGCCAACACCTGGCCCGTTACTCCGTCGTCGCCCCAGAAGCTGTGCCAGTCCCGACGACCGGCGGGCGTACGGCCCTGACCGGCCTGCGGACGCGGCTGCGGCTGGGGCTGGGGCTGGGGCTTCTGCTGGGGCTTGGGCTTCTGCTGGGCCTGGGGCTTTGGCGCGGACCGCTCCGCCTGCTGCTCCGACCTCGGAACCCGCTCAATCACGGTGGGTTGCGGCTGCGGCTGCGGCTGCGCCCCCGGCTCGGACCGCTTCGGCTGCGACGCCTCCCGCGACTTCGGCTGCGACGTCGCCTGCGACCCCGGCTTCTCCGCGTACGGCGTCCGCTCCCGCTCCAACGGGAACACCGGATCCGGCTTCGACCGCGACCCGGCCCCGGACTGCTCCGACTTCGGCTGCGACGTCGCCTGCGACCCCGGCCTCTCCGCATACGGCGTCCGCTCCCGCTCCAACGGGAACACCGGATCCGGCTTCGACCGCGACCCGGCCCCGGACTGCTCCGACTTCGGCTGCGACTGCGGCCGTGCCGTCTGCTGCGGCTTGGGCTCCTCCCCCGCCCCGTACGACGTCCGCCCCCGCTGCGGCGTGCGCTTCGGCTGCGGCTGTGGCCGGCGGCCCGCCGGTTCGGTCGCACGGCGGGGTAGCGGCTCGCTCCCCCGCTCCTCGGCAGGGGAGTTGCCGGTGAAGTAGTGCGGAGCCTTCGCAGAGCTTCCGTGAGACGTGGCCGGGGTGGGCTCGGTGAAGCGTCGCACGTTGCCCGCGGGCGCGGTGCCCTGCGGCATGGCCTGCACCTCCCTGAGCTCTCGCAGCTCGTACAGGCCGTGCTTGTTCTGCTTGACCACACGCCTGACGACCTCAAGGGCCACCGCCCGCGGGTACATCGCCTGTGGCCGGCCAGGGCGGCGCGCGAAGACGGTGATGTCGGGTGCGCTCATCCGCAGGACCCGGTTCAGCACCCGATGGCGGCCGGGGACGGCCGGCTCCAGGTTCAGGACGCCCGGGTCCGTCGTGAGCTTGTGGAACTGCGGCATGGAGAGCAGCTCAGGGCCGCCCCGCAGCACGTCCCCGGGCCGTTTGCCGATCAGTTCCCCATGCACGGTGGAGGACCAGAAACCGTCCTCGCCGGTCGGCGGCAGTCGGTCCAGGGCGTAGGCGAGCATGCCCAGGTGCTCGGGGATCTCCTCCAGCAGCCGCTCGGCCGCCCTCGGGTCGATCTTGTCGATCATGCCGAGCACTTTGGTCTCGTGCCGGGTGATGTCCTTGGCCGTCCCCCGGATGTACGCGGTCTCCAGCCGGCTGACCGTGTCCTGGAAATTCCTGTCCCGCATCAGCAGCAGGGGGAGATCGGTGCTGTCCTGCTCCATTTTGCTGCTGACCATGTCATGGAGAACGTCCAGCAGCTCGTTCACGCCCAGCTGCCCGTCCAGGGCCGCCTGGAAAATCCCCCAGTCAGGTCCACTGGCCAGGTACACCGCCGTGATGTGCGCCGGCCGCACGTGGTCCAGCGGGTGGCTGCCGTGGCGCTCCTCGTACTCGTCCAACGCGTCGAGGCGCTCCTGGTCGGGAGCCAGACGCCGGAGGGCGTCCCAGATGCCCCCGGGCACCACCGGGCCACCGGTGACCTCGGGGACGAGCCAGGTGGTTCCCTCCTGGTAGGCGAACTCCTGTGGAGTGCGGTAGTAGGCCTTGGGGTGACTGGCGTCGTGGCCGGTGGGGTCGAGATCCCGGTCCGCCCAGTGGAACAGGTGGGCCCCTTCACCGTGCATGGCAGCCTCCACGGCCGGAGTCGCGAAGCCCACGTCGGCACGGAGCGACGCGCCGACCAGGTCGTGCAGCGAGTACGAACCGAGCAGCCAGGCGAAGACCGCCAGCCGCCAGGCCCGGAGCCCTTGGAGGTCGGGGCCGGCCAGCCTGCGGTACCGCCGGAACAGCAGCTCGGGCAGGTCGGTGGTATCCCGCAGGGTGTGCATCCCGCGGTTCTTCAGGTTCTTCAGCCGCTGCGGATCCGGCAGCAGCTGGTCGAAGTCCACTGTGTGCCGCTTCGGTTCGACCGCGATGAAGAAACGACTCATGAGTTCGGCCAGGGACCGCGACCGCTCCGCGGGCTTCCCCGTGGCGAGCCGCACAGCGTACCGGGCGGCGTCCAGCGCCACGGGCCCGCCCAGCGCCTTGCCGAGCCTCGTCTCGTACTTCTTGACCTGCTTCATCCATTCCTTGGCCCTGGCCTTGTCGCCGCCCCCGTAGAAGCCGGCGAACCGGGCCTGTTGCCATGCCGGTGAGGGGGACATCGGCAGCAGGCCGTCCCGCAACCTGGGCTCGAAGACGGCCAGCCGCGGATCGGGGGCGAGCAGGTGCTCGCGCTCCAGGGCCAGCTCCGTGCCGGTGACCTTCATCCCGGCCGCCTCCGCGTCTTGCGTCGCGTGGTCGGTCTTCCGCCGCACCCAGGACAGCGCCGTGGACCCCACGGCCCGGTGCCGGCTCCCGTCGGCGATCTCCTGTGCCGGCTGATCGGCTCCGAGGCGGTCCTTGCCGGGGCTGCCCCCCATCAGGACGATCGGCAGATCCCCCGACGCGCCCGCCGCGTCCAGCAGACGCTTCGCATGGCGCCCCACCTGGTACGGGCTCTCGTTCTTCGGCCCGTAGGGCGTCTGCACCACGAAGGCACTGTCATCGACGGGGCGAGCGCCGAGCAGGGCGACGGCGCTCGGGTCCCAGGGCAGGATGTGGGGCAGCTCGTCCGGGGTTTCCTCGGCGCTGTTCCAGATGGTCTCCGGCGCCCTGGTGCCGTCGTCCCAGACGTTCCAGACCCGGGAACTCGTCAGGCTCGGGAAGTCGCGGTAGTCCTCCGCCGCCGCGGCCCGTTCGTGGGTGCTGAGGAAGCTGACTCCCACGGGGCGGTCGCCAGAGGTGACCGGCGTGTGGAGGATCTCCGGGCCCCAACGGCGGGAAGGCGGCTGCTCGACGGTCCGGAGGGTGACGATGTGGAAACGCCGCCCGCTGTGCATGTCCATGGCCGACGTGATTCCGCGTATCTCCACAAGGCCCGGCCTGGAGGTGAGCACAGCGCTCTTGTCCGGGTAACGCGCGGCGGGGCCGATGTCGTGGAACTCCGAGTCCTCCGTCTGCCACAGCACGAGGTGATGCCCGTCCCGGATGTTCTGGGCCCCGGGCATGGTGGCGAGCGCGGCGGACCAGGACCCCGTTCCCTCCTTCAGGGCGGACTGCCGGACGTGCTGCGAGGCTCCCGCAGAACCGTAGGTCTCCGGCTTCTGCAGTGAACCGGGCTCCTGGGTCCAATAGCCCACCCAGCCGCGCCGCTTCGGCATCATCGCGGCGGCCTCGGCGGCCAGCTCGGCGTAGCCGGTCAGGTCTGCGGCGATCTTCTCGATGACGGCGTCGGCACGGGCCTCCAGCCTGGCGAGGTCGGTCTTCCGGTTGCGTTGCTGCCCCGTGCGCTGCCGACGACCGCGTTGGTCCTCCTCCCACAGGCTTCCCCGGTTCGGGGACGTGTGGAACTCGCGGATCAGTTGCATGAACGTCGGGTCGCCCTGGAGGAGCAGCGGGTACCGGTCCATGTCCTTGCTGTCGTACGCCTCGGTGGCGAGTTCGCGGCCGACCCGCTTGAGCGCCGGGAGGCCCGGGTCGTCATGCGCCGAGATGACCGGCTGAGCCAGCCGCTGTGCGAGCAGCGCGCGGTCCGGCCCGGTGGCCAGGAACCACCCCACCAGGTAGCCGGGCCGGAAGTTGGACACCGGCCAGGAGCCCCCGTGTTCGGCTATGAAATCCATCAGGGATATCCGGCGCTTTTGCACCAGCGGACCGACGAGAGCCTTGCCGGTGCTGTATACGGGCTTGTCGGGCAGAGCGAGCAGCTTCGCGATGTCGCCGGTCTCCTTCAGCACCGAGGGCGCGAGTCGGCCCGGGTTCTCCGCGTACCACCTCTCGTGCGGCAGCCGCAGGTTGTCCCCACCCTCCGTGCCAGGCCCGAAGTCGTCCCGCAGGGCCCGCCCGCCGGCCAGTGCCCGGGGGTCGATGGCGTTATACGCCCAGGCGTGCATCCGCGCGGCGTCCATCCGCTGGTTCGGCACGCCGGGCACCTTGGCGTTGGCCGCCGCCCGCATGAGCTCCGCCAGGCTGTGTTCGCCCAGCTCGTAGCCGAGCACCGCCTGGAAGAAGGTCCACAGGTCCCCGTCGTCCACCTTCAGCCACGCGCGCAACCGGAGCAGCCACTCCGCCACATGGGCCTCCCCGTTCGGGGAAAGGTGGATTCCGTAGCGCTCGCGCAGCCCTTTCACGTCCTCGGGCCTGTGCGGGAGCTCCTCGGCAGGCCGGTCCGCCATGCCGTCCGGCCGCAGCTCCGGCTTACGCTCCCACAGCGTGGCCAATCCTCGGCGCCGCGGGTTGCCGTACGCGGCCCGGACCAGCGCCCGCATCCGTGCGGGGAGCCCGACGTCTGAGCGCGGGTCGGTGAGTTGGAGCAACTGATCCATCGAGGAGACGCGCTCCCTGGGGTCGGCGAACAGCCGCGCCGCCGCAGCAGCTGCGCCGCCCTCGATCTCCTTCGGGTTGGCGAAGGCGGCGAACTCGTCCGCGAAGAGGCCGTGCAGCGTGGCGAGCGTCAGCGCCACCTCCTTGATGACGGCGCCGTTCTTGGCCAGCACCTGACCGAGTGCGGTCTCGAAGTACTGGCTCAGCTCGTGGTACCGCGGGTCGCCATGGAGCCCGGGGAAGCGTGCCCGCAGGGCGTCGACGCCGCCGGCGGCGTTCACGTACGCCCTGCCCGCCTCGTCGTCGCCCGGACCGTTCCAGTACTCCTCCGGCGGGTAGGCGGCCGGCGGCGCCGAGCCCTCGACGATCGGGGCGTCGACCGGGACCGGCCCGGAACCGCCCGGCACGAACACCTCCCACTGGATGGGCCGGCCGTAGACGTCCTCGCCCAGATGGAACCGGTCCGGCTCGCCCCCGCCCTCGTGGAATCCCTCCGACCTCTCCACGTCGTTGGGCACGGGCGCGAAACGGCCCATGACCCGGAACAGCGTCATGTGGTGGGTGTCGGACTGCCGTTGCAGCCACGGCGCCGATTCGGCCCTGGACGCCGACGTGGAACAGGGAAGCAGCGCGACCGACCTGCGGCCCTCGCCTGCCGCGCGTGCCACGAAGTCCTCGACCACGCGGCGGGGCATCGGCCCGTGACCGTCAAGGAAGGCGTCGGCCTTGGGCATCTTGCGCTGTACCGAGGTCAGCTCCCCGGCCGGCTTCCGACGCCACTCGGTGTACTCGGTGATCCGGTGCGCGCGGGAGACGACCCCGGCACGCAGGTCGTGGTCGGACCTCGTGTGGTAGGTCGTGCCGACCCAGTCGCCGCCGAAGCCGAACCAGCCACTGCCCTGCGCGTTGATGTCCCGGGCCACCAGGCCGTGGCCCGGCCGCGGCCGCGGCGTCGTGGCCGCCTCCCGGTCGCTCAGCCGCATGTACTCGTAGACCTGGCCGGTGCCCGGGTCGCGGCGCACCTGGCGCAGCACGACGTCCAGCATCCTGTCCCAGCCGTACCGGGCCCGGTGCTTGTCGCCGGGGGCGCCGGACACCTGGTGCACCGAGGTGTTGACCACGTGGTACAGCACCGCGTGGTCCGGCGTACCGCTGAAGTTGACCGGGCCGCGCAGACCGGCATGCGCGGTACGGGCGTCCAGCGTCACCTCGTGGGAGCCGGGGACCCACACCTCGTGCAAGGTGTCCGTCGGCGCGGTGCCTGCGTCCTGGGGAAGCAGCACGCCCGGCCGCCGGCCGTGCCACCACGCCTCCGCGGTGACCGGGGGCGGCAGCTTCCGGCCCCGCCGCTGGGCGGCGCGGGCGCGCTGGAGCGGCGTGACGCCGTCCCGGGGCTCGAAGGCGAGCAGCCTCGGCTGCGGCTCCTCCGCGTCGCGGAACAGCACGAGCCGCGCCGGCTTCCCGTCGTCGGCCTTCGGCCCGATCAAGACCTTCGACGCGACGGTGACGCGCAGGCTCCCGTCGGCCGCGTCCTGCGCCCGCAGCGGCACGCCGTCCCCCCGGGAGCGCGCCGCTTGGCAGGAGACCAGCAGCACCTGGGCGTCCAGGGCGAAGCCGTGCTCCGGGAGCAGCCGCCGCAGGTGGTGGCCGTCGTCCCGGCCGGTGACGAAGATGCGGCCGTGGCGCGAGGACACGGACATGAACTCATCGTTGCCGTGCGCGACGCGCAGGACCCGGCCGGTGTGGGTGGCGAGGCGCTGAGCGTCGCTCTCCTCTGCCTGGCTCCCCGGGTCGTAGCGCGAGACGGTCTTGGCGGACGCCGCCTCCGCCCAGACGCGGTCGCCGAGCGCCACCGGGTCCAGCGCGCTGAGGCTGGACACGACGAGCCACTTCCGTCCAGGGTCGGCCAGGCGGCGAGTGATGATCGGGCGGTCCCACCCGTCCGTCGACAGCGGCGTGACGACCTCGTCGGCCAGCACATGCCAGAACGGCACCCCGGTCGAACCGTCCACGGCCGACCTGACGTCGCGCGCCACGAAGTCGGCACTGCGCGGATAGGTCAGCCGGTCCGTGACGTACGGGTCGTTGCGCACGCCGTTCGCCTCCGCGACGTCCACCAGGAGGGGCACACCCACCTTGGTCGCGTACTCGGCCATCCGGCGCGTGGCGGTCTCCCGGTCTGCCGTGCCGGGGTACAGACCGGGCAGGGTGAACTGTCGCCCTACTCGCGGGGGCCGCGCCATCCGCACGCTCTGCCACAACGGGCCGTGCCAGGCGGGGAGGCGCTCCAGCGCCTCCGCGGCCATCTCCGCGTCGGCGGGGTCCAGCTTCCCGCCGCTCTCCAGCAGCTTCAGGGCCAGCAGGTGCGCCCGGCGCAGGTTGTACGCCGGTACGCCCGGGGCGTGGTGCCAGTCGAGCCAGCGCTGGTACGCGGTCTGGTCCTCGGTGACGGGCTCCACCCCCCGCCGGGCAGCCATCTCCCCGTACACGCGGTGGTGCGGGAGCTCCCACAGCCTGGCCACGAGCGCTTCCCTCTCGTGCTGCGCCAGGCGGGGCGTCTGATCCGGCGTGAGCCGTTCGAGGACGCTGAAGTAGCCATCGGCCCAGGGCAGGAGGCGGTCGGCTGAGACGTCCTCCACGGCCGGCTCGACCTCGGGTTCGTGGACCCCGACCCGCTGGGCCCCGGCCAGCGCCTCGGCGAGCGAGTGGCCGTTCGGCGTCATCAACTCCACGGCGATCAGAGCCTCGCGCAGTGCGAGCGGATGTGCGTCTTGGAGAGCCAGCTCACGCTGTGCCTCCAGCAGCCACCCGACGTCCACGGCGTGGCCCTTGCCGGACAGCCGGTGGCCGAGCTCGTCGTGCAAGGACGCTTCGGTGGCGGCGTCGTGGGGCTGCGCGGCCGGACGGCGCGGGAGACGAAGGCCGGCGGAGCCCGCCCGCGGGTCGGAGGCGACGCGCTCCACGGCGCGCTCCAACGCCCGGACGGTGAAGGCGAGACCGGCGTTCGGACCGAGCAGGTACGCCAGACCGCCACCGGACCCGCCCGTGCCGGCGGGCAGGAACACCGCCTCGGCGCCATGGGTGCCGAGGATCGGCTCCAGCTTCCAGTGCAGGCCCCCGATGGTGGCCTGCACCTCTCGCGTCAGGCGGAGGTCGGCGGCCAGCACCAGGCCCATGGCCTCCTCGTAGTCGGCGGCGGCCTTCCGGGCCTCGACCATGAGGGAGGGGAAGCGCGGGACGTCGGTGTCGTCCTCGTCGTCCTGGGGGCTGTTCCAGTCCTCGGGGGCCGGGTAGCGCACCGACTGGCCGCTGACCCAGGGGAGCCGCGCGGTCCGCGTCGTGATCGGCGCCGTCATGCCCGGACGGTAGGTCAACCACGCGGCCTGGGACTGCAGTTGGATGCCGTTCACCGTCGAGACCCGTCCGTGGACCAGGTGGAAGTCCAGGCCGGTGCGGCGGGTGAGGTCCACGAGCATGTCCATGCCCAGGACCGCCTGGCCGGGCGTGGTGCAGTTGAGCATCGTCACGGCCTTGAGCCCGGCCTTGACGGTCCGGTCGGCGTGGGTCTCCAGGTCCTGCGCGGTCGGCATGCCGTGGCCGATCCAGTAGGACGAGGTGCCGTCGGTCACCGGCATGTTCCACCGGGAAGCGTCGGGCGTGCCGTCCTGCTTCTCGTCCAGACCGACATACGACATGATCCGCCGCAGCCGGCCGAGGGTGGCCTCCCGCCGTGCGAGATCGGATTCACTGAAGTAGGAGGTGCCGAGCCAGGAGCCGTCCTCGGAGTCGAAGACGTCCCGCGGCATCGCGCCGGCCCGCCGGTCGAGGCCGTGCGGCGCGATGGCCGGCGGCAGCGCGCGCGATGGCCGCACCACCGGCTCGGACTCGGTCAGCGACAGGTCCGTGAACCAGTCCCCGTTGCCGCGCCCGGCCACCGGCAGGATGGTCTCCACCGGGTAGCGGACCCGCTGCGTGCCGGGCACCTGGGGAGCCGTGGAATCCGACACCTTCAGCAGCGCCGGGTAGAGCCCGTCCTGCCCCTTCCCCCACCGGGTGCGCAGGGCCTCGACCGCCGCCGCGCGGTCCCGCATTGCCTGCTGGTACTCCGGCACCGCGATCTCGTGCAGCTCGTTCTCCGGCTCGCCGGGCAGCAGCGCCGGTATCCACACCGTCGCGTTCACCGGGGGCAGCAGGCTCAGCGCCTCCGCGCTCATGCCCCGGTCCAGCGGGTCGGCCGACTCCACGTCGTCCAGCGCGTCGACCCGGTGCAGCGCCACCGCATGGGCGTCGCTCAGCCCACCCCGCCGCCGCGCGTCGAGGCCGTTGGCCTCGTCCGCCACCCGCGGGTCGCGCTCGTACGCCACCTCGTGCGGCAGCCGCAGCCGCTTGCGCAGGTCTGCACCCACTGCGGACTCCAGCGGCCGGAACAGCTCGTCCGCACCCAGGTACAGCCCGACCGCGTCACCAGAGGTCGCGGCCCGGTACCGCACGTCGTGGAAGCCGGACAGGTCCCCCAACTCGTCCTGCGCGGCGCGCAGCTGGTCGTAGAGGGTGTACGGCAGCCCGGCGACCATGGCCTCCAGGAACCGCCACAGGTCCGCGTCGCCGGCGTCCGTCAGCGCGCGGTACTTCTTCAGCAGCTCGGTGACCAGCGGCGCCTGCCCGTCGCCCTTCGGGATGCCGCGCTCCCGCAGCCAGGTCCGGTGTTCCGGGGTGTCGGCCCTGCGCGTGGTGGCCCGGGGCAGCGGATCGGGGTACGTGGTGGCGACCGCGAAAGCGTGCAGGAGGTCGCCCACGCCGACGCCTGAGTCCGGGGCCGCCCGGCGCGCCGCCTCGGCCTGGATGTCCTCCGCACGCGCGTCGTTCGCCAGCCCGAGCGCGGGAGCGACCGCGGCGCGCCAGCCGGCGTCGTCGGCCGGCCTGGCGACCGCCGCCATCAGCGCCCGGCCGGCGGTGCCCCGCACCGCGGGCCGCTGCGCCAGCGCCTCCTTGAGCGCGTGCTCGTACGTCTCGGCCGCCGTCCGGAAGTCCGGGGTGCCGTACAGCTCCCGCAGCAGCGGCGCCCACTGCGCGGTGTTCCGCAGCGCGCGGCGCAGTTCGGCCGCGATGGTGGCGCGATCCCGGGGCTGCGCGCTCACCAGAGCCGGCTCCGGCCGACCGGGGGCGGGGATGAGTCCCAGGGGCTCTTCCTCTCGCAGGAAAGCCGTCGTGACATTCGGAGCGTGGCTTTCGATGAGCGCGCGATCGGCGAGCGTCTGGGCCAGCGATGCGCGGCCGTCGGCCCGCTCGGCGGCCGCGAGACACGAGATGGCCGCCAGCGAACTCCACCGCCCGGTCGTGTGCGAGTGCGCCATCAGCTGACGGATGAAGTGGCCCAGTCCGGCCCCGTCGAGGGCCTGGCCCATGGCCTTGAAGTAGCGCCCGTTGCTGTGGCCGGAGTACACGAGCGCCTTGTCCGTCCACGGCGTCGGGAACTGTTCGCCGACGGTCTTGGCCTGCCGGTTCATCAGCCGGTAGTGCGTAGCCCGCCGGAACAGCACGTCCTGGTGCTGCCAGTCCATCCACCACCAGTCGTAGGTGTTGTGGACGGCGTACCCGACCGTCTCGTTCCGGTCCGGGTCGACGAGGGCACGGGTGGCGACCTCCCGTTCCCAGACCGCGTCGGGCAGCGGCCGCAGGTCCTCCTCCGCCACCACGTGCTCGTACTCCCGGCCGCCCCGCAGATGCACCCCGAAGCGGACCTCCCGCACGCTCAGGGAGCGCTCCTCGGCATGGAGCAGCGTCCCGTCCTGCGCACGGTCCTCGAACGGCGAGATGTCCCGCCCGGTGGTGCCCACGACCTCGACCAGGCGCGAATGCGTCCCGGAGGACGGGCGCAGGGAGGCGAACGCCGACTCCCGGCTCACCGTTCCGGGCTCCAGCGCCGGAACGAGCATCGTGCTTCCCACGGCCGGAGTCTGCTCACCACGCAGCGGGCCCGGCACGTCGGCGGTCCGGAACTCCCACGGGCTGAGCGGCAGCCTCTTCAGGGACTCGGCCAGCATCGACAGGTGCGACCGGATCTGCCGGGCCACCACCGGCGTCAGCGTGGCGGCACGGCGGCGCAGCGCGTCCGGACTCGCTCCCGAGCCGGCAAGCTCGGCGAACTTCTCGTCGTCCAGCAGAAGTTGCGGGTAGGAGTGAGCGCCGGGCGCGGCGTGCGCCTGGGACACCAGCTGGCCGAGCCGCTCCCGCAGCAGCTCCCGCGCCTGCGGGTCGTCCTGGGCGTAGCGAGGGTCCAGCAGCGGGTGGTTGCCACGCACCATCTGGAACGCGACGAAATGCTCGGCCCCGAGGTTCGCACGCAGCATGTCCTGGGCGCCGGTGAGCGCGAGCCACCGCAGGTACGCCTCGCGCTGCTGCTGCGCCTGCGCCGGGTCCTCCTGGAGATCCTCGGGCTCCTCCTTCCCCGCCATCATCTGGTACATCGCCCGGTGGGGCAGGCCGAGGTCGAACCGCGTCTCCGGAGGGAGGGTCGCGTACGCCCGGTGCCCGCGGGGCCCGTAGATCGCGTCCAGCCAGGAGTGGAACCGGGCCGCGTCGACGGCCGACAGGTCCGGGTCGATGTCGTCGCGCACCCCCGCGTCGTGCGCCGCCCGCATGGTCTCGTAGGCCGAGTACCCGCCCGGTCGCCGGAGGTTGTGGACCATCCTCCCGTCGCGGAACTGCCTCAGATCTCCTTCGCTCGCGCCAAGTTCTCGGGCGTACTCCAGTTGCCGCTCGGTGTGCACGTCCGGGCCTTCGGTGAGCACCAGGCCGCGCCGTCCGGTCAGTTCCACGCGCTCCGCGTCGTCCCACGGCCGCTCCTTCGGCGGGTCCGTCGGGATGTCGCGGGTGTTCAACTCCGGCTGGTCGCGCCACAGCTGGGCCAGCGTGTAGGACGAGTCGGTGTGGGCGTAGGCGGCGTTCTCAAAAGCGTGCATCAACCGCTGCGTCAGATCCTGGGAATACCGCTCCTTGAGCAGCTCGTCCAGCACCTCGGCCGCAGGCCGGTTCCCTTGAGTCTGCAGGCCGAAGGCCGCAGCGGCGTTCTCCTTGGAGTCGTGGTGCTCGCTCAGGTAGGCGTAGAGGCGCCGGACGAGCTTCCGCGGCCCGCTCACGCCTTCCCGGGCCCGCGCCAGCAGCGTCCCCAGGGCGTCCTCGTAGTCCTGCGCGAACCCCGCGAACGCGGCGTGGTCGTAGAGGTCCGGATAGAGCGGCGCGTGGGCGTCGGGCGATGCGACCTGGGCCGCCGGCACGGCCGGGGCGGCCGATGTGCCCAGGGCGGCCGGGGCGGCCGGGGCGGCGTTCCAGTACTTCCGCGCCGGGTACTCGCTCCGGCTGCGCTCGACCCACTGCTGCGTGCCCGGGGCCGGGGTGACCGCCACGGGCTCGAAGGGGCGGTAGGTGCGCCAGTAGGTCGGCTGTCCCTGCTGGTTCTCCAGCAGAGCGTGCTCGCCACGGGAATCGCCCCCCGGCACCAGCGCATGCCGCTGCTGCTGCACATGGAGCGTCAGGAGCGTGCCGTTGACGACTTCCTGGAAGCCGGGATCGTCGTCGCAGTCGAAGAAGACGACTTCCTTGACGCCCGCGGCTGCCACGCGTGCGGCCGTTACGTGCTTGTTGCCCAGCCGGCCGCCATGCCCACCGATGAAGAGCGCGTGGTCCGGGTCGTCCAGCGTGACCGTGAAGTCGGCACTGTAGAAGCGCTTGGTTCCGTCAACCGTCTCCGTCGCCCACTGCCGGCCACGCGACAGGGACGGCAGCAACGGAAGAAGATTCCCGCGCGCTGCGTAGTCATCGGCGGAGTAGAACGCCACGACGGCGGGACGGCCGTCGGGGCGCCGCACGACGTGCTGCACGGCCCAGTCGCTGGGTGCCCACCGGCTCAGTGGCGTCTGCCTGTCGGCCTGGTCCAGCGTCACCAGCACCCCGGTACCGCCGGGCACCGCCACCTCACGGAGCTCGGTGACGACGAAGGCGGTGCCCGGTTCGTAACGCAGCCCGATACCCAGGTCGCGCCCGTCCCGGACGCCAGGGCCCGGCAGGACGCGGACCCTCACCAGCGGGCCCCTCGCACGCGACGGTTCGAGGTTTTCCAGCGCCTCCTGCTCGGAGTCGTACACCTCCAGGAAGCTGTCTTCCTGCCAGCTCTGCCCGGCCGTCAACCTCTGGGCCCGGTCCCTGGGGAGACGCAACGCACGCCACACGGGCCGCTCGAAAGCGGGAAGCCGGCGCATCCCCTCAACGGCCAGGTCCCGCCGCAGAGGATCGAGAGGCAGCTCCTCCAGCTCGCCCCTCAGCACCTCAGGGCTGGTCAGCGCCGCCGCATGCGACAACGACAGCCCGTTGAGCTCAGCCGCCATCGTGACCAACGCGTCGGACTGCGGCGTCTCCATACCCAGCAGCCGCAGATGCGGCGGGACGATGTCGGAACCGAACTCCGAGGCGAAGTCGTCAAGATCGACATCGTCCAGGAGGGACGGCGCGAACTCGTAAAGATCGCCCGCCTCACCCGCCGGGACGGCCTTGTCGTCGGCCACCCCTGGGCCGACACCCGTCAAAGGCCCGAAGTCGCCCCACCCGGAATACCGCATGACCTGCCAGAGGGTGGGCCGGTGCTCCTCCGGCGCCATCAAGCCCATCATGGCCACACGGAAGTCGTCCCACCGCTGCTCGGTCGGGTCGAGCTCCTCAAGGACCCGGAACACCAGATTCCAGAAAACGTTCTGCCGTCCGAGCCGGAAACCCCGGCCCCGCAACGCCTGGTCCACTTCGGCAGGGAGATGCCCCGGCAGGTCTCCCCGGACAAAGTCCGCCAGGGTTGGCGCATGGCGCGCCACGGCGGCGGGGAACGACTCGAGGAAGGACTCGGAGACGTTCCCCTCCTCGTCGCGGTCGGACCCGTCCTCCTCGGAGCCGAAGAGCTCCGCCTCCGTCAGGCCCCCGCCCAGCATGTCGTTCAGCTGGTCCAGCAGCCGGACCCTCGCCCAGCACAACACCTCATGAGACGCCTCAACGGTCCTCGCCGCCCGCGCCAGAGCCTTCTCAAAGGCCCCCGCCAACTCCTCGTACCGCCCGTCGTCATACACCGGACCCAACCTGAGCTCGGCGAACACCGGCACCGCGGCACGCAGCTCCGCCAGCCTCGCCGCACGCTCGGCCGCCGCACGACGCGCCTCGGCCTCGGCCACCTCACGCAGTTCCTGCTGCGCCCGGTGGCGCTCCACCAACCACTGCGCCTCGTCCTCCTGCAACAAGTCCGCAAGCGACAAGTGCGACCGGGTCGTTTCGCGGTTCACGTACTGCGCATCGGGGTACTCGCTCGCGCTGCGCGGAACCCACTGCTGCGTGCCCGGGGCCGGGGTGACCGCCACGGACTCGAAGGGGCGGATCTGCAGGGGCTTGCGGGGGCGGTAGGTGTGCCAGTAGGTCGGCTTGCCGTGCTTGTCCTCCAGCAGGTCGTGCCGGCCGCCGGCCTCCGCCGGAACCGTCGCTTCCGCGGCCTGTGAGGTGTGGATCACCAGGCCCGTCCGGTCCGCGATGTCCTCGAATCCCGGGTCGGGATCGCAGTCGAGGAGGACCAGTTCCGTGACGCCCGCGCCTGCCACCCGCCGGGCCATCTCCCGTACGAGGGCACGCTTGTTGCCCAGCCGGCCACCGTGACCGGCGATGAAGAGCGTGTGATCCGGGTCCTCCAGTGGCACGTCGAAGTCGGCGCTGTAGAAGCGCTGCGTCCCGTTCTCCGTCTCCGTCTTCCACTGCCGGCCACGCCGTATGGAGGACAGCAACTCGTAGGGCCGCCTGCGCACTTCGTAGTCGTCCGCGGAGTAGAACGCCACGAGGAACGGACGGTCTTCGGCGTTGTTCACGACATACGACCTGGTCCAGCCGCCGGGCACACCCCAGCCCTTCACCGCGAGGTCTCCGGGCTGCTTCAGCGTCACCATCGCGGGGGCACCCGGCACGGCACCCTCACGGACCTCGGTGACGAGGAAGCCGGTGCCCGGCTGGGTGCGCAGCCCGATCCCCAGGTCGCGCCCGTCCCGGACTCCGGGTCCCGGCGGAATGCGGACCATGACCAGCCGGTCTTCCGCAGGGCCCGTGAGATTGTCCCTCGCCTCTTGCGGGGAGCCGTACACGTCGAGGAAGCCGTCTTCCTGCCACTCCTGACCGGCCGCCAAGCGCTTCATCCGGCGCTGCGAGAGACGCACCGCACGCCACACGGGGCCCTCGTGGACGGGGAGCCGGTCCACCCCCTCAACAGCCAGGTCGTACCGCAGGTTGTCGAGGGGGTCTTCCTCGTCCAGCTCGCCTGCCAGCACGTCGGGGCTGGTCAGCGCTATCACCTGCGACAACGACAGATCGTTGGACTCGGCCGCCCACTCGACCCTGTCGTCCAGCTGTGGCGTCTCCATGCCCAGCAACCGCAGATGCGGCGGGACGACGTCGAGTCCCCTCTCGGAGACCAAGCTCCCGAGACCGGCCTCGCCCACCTGCTTCAGCGCCCATTCGTTCAGGTCGGCCGCCTCACCCGTCGGCACGCCCCTGTCGAACGGCACGCCGTTGCCGAGGCCCGTCACAGGCCCGTAGCCGCCCCATCCCGAATACCGCATGACCTGCCAGAAGGTGGGCCTGTCGGGCTCCGGACCCATCAAGGCCATCATCGCCACACGGAAGGCGTCCCACTGCTGCGCCGTCGGGTTGAGCTCCTCGAAGACCCGGAACACCAAGTTCCACAGGACGTCGTCGGTGCCGAGCCGGAAGCCCCGCTCCCGCAATGCCCGGCTCACTTCGGCATTGGTGCCCAGCAGGTCCCAGTACTTCCCAGGGGCCTGCGTCGACGCCTGCGCATCTGCGCCCTCCGCGGTGTCCGTCTGCATCCGGTCGGGGTCTTCGCTGCCCAGCAGCAACGTCTTCGCACCGCGCAGCACAGCGGCGGGGAACGCCTCGAAGTCGGACTCGGGGCCCCCGGCCCCCTCGGGCCCGAAGAGCGCCTCCGCTGTCAGGCCCCCGCCCAGAACCCCTTGGGCATTCATCCACTCCAGCAGCGAAGCCTTGGCCCAGGGCATCACCTCACGTGCCGCAGGGACGGCCCGCGCCGCGCGCGCCAGAGCGCCCTCGAACGCGCCCGCCAACTCCTGGTACCGCTCATCGGCGTACACCGGGCCCAGCGTGAGCTCGGCGACCTCAGGCATGGCGGCCTCGCCACGCAACTCAGCCAGCCTCGCCGCGCGCTCAGCCTCGGCACGCAGTTCGGTCTGCCTCGCCGCGCGCTCAGCCTCGGCACGGCGCGACCGCTCCTCGGACCACTCGTGCCGCACCCGTTCACGAGGGTCGACTCGCCGGCGCAGCTCGTCATCCGCGTCCGGCCGCAGCGCGGTCCGGAAAGCAGGAGGGTCGGCCGGCTGCCCCTCGTCGTCCTCCGGCCTCGCAAAGTCCCGCCACCACCGCGCCTGCTCCCACGAGGGCGGAAGCGACCAAGGCGCCCTGTCGTTCCTGTACCGCGCGTCCGGGATGTCCTTGACGTCGACGGGCTCCCAGCCGTTCTCGCCGCCGGTGAACTGCTTGACGGTCCAGTCGGGGTCGTACACCTCCACATACGTGGGGTTGCCTTCGGCATCCGGGCTCAGGGTGTGCACGTACTTCTCCCGGCCCGGGGCGGCCTGGGCGAAGGGGTCCTTGGTGAAGGATTCCTTACTCGTGTACCGGTAGAGCTTGAGGCCGTTCTCCCAGGCGATCCTCCCCAGCTTCCTCCCGTCGACGGGGACGGCGTCACCACACGCCTCCAGCACCATGCCCGAGAAGCCACGCTCGATCGCCACCGCCGCACCTGCCGCGGCCACCGACTCATGGGAGCCCAACTGGTCACCGAGCCCACCGGTGAAGAACACCCGCTTCGGGTCGAACGGCATCGTGAAGTACGACCTGTACCACTGCTTCCGGCCGTCCGCCCCCTTCTCCCACTTCAAGGCGACGCCCTCAGAGCCCTCCGGCAGGTGCGGGTAGTCCGACTCGCGGTCCGCCCACTCCTGGTCCCGGAAGAAGAAGCTGCCGTGCTCGCGCCCGTCGTCGCCGACGGCCTCCCGCCTGCGCACCCGGTCCGGCGCCCAGTCCTCGTCGGCCTCCGGCAACACTCCCGGCCGGCCGTCCTCCAGGGTCACCACGGGCAGTGGCTCACCCGCCGCGGCGGGACGGACCCCGGTGACCCGGAGGTCGATGTTCCCGGGGAAGCGCAGACCGAGATCCGGGACGACGCGGCTGACGTCTCGCGCTATCCGACCCGGCCCACGGAAGAGGGTCCGGTTCCCCGGTACCGCCGCACCCCGCCATGCCGACAGAGCCTCCTGCTTCGACTCCCACGCCCTCGGGAACCCGGGGAACCGCAAGAGCTGCCCGGCTCCGTACCCCGATGCGGGGACCTCCGCCAGCCACCACACCTCCTGGTCCAGGGCGGGGAAGCACCGGAGCGCGTTCGAGGTCACCTCCTGGCGCACCTCGGTCGCGACGTCGGACACGCCGCTACGGTCCTCGCGGTCCATCGTGGCGATCAGGTGGTTGAGGCTGTGGAGCGCATGCATCTCGATGGGCTGCAGCTCATGCTGCTCGGCAACGGACTTGGCGTTCCTGTCCAGCGCCTCCTTGCCACCGACGTACTCCCGGTAAAAGGTGCGGTGGGGCAGGGTCTCGTGCAGGTCGAACTCGACCGCCGCCCACTTGTACAGATCCGTCGGACCGCCCGTGAGCGCGCGCTGCAGTTCTTCCACGTCACCGACGCGGGCCCGGTAGGCGGCCCGCACGAACCGGTAGAGGGTCGTCCGCCCCAGGCCTTTGCCCAGCACGTCCTTCGCCGTCCCGGTCAGGAAGTACGGGTGCTGCTCTGCGGGGAGTCCGAGCCCGCTGTAGACATGCAAGAGGCGGTCCGCACGCGCACTGCCTTCGTCGACGTCGAGCCAGAACCCTTGCTCCCGCAGACCCGCCTCGTCATCCGGCGTGAGTACGTCCGGGCGGGGCGGGAAGATCGTGGCGAGCCGGGGCCAGTGGCGGGCGACCGCGGTCGCGAAGCGGCTCTCCTCGGGCTCGCCCTGATCACCCCAGAACTCCTCGTCCGAAAGGGGGTTCTCGGGGTCACCGGAGAGGCGGGCCCGCAGGGCGTCCAGGGCTGCCTCCTCGGCCTCTGTCTCCTCGTCGCTGCCCCTCTTCGCGTCGAGCCCTTCCCGTAGCTTGCCCTCGTACGCCTGGCCCAGGCCGGCCAGGCGTCCCGCCGCACCCGGCAGGTGCCCGTCGGCCTCGCCCGGGAACGCATGCCTGACGACGCGCGCCGCGGCCTCGCCGACGACGCGGTCGAACACCCCGCCGCGCAGCTCGTCCATGAGGAGCCCGTGATCCTCACCGAAGGTGAGATCCGGCCGCTGTCGGAGCGCACTCCGCAGCTCCGACGCCAGGGTCACGGGGCGGTGCAACCGCTCCGTCAGCCGCCACTGCCTCGCCTCGGCCGCTGCCTTCGGGCCCGCGTCGTTGATCAGCTCTGCGGGCGGCGGCACCATACCGGGGAGGGGCGAACCCTCGTCCTGCGGATCGGGGAAGACCCGGTGGGTCCCGTTCTCGTAGATAAAGGCGTTCGTCGGGTTCCCGGCGTCGTCCCAGAGCGCGTCCCAGACCGGAACGAGGGGCCCGCTCCCGTCGGGAAGGAGGGGCACTTCCCGGCCGGCCATCTTCCCGTCGAAGCCGATGACCGTCAGGTCCCCGTCGCGGGTGAGCCTCTCCAGCCGCGCGTTCGGGTGCTGGATGCTGCCGTTGCCGCACTCATCGATGAAGAGAAGGCTGCGCCGGTCCTTCCTGAGCAGGGACGCGAACCGCTCGGCCTGACCGATCGTGTTGCCCAGCGAGCCCTCGTGCCCGGCGATCACGAACGCCTTGGGCCGGTGCTTCCCCGGCTCCCCCACCGGCAGCAGGTGATGCCTGGCGACGGGGCGGCCGTTCTCAAGGCGCCACCTGTTCAGATGGCCCGTCAGGTGAAGCTGCTGGAGCGGCGACACCCTCAACGCCATCGCCGGGTCGGTGAAGTAGCCCGTCGAGACCCAGTCCTTGCCGTTCTTGGAGACGACGTCCTGGCGACGCACGCTCTCCTTCCCCCACCGCACGCGCGGCTCGGGGAGCGACTTGACCTCACGGCCCACCAGCAACCGGAACATGGTGCGGCCGAGCAGGACGGGGAAGTGTTCCTTCTCGATGAGGACACTCGCCCTGTGGGGCGGATAGAGGACCAGGGGGTGCCCGTCCGAGAGTTGGCCGGTGACGGGACGTGCGGTGGTGCCCTTGACCAGGAGCAGTGTCTCGGTGGTGCCGGGGCCCAGCTTCACTGCGTCCCGGAGGGCGGGACGGCCCGCGTACCAGCCGTCCAGCGGAACCTCGTCGCCGACGCTGATGCTGTAGTCGTCCGGGTAACGGAAGTAGGCATCGCCCCCGGTCGGCGGCAGGTGGTGCAGAAGCGTGTCGGCCGCCAACCTGGCCACGGAGCTCTGGCCCTGTGCCCAGGTGCCGGCCGGTCCCGGCCGCAGCACGTGGCGGATCGCGTCAGCCTGCTGCTCGGGCAGGTGCCACTCACGAGCCGCCACGTGGCGGGCGTCCTCGACCAAGAGCCGGGAGTGGCCGGTGTCGTAGCTCAGAGCCAGATGCGGCAGGGTGAGCGCGTCCGCCAGGCTCTCGACGTCCTCCGCATCCGGGTGGCGGACCTGCAGGCCGCCCGTCAGCGAGGAAGCCGGAGTGAGCGCGCGGTCGACCGCCTCGTACATCTCGGGAGCGCCGTTGTCGAAGGCCCCGGCCGGCAACTCCGCGCCGTAGTCCGCTCCGAGGCCCACGCGCCGCCACGCCTCGAACACCTCGCGCACCGTCGACGGCGGCTTGCTCGTGCTCTGCGGCAGGACCTGCACCAGGCCCGCGATGAACGCCTTGAGGGCCAGCGGGACGGGCACCCGGTCGACTTCGTGGTCCCGGACCCACTCCACGTACGCGTGCATCAGCCGGGCGGTGAGGGCGATGTCGCCGTTGCCGAGGAGGTAGCCGCCCTGCTGGGCCGTCGCCGGATCCAGGGGCGAGAGGTCGACCCCCGCGGGTGCGTCCTGCGACGGACGGAAGACGTAGACCAGCTTCTCGCCGAGGGGCGCCTGCTCCAGCCCCGGATTCACACCGCTCCGGGGCTTGAGGCCGATCGTGCTCCGCAGCCCCTTGCGGACGGCACGGGACACCTCAAGCGTGGCGTGATCCTCAAGGACGCGGCGGATGCGGGCGGCGGCCTCCTGCACGTCCTGGTCCTGCCGGAAGGCACGGATCAGGCCCTTCTCGTAGTCCGCGGCCCGTCGCTCCCACTCCGGGTGGTGGATCAGTTCGCTGTACAGGTTCGACGTCCCGCCGGCCGGTGGCTCCTCGTCCCAGGCCGGAGGAGACGCGGGGCGCCGGGCGGCAGCCGTGCTCGACTCCGCGGGCGGCGCGGTGTTGCGTATACGCCGGAGAAGGCCGCGCGGCCCCGTGTTGTGCAGGCTCTCGTCCGGGTACGCCGACTCGTTCACGTCCCAGACCAGCGGCTCCTGCGGGTAGTGCTCCGTCGGCTGGTTCGGACGGAACACCTGCCAGGTCCGGGGCCGTCCCAGGGCGTCCTCCAGCACGTGGTAGGCCATCGGCTGATCGCCCAGCACCATGCCGGTGTGGAGCGTGATGCGGAACCGGTCGGCCACCCGCCGTGCCAGCGCGGGCGGGAAGTCGCACACCGCAACGATGCCCTCGGCACCGGCTCGGGCGGAGAAGTGCTGCAGCACGGCCTCACTGAGGGCCGGGCGCTCGTTCAGGTCGTAGCCGTGCGCGCCCAGGAGGAAGGCCTGGCCCCGGTTGCCGATGGGCACGCCGAACCAGGCGCCCCGCCGCCCGCCGGGCAACCCTCGCCACTGGACGCCCCGGGTGATCTGCCGGTAGGAGGAGTAGAAGCGGCGCAGCTCGCGGTCCGTGTCATTGAAGAAGGTCCGCCCGACACCCTGTCCGTTCCGGTTGGTGACCCGGGCTTCCGAGAACTCCGCGTTCCGGTCGATCAGGCCCCCGAACAGGCCCTCGTCCCCGCCGCCGACGGGCTGCCCGTCCAGGAGGACCTGGTCCCCGTCGTCCTCGCCGAGGTTCTCGCCGGTCTCTCCGACGAGCTCCTCGTCGACGGCCATCTCCGCCAGGCCTTCCACCGCCCGCTGCGTACGCAGGGTGGGGATCCTCGGGCCGGCGACTGTCGTCGGTGGCTGACCGATCGGCCGACGGCCGGTGAGGGGCCGCCGGCGCCGCCTCGGGGCAGGGGTCTCCCCCTCCGGCAGGTCGTCGCTGTCCCACTCCTGCGCGCGGGCGATCTGCTCGCGGGCGGCGGCTTGTGCCTGCTCCCGAGCGAGGGCTGCCGCCTCCCGCGGATCGACCGGTTGAGGGTTCGCGGGAGCGCCCTGGCGCCGCGCATGGGCGTGGATGGCCATGCGATCCCGCTCGTTGTCGAAGGCCCTCTGCGGCAGCGCCGGGTCCTCTTCCTCCTCGGGCAGCAGGTTCGACGGGCCGGCCTCGTCCTCCCAGTTCGGGGGCCGGTTGGGGTTCAGCCGTCCGCCCTTGAGACCAAGTGGCTCGGGGGGCACACCGCGGCGGCGGGCGCCCGCCTCGTTGAGCAGGTATGTGGCGTAGTTGTCGGCGATCTTCTGCACCGTGTCGTGCTTCAGCCTGTCCGGGTGGTCCGCCAGCTCGGCCGCCAGCTCGGCCTTGGACGGCGTCTCCACGCGTGCGAGGCCCATGGCCTCCAGGCGCGCGTTCGGCTTCTCCAGCCGGTTGTTCAGCAGGTGCCACAGCAGGGTCTCCGGCGGCTCCTCCCCCTGCTCACCGTAGCGCGACACCGGGGGCACCGTCCGTGTACCCGGTCCGGTCGGGCTGAGGCTGTCGAACACCACCCCGGGAGCCCCGTGTCCGCGGGAGGTGGCCGGGACGGGCGGCATCACCGCATGCGGCTGCGGGCGCAGCACGCCCTCGGCCCGGTCCCAGAAGGCACGGAAGCCCGCCCAGACCTCGTTCTCGGCCTGGGTCGTGGTGAACGGGTTGGCCCGCCCGCTGTCACCGCGACCGGGCGGCTCGGCACCCGGACCGTACAGCCGCTCCAGCAGCGGCAGCATCTCCGGGTCGTTCTCCCGCACCCAGCTGGCGCCGTTGTTGCGGGGCGCCTCGGTATACGGGTCCCGACCCGCGTTCGTGCCCAGGTAGGCATTGGTGAGCTGGGCGAAGTACTCGTACTCGTTGCGGCAGGAGTAGTTGGGGTCCGGGTTGACGCCGGCAGGGTCATACCAGAAGCCGTCAGGCCACTTCGCGGCCCGCCCCTGCTTCACCTTGGCGTCGAAAACCTCCTTGATGAGCCTCCCGTCGGCGTCGCTCAGCCCGTGCCTGTGGATGCCGTGCGCCAACTCATGCGTGATGACGGAGTATCCGTCCGCGTAGGTATCGGCGCCCGGCACACTGGTGGTCTCACCCAGCAGATTCTCCTCCGTGGCCCCCACCTGACCACGCCTGAGGTCGCCGCGCAGGGATGCAAAAGGACGACCGTCGCCGGTAAGAGTGCCGCGCAACTCGCGGAACGGGCCCACCGACGTCAACTCGGCATCCCGGGGGACCACGAAGATCCGGCTGCCCTTGTTCAGCAGCCGCACCGCCACCTCCGGGTCACCCAGCATCGGCGCTATCCGGTTCACGGCCTCACGCCGCGCCGAGAACGGCTGCCGCACCCCCTCAGGGATCCGCACCATCAACCGGGCAACAGTGGCAGCGAAGTCCTCGGCGGACAGACTCTCGCGCAGATCCCGCACCAGCACCGGATCGGAGGCCAGCGCCTCCACATCGGCGGCGGGCAGGAGAGCCAGCTCCTCCGCCCGCTCGTCCTGCGGCATGCCAGGCAGCCGAGCCGCCAGATCGGCCAGGGCCGGCGACAGCGGAACCGACGGGGTGGCCGGGGACTCAGCCGCACCGGACTGAACCGGCTGACCGGTGACGCCCTGCGCCGTACCCGGTCCGGCCGCATCGATACCACCGGCCACCTGCGCCCTGGTCGGCGGCGCATACCCGGTATGCCCTCGGTGCCCGCGCGCCAGGGGCCGGCCCACCGGGGGCAGCCCGTGCTGCTGCCGGGAACCGTTGTAGAGGTCGACGGACCGCTGGGCCTGGGCGTGGTAATCGTGCTCGATGCTCTGCGGGGTGGATCGGGCGGCTGCCAGAAAACGGGCCTCCATCACGACGACTGCCGGGTCGAGGGTCGGCACCCCGTTCACCGGGTTGCTGTCCAGCTCGCGGTGCCTGGTGCGGACCCCCAGCGCTTCGTACTGGTCAATGACACGTGAGGGGTGCGCGAGGAGCAGGTTCTCCATGTACTGGCCGACCAAGGCGGGCGACCGGTCGTCCCACCGTGGCGGAAGCAGCCGCTCCAGCATCTTGGGCAGCTCGTAGTCGGTGTACTGCTGGAAGGTGCGCTGGAAGCGATGAGTGAACCAGGCCGCCTCGTCCTCCAGGAACCTGCGGGGCACCGGGCCCAGGCCGCGCCGGATCCCACCGAGGGAGGCACGGGAGATGACGCCCGCGAATCCCTTGGCGTGCACCCGGTGGTCCAGGCTCCCACGCAGGGTGGCGGCGACCTGGGTGTAGCCGAGCGCGGCGGCACCGGCCAGCTCGTCCGTGTCCCACGGCCGCTCCCGGCCCGCGAACTCCGGGTGCCGCGTCAACCATTGCCCATAACGCTCCAGCACGCCGTCGGCGAAGACCTCCGCCGCACCCAGGTCCCGGTGCGCGATCCGCGACGGGGGCGAATCCCTCCGCATGTGGTCGGCGAGGTGCCTCAGGAAGGCAAGCACGCCGCTGAGCGGGGCGGTCGCCGTGTGATGCACGAGAATGACGTCCCCGCCGGGCGGGTGCGGCCACACCTGGAGGCGGTCCTCCTCCGCGAGCGGGTTGATCACATACCCGGCCGACCTGGGGAAGATGCGCGGCAGCGTGGCACCGGGCCGGGCGTTGTCGAGCCGCGACAGCACATCGTGGAAGGCGGCCAGCACGTCGGACCGCTCGGCGCGTCCGTCGTGCTCTCCCCGCACCAGACCCCGGGCCGGTTCGGTGACGATCTCCAGGATCGGCACATCACCCAGTACGTCCAGGGTGATGGTCAGCACCCCGGGCAGCTCCACGAGCTCGCCGTAGTCCGAGGGCCCCACCCCTGCGGGCAATACCACCCGGTACCGGTGGACTTCGGCCTCGAAACCGCTGCCCGGGGCGAAGCCCTCGACCTCGGCCGGACGCGGGCCGGCCGGGACCAGCGACATGGTCGCGCCGCGCCCGACGCCGTGCGCCGAGGACTGCGCCGGGTGGCCGGCGGACGCGTGGTGGCCGGGCCGGGAGTCCCGTTGCAACCGATCCACTCGATCGAGTACCGCGTTCTCCAACTGTCGGACCGCTTCCCAGCGGCTGCTCCCCCGGCTCGCGGGCTTCTGCTGCCAGCTCTGCACCGCGCGGAGCACGCCCGACAGGTGCTGGACGTCCGGATGGCGGTGCACAGCGTCCACGGCGTCGTCGATCGCGCGCAGCGCACCGGAGCGCCTGTGCCCCGATACCGACGAGAACTCCATCCAGTCGCGGAGGGCGTCGAGGCCCCCGCGCCGCGACGCCGGCGGAGCCGGCAGGGAGTCCGGAACCTCCTCGCGGGCCTCCTCGGACACCGGCTCGATGAAGACAGTGGGCTCGCCCTCTGCCGGCACCTGGCCGGTGGTGCGGCCCGTGCCCGGCAGGCTGTCCATGCCGCTGGTCGTGAGGAAGGTCGAATGCACCTCCGCCTCCGCCTGCGGCTGTGCCTGCGCCGGGGCCTCGGCCTCGGCCGGTGTATGCGGTTGCGCGCCGGCATAGCGTACGTACCCGGTCTGGGCGGGCCAGGCGCTGTCGGGCTGTCCCGCACCGCCGGTCCGCAGCCACGAGTCGCCCGGCAGCACGGCCGTGAAGCCGTCGTCGTCGACCACCTCGCCGCCCCCCTGCCGGAAGACCTCGCCACCGGCCAGCCAAGCCGACGGCACCTCAATCTCGCCGGGAAGATACTGGTCGGTGACCGTGAGGTGCACCGGCTGCCCGATGGCGCCGGTCACCGCGGTGGCCCACTTGTACACGGACGCGGGGATCTCCGCGCTCGGGTAGACCACCGCCAGCGGCATCCCCGGTGACCAGCCCAGCTGCGACAGCAGCGCCGTGAACTCCGCACCGCCCAACGGGCGGCTGCCCTCCAGGCCGAAGACGGCCGGCACACCCCGCGCGCCCGGCGCGACGCCGACCACGAAGGCATCGTCACGCCCGAACCGGGCCCGCACCCCGGCCGCGTCCCAATCATCCGCCGACCCACCGACGGCTGTCAGGAACGCCACGGCGCCGGGCTGCTGCGCCACGAAGATCCGCTCCAACGACTCCAGCGGCGCCAGCCCTGGAACACCGACCGGGACCGGCCAGCCGACGCTCGCGTGAGCGCCCTCCTGGGCCCCCCGGCCCCCGAACCAGGCAGTGGTCGCGAACACGGCCATGGCCTGCTCCCGGTCGGACTGCCGCCAGAAGATCGTGTCCAGCATCGCGCGCAGGCGCGCCGTGTTCCTGGGCAAGTCCGGTTCGAACACCACCACATCGCCGGGCCGGCGCACCCCGTCGGCGGGGTACCGCACCCGCTGCACCACCTCGGCGTGCCCGTCGATCGGGTCGTAGGCGGGCGGCTGCCAAGACGGATCGCCGGCCAGCCGCAAGGCGGTGTGCGTCAACCCGAGCACAATCTTGGTCCAGACCTGAACCTTCGCCGCGTCCAGGCTTCCGTCACTCAGCCGGAACTCCACATGGTCCGAGCCCACGCCCACCACGTTCTCGAAGTTCAGGGCGTCGTAATGCGACGTGGGCAGCCAACCAGGCGGAACAGCCCCTACGGAGGCCGACTCCGCCGACTCCGGCGGAGGCAGCGGCCCGGTATAGGTCAGGCCGCGGTGCGACTGGGCATGCGGGTCCATCGCCAGCCTGCCCAGAGCGCTCTGGTAGCCGCGGAACATGTCCACCAACGCGTGGCGCTGCCGGGTACCCGTACCGAACTGACGGGTACTCACATGCACGTGCAGGCCCGCTTCCGGTGTGATGATCCCCTCGTGGTCGCGGATGATGCGCAGCGCCGTGTTCAGGTCGTCCCACGTATGCCGCCCGTCCCGCAGCAGCGGAGAGACCAGCTCGGCGCCGATCGAGGCGTCGCCCTCCAGGATCCATCCGTTCCGGGCTTCCCGATAACCCCCTTCCTGCATCTGTGCGGTGTGAATTCCCCCGAACTCCCGCTGCGAGGTCAGCCCGGCCGTGCGGAGTCCGGCGGTGATACCACCGAGCGCGGCGAACCTCTGCTCACGCGTGAAGTACGCGGGGAAGGTGAACTCGACCTCGATGCCGAACACCAGACCGCCGCGGTCCGGGTCGGCCAGACCGCCGGTCGCGTCCTCCAGCATGTACGGGACGGTCTGCTCACCACGCTCCAGCCGCCCGACAACCTGATCGGTCACCTCGGCAACCCGTTCGTGGCCCGACTCGGACGCGGCGTCCATGCGCGACCACCAGGCCCGCGCGTGGTCCCGCACCGCCCGGTCCGGAACCCACACCGTCGAGGCACCATCGGCGCCGGGCGCCGGTGTCCCCGTCGGAAGGTAATCGCGCACCGCGTTGAACAACGTCGCGTCGGCCTCCACGAGGGACGGGTGCCCGTGAGGATGCGCTGCGGCGGCGTTCAGCGAAGGGTCCAGCGGAATACGGATCGCCGGGGCGCCCTCCTCCGCGTCCGGCACCAGATACATCCCCTCCCATCCCGACACGAGCGTGTACGGCGCGCTCGCAGGGTCCAGGGAAACGGCGCTCTTCCGCAGCGCGTCCAGATCCTCGACCTGGCCGATCCAACCGCTGTCCCCGCGCAGGAACGCACCCGTCGAATGGAAGAAGTCGTCACCGAACCGCACCCACCCCTGAGGCGAGAGCGTCTTCCAGCCGGGAACCTTGATCCGGCCCCGGTCACTGACCTCATACCTGAAGGGCACGGTAAGGGACGACGACGGACGGACGTACGCGAACCACTGCTCCGGGACATCGCCCGTACGCGTCGGCACCTCCTGCGAAGGCACCTCCGCGATACCACCACGCCGCGGCTCCGTCACAGACACCCGACGGCCGATCGGCCCCGGCTCCGCCTCGTACGTGCCGTCGGCGTAGCCCGGCACCGGTCCGCCGAAGTCCGGCAGCGGATCGTCCAGCCCCCGCACGGGTGCGTCGAGATCCAGGGTCAGGGCGGTGGTGCGGCCGGGGACGCGTACCTCCCCGGTCCGGTCCCCGGGCGCGCCCCCACGGCCACGGGGAGGCAGACGGAGTTCGTGGCGGTGGCGGTCGGCAAGGGCGACGACCTCGGTGCGGTCGCCGCCCTGCACCAGGAGGCCGGCGACGTCGCGTACGGCGGCCCGATACGGATCGCCGACGTGCCGGGAGTCGGCGCGTACCGGGTGCAGCTCCAACGGCAGGACCAGGGCCATGGCGGTGTCCCAGGCCTGGGCGGCGGCCTCCTCGCCTCCATCGGCACCCTGCGGCATCGCGTTCGCGAAGTCCGTGTACGCCTCGCGCCACATCCTCCGCGACGCCTTCGCCGCCACGGCGTCGAGCGCCTCCGGCCACGGACCGGGGCGCGCCATGAGCACCCGCACCTGGTCCACCGGCGCCAACGACCCCAGCGGGAGCCTGCCCTCGCTCTGCGGCTCCTCGGCCCGCCGCCCCGGGGGCGGCGAGACGTCAGCCGCCGGCAGTCCATCCGCCGTGACGAGGCCGTCCGGATCGACATTTGCGTCCGACAGGTCCTCCGCCAGACTTTCCGGCAGGTCCTGCGCCGTCACCTGCGAGGCGATCCACCGCCGCTGGGCGTCGTCGCGGCGGATCCGGGGGACCATCGACTCGGCGTAACCGCTCAGCGGGTGCTCGGGCGAGGCCACCGCGGCCACGTCCCCGTCGGAGCTCGGGTGGCTGCCCGGAACCGCCCTCTTACCCTTGTCGACGGCCGGAGACCGCGGCCCCTCGTGCGACGGAGCCTCGGACGCAGGAGCGCTTTCGTGGTCCGACATGGCCTTGGCCGCAGGCGCGTTCTCGTCAGAGAATGCTGCGTTGATCACGTCCTCGGGCGGCGACACCTGCTGATCCCGACCGCCCGCCCCCACAGCCGAAGACAGGTCGTCGAAGACATCGTCGATGGCGTCCTTGATGGAGCCCGAGGGCTGCTGCTCACCGCCGCCACGGACCATCGACGGGGTGAAGGGCAGGTGGACCGGGCCGTCGGGGGTGCGCAGGACCAGGGTGACGGGGCGGTGTGCGAGGCCGGCGGCGTGGGCCGTGGCGCCCATGGCGGCCGAGAGGTCTGCGGGGAGTTCGGTGCCGGCGGCCTCCCGTGCGTCGGCGAGCGTGCCGCCGTCCAGCAGGGCGGTACGCGCACCGAGCAGCGCCTGCCGGGCCGCCGTCGGGACGTCGCCGGGGTCGAGCCAGACCTGCGGGGCGGTGTCCTCCTCGGTGAACGCGGCGGCGAGCAGGCCACCGAAGTCCGCGGAATCCAGTGCGCGCCAGTCGCCGGAGCCGTTCGCGGCGACGACGGCGGGGGCGTCGTAGACGTCGCGGGAGGCCCGAGCCGGGGCGAGGCCGAGACCGAGGACGTCCTCCAAGGTGGCCCGCACCACGGCGTTGCCCGTGACCCACCGGGTGCCTTCGGGGCCGGTGACCTCCAGGACGGCGTGCACGGTCAGGGTGTAGCCGAGCACGCCGCTGTCGTCCGGTTCGTCGTCCTCGTTCTGCGACAGGCCCGTGCCGTACTTGATGATCTCGCGGCGGAAGCTGGTGACGCCGGT
>NZ_JBSHBP010000026.1:0-102998 GCF_053612065.1 Streptomyces sp. NPDC054765 | reverse complement strand
TACTTCCGTGGTGCAGGCATCGGACCTGTGTTCTCCCATCTGCCGAGGCGATCATGCCTGGCTTCAGGGCCGCTACAAAATCCGGTTCAGCTCAGAGGAACAGGGCCTCGTCCACGGGCGCACCCAGGAGGTAGGCGTAAGCCAGAAGGCGGGGGCGGCATGACCGCGACGCTTGTGCCGGCCACTGGCGGCTCCACTCCTGCGCGTCGGGCCCGATCAAACGGGTCCACGCGCTCTGGTCCCAACTCCACCACGCCGACTCGGCCTCGGCGGTGTGGGCCAGCAGCATCCCGACCACCTGGTAGTCGACCCACCGGTGGTGTCCGGCCTTGTCCGGGATCCACAGGCAGGACCGCACCTGCTCCAGCGGCCCGAGCAACCGCGCCAGCGCACTGCGTTCCGCCCGGGTCAGCCGGGAGGAGTGCAACAGCCGCGGGCCGACCTGTACCAGCACCGCCCACTCCTCGGTGCTCAGTTGTGGGTCCCGGTCCCAGGACGTGCCTTCCAGTGGCCAGGCCCAGTCGGGCGCCGTCTTCCCTGCGGCAAGGGCAAGCGCGGTCACCGCGGCCGTCCGGTGCCCTCGGCGCCGACGCTCAGCAGCGCGGCGACCCGCTGGGCATGGATGTGCTCCATCCCGCGCGCGAACTTCTCGGCCAGGTCCCGGCCCGACAGGTGGATATAGCGCATGGTGGAGTCGGTGTGTTGGTGGCCGGCGAATGTGGCGATCGCGTGCACTTCCCAGCCCATCCGTGCCAGGTCAGTCAGGCACAGGTGTCGCGTGGTGTGCGTGGAGAAGCGCTCCACCCCGGCCTCCACCGCGATCCGGCGCACCACTTTCGACCACGTCCACAGGCTCAGCGGCTGGGCGAAGTTGCGCCGCGACTCGGAGAGGAACAATCCACCGCGCGCACGGCTGACCGTGGCCCGGTGCACCAAGTAGTGCGACAGCAGGACTCCGGCCGCCGCCGAGTAGGGCACGACCCGTTCCCGGCGGCTCTTGGTGGTCTCCGCCCGCACCCGCACCAGCCGCCGCCCCGGGTCCAGGTCGTCGGTGCGCAGCGAGCACAACTCCTCCCGACGCAGGGCCGCATCGTAGGCCAAGGCCAGCATCAGCCGGGTGCGCACCGGCTCGGCGGCGGCGATCGCCAGAACGGCCCGCCACTGCTCGTCGCTGGGGATCCAGGGAAGCTTCACCAGTCTCCGCACCAGCCCACGCTGCTGCCTGCCACCGCGGCTCCCAGGGGTGTACCGCCCCCGGCCGACGGGATTGTCCTGGCGCAGCCCCTCCTCGACCAGGAAGTCGTAGAACAACCGCACCGACACCAGACGCTGCTGAAGCGTCGCGTTCGACAATGCAGCACCGGAGTCCAGAGCCACGACGTTGCTGCCCCGGCAGCTCGGCCGCGAGCTCAACTCGCGTACGTACACGGCGACATGGGCCCGCGTAGCAGGGCTCCGGTGCTGAACAGCTCCCGGTTCCACGCCCGTCCGCCCACCCGGTCCCTGGCCTCGAGCACCACCACCTCGACGCCGGCTCGGACCAGTCGTCTCGCGGCGGCGAGCCCCGCAAACCCCGCACCCACCACGCATACGTCCGCCTGCAGCTGTGCCATGGCCCACCTCCATGGCTCAGCGTCGCCCACCTGGCCCGGCTCCGCCCGGCGAGTGGGTCCGCCCCGCCACGTCGACGCCCCGGCCGGGCCCGGTGCCCATCCCGGAGTACTGGCCGGAGACCTCCAGGCCGACTCTTGCTATGCATCATCGCGAGAGTTACAGTATCTAACACAAGCGATAGGGCAGAATGAAAGCCCGCTCGCCGCTCCTCCGCACGTCGCCCCATGCCCTCGGCTGTCGGCCCTCGGCCCGTAGAGAAGGAACCGCCATGTCTGCTGCAGATCGTTCGCTCCACGTCGTACTGGGTGCCGGCCCCGCAGGCACCACGCTCGCCGGCGAACTCGCCCGCCGCGGGCATGCCGTACGGCTGGTCAGCCGCTCGGCCCCGGACAGCCCCGCTCCGGGCATCGAGCGGCAGGCCGCCGATGTGAGCACTCCCGACGGGGCACTGGCGGCCGTCGAGGGCGCCGTCGTCGTGTACCACTGCGTGAATGTCGACTATCACCACCAGGTCGAGGTGATGCCCAAGGTCCAGCACGCGGTGCTGGCCGCCGTCGAGACCACGGGCGCCCGCCTGGTCGTCCTGGACACGCTCTACCCGTACGGCCCGACGCACGGCGAGGTGATGACGGAGGACACCCCGTGGCGGGCGACCAGCCGCAAGGGGCGGATGCGGGCGCAGCTGGACGAGCGCTACCTCGCCGCCCACCGTGCGGGGCGCGCCAGGGTCGTCCTCGGCCGGTCGGCGGACTTCGTCGGTCCCGGCGTGCTCAGCTCGACGCTCGGCGGCGCGGTCTTCCCCAACGCGCTGAGCGGCGAAGAGGTCCTCGGCATGGGCGACATCGACCTGCCGCACAGCTACACGGACATCCGGGATGTGGCGACCGGACTCGCCACGCTCGGCGAACACCCGGAGGGCGACGGGAGGGTCTGGCATCTGCCCACCGCGCCCGCCGTCAGCACGCGCGAGATCCACTCGATGATCGAGGAGCGGGTAGGCCGGCCGGTGCGGAGCGTGACCCTTGCCGAGCCGCGCCCCTTCGGCCCGTTCGACGCGGCCTTCATCGACGAGTACGCGGAGATGTTCTACCAGCACACCGAGCCACAGATCGTGGACTCCACGGCCTTCGAGCGGGCCTTCGGCGTCCGCCCGACCCCGCTGGGGGCGACCCTCGACGCCACCGTCGGCTGGTACCGCGCGGTGCTGGCCGGCGCCCGGAACCGACCCGGCCGCGGAGCGGCCGAAGGCCGACGCCCGGTGCGTCGGCCTTCGGCGTGCCTGTGACGGTCAGGAGGTGCTGGGCAGCTGCGCCGACCAGGCCGTCACGGACAGCGCCCCGCCGTCCACGGCGTTGTCGAACGCCACGACGCCGTGCGAGTTGCTGCCCGTCGGAGACACCTGCAGGTACTTGGCGTGCGCCGTGGAGACACCGGTGTTCGTCCAGACCAGGTCCGCGAAGGCGCTCTTGCCCGGCTTCAGGGTGACCTGGTGCGCGCCCGGGTCCTTGGCGAAGTAGGTGTCACCGTGATGCGCGGTGGTCTTCAGGCTCGTGTGACCGGCACCTTCCAACGCCAGCCCCGGGTAGCCGTTTATCGCGCAGGTGTCCTTGCCGGCGTTGGTCACCTTCAGGTAGGTGCCCGAGTGACTCATTCCGGCCTGGCTCGACCCCGCATTGGTGGTCGTGACCGTCAACGAACCCGGACCGCACGAGCCGACCGCTGCCGGGCCGGCCCCGGCCGCACCTGCCGCCGAGGCGATTCCGGCACCCGCTCCCGCAGCAAGGGCGAGCGCGGCGGTGACGGTGGCGGCGGTACGCAGACCACGGATGGCCATCAGTCATCAACTCCTTCTTCTCCGACACCCGGAGAAACATCGGTGTCACTCCCGCCGTGCGGCCCGCCCGGCCCTCCCCGGCCACCCGCGAGGGGTGACACGAAGCGGAAGAGCCGGTTTCCGGACCCGGACGGTGAGTGCTTCTTCGTTACGCGCTCCTCACCCTGGGTGCCGGCGCTGTCGATCGGCTAACGCCTCGCTAACACCGGGAAACCGGGAGATGCGAGAGAGCGGAGGAAGCGCGAGGAAGCGGAGGAAGCGCGAGGAAGCGGAGGAAGCGCGAGGGATGCGCGGAGTGCGAGGGGGTACGAGACGTCGCATGTGCGCGCTGCTGCGCCGGGGACGATGCGGATGAAGACGTTCCGATCAGGCGTGCGATCCTGGAGCACCCCGATCATGGCAAGAAGTGGGAGTGTACGGCACCGTGAGGGCAGCGATACGGCGGACTGGGACGAGCACCTGGGACCGCTTCGCGGCATCCGATCCTGGGCTGCTGCGACTGATGGCGGGGCTGCGGACGGTCGGGGCGATCGTGCTCGCCCTCGTCGCCCTCGCCCTGCTCCGGACCGGTGTGACCTTGATGGTCGCGGGCGCCATGGCGGCCATGGTCGCCACCTTCGCGATCCGGGAGAAGGAGGTGCGCGGCCAGGCGGTCACCCTGGCGCTGGGCCTGCCCGTCGCGCTGGCCGCCATGTCACTGGCGGCGCTGCTTCATGCCCAGGTCATCGGCGGAGACGTGTTCTTCGTCCTCCTGATCTTCGGCGCCGTCTACTCCCGGCGGTTCGGTGACCGCGGCACCGCACTCGGTCTGATCGGCTTCCAGGTCTACTTCGTCTCACTGTTCGTGCATGCCACGGTCCCCACCCTCCCCGTGCTGTGTCTGACACTGGGCATCGCCTTCGCATGCAGCGCGGTCGTACGGTTCGCCGTCGTCCCGGAGACCCCCCAGCGCACCCTGGGCCGGCTGCGCGAGGCCTTCCGGGCACGCCTCGCCCAACTGTTGGCGACCCAGATGGAGCTGCTGGACGCCGGCCCCGATGACGTGGACAAGGTCCTCGACGACCTGCGGCGGCACACCGCCCGGCTGCACGAGGCGGCCCTGATGATCCAGGGCCGCCTGGAGGAAGGCACCCGGGACGCCGCAGCGGCGGGGCTGGTGCAGCGCCGCGTCGCGGACGCCGAGATCGCCGCCGAACGGCTGGGCATGCTGATACTCAACGCCCGCAGCGCCGAGCGGGCGGACACCCTCACCATGCATCTGCCGCACGCCCCCGTCCCGGCCACGGCGGCCCGTACGCAGACCGAGGACGACGCGACCCTCACCCTGCGCCGGGATCTGAACGCGCTGCTTCTGCTGGTCGCCCGGCGCGCCCCCGACGACCGCGGCACCGCACTGGCCCATGTGCGCAACCGGCTGCTGGGCTACCGGGACGAGGACAATCTGCCGCGCGCCTCGTCCGTCGTCCAGGACGTGTTCCGCGGGCTCGGTGAGAGCGCGCGAGCCGTTCTGGGTCTGCGGCTGGCACTGGACGGGCCGCAGGACGAGTCGGACGACACTCCGGCCACCACCCGCTCGCGGGAAGAGTTCGACGCGGAGGATCTGGCGATCGTCGGGGCCGAGGAGGCCGACGAGACCGAGGAGGACCGCACCGGCCTCCAACGGCCCACCACCCGGGCCGCGTTCCAGGTCGCGGTGGGCTCGACGCTGGCCATCATCGGCGGTGAGTTCCTCTCCAGCCAGCGCTGGTACTGGGCGGTGCTGACCTGCTGGGTGGTCTTCCTCAACACGGCGTCCACGGGCGAGATCCTGGTCAAGGGCTACCGCCGGCTGGTGGGCACGGTGCTCGGTGTGATCGCCGGTGTCGCGCTCGCCGGGCTGGTCGGCAACCACACCTGGACGGCGTTCGCCCTCGTGCTGCTCTGCATCTTCGGGATGTTCTTCACCGCGCCTCTGTCGTACGCCCTGATGTCCTTCTTCGTCACCGCGATGCTCGGGCTGCTCTACACCCTGCTCGACACCTACAGCCTGTCCGTGCTGGTGCTGCGCATCGAGGAGACGGCGCTGGGCGCCGCCTGCGGGATCATCGCCGCCGTGGTGGTACTGCCGGTGCACACGGACCGCCGCACGGACGAACTGCTCGGCACGGTACTGGTCCGGCTGCGGGACGTCGTCTCGGCGGCGGTGGAACAGCTCAGTGGCGGACCCGCCGTCGATCTGCTGGGCAAGGCACGCGATCTGGACACGGCACTGGACGATCTGCGTGCCTCCACCCAGCCCCTGATGCATCCGATCACCCCGCTGCGCGTACGGCGGCAGACCGCGCGGTACCTGGTGGCGCTCCTGGAGACCTCCGCCTACCACGCCCGGTCCCTGGCGGCGACGGCCGAACTGGTGCCGTACAGCAAGACCGTCGCGGCCGACCCGCGCCTGGAGCGCGCCGGCCGGCGGATCGCGCAGAACATCGATCTGATCGTGGCGCGCGTACGGGAGGAGAGCACCGAGGGCGAGGTCGAATCCGGTGTCAGCATCGCCGCGATGCTGGATGCGGCCGGCTCCGGGGCGCTGCGGTCGGGCACCGTCACCTTCCGCGTGCTGCGGCATCTCCAGCGCCTCGACGAGGGCGTGGTGGGTATCGCCCGTCCTCTCGATGTGCCCGTGGCGGGCCCCAAGGGAGGCAAGTAACCGCTGTGCAGCGGGGGTTCGCCGCGCCCGCGGTCCGGGCCGGCGCGGGGGCCGCGCCGGCCGCGGTCACCGGCGGCCTGGGCAGACGGTCCGGGCGTCCGGCACACCCGGACCGTCTGCCTCCGTGAGCCGCCGCAGGAACTCAGTCCCCGCCGCCCGCGCCGGTGCGGCATGCGGGGTGCCCCCAGCCCTCCGGGTTCTTGGTGATGGGCTCGCCCGCCGCGTAGGAGCGTCCGCAGCGGCAGCGTCCGGGGAACTTGGCGTTGAGGGTCCGCGCCGGGCTTCCGGAGCTGCGCCGTTTAGGTGCGGATGCCGTCTTCGCTGCCGCCCCTGAGGCGCCTCGGCGGGCGCCGCCCGGCCGGACGGTGTCGGGGGCACGAGGCGGCTGCGGGGAACCGAGCTCGCTGCCGGCGGCCTCCTGGACGACCGCCGCCTGGCTCGCGGCCCGGTCGGCGAAGTCGTTGAGCGGGTCGCCGTCCACTTGGTGTGCGGGCACATACCGGAACTCCACGGAGCGGTCCGTGAGCAGCGTGTCGATGCGCATGACGAGTTCCCGGTTGGCGACCGGCTTGCCCGCGGCGGTCTTCCACCCGTTGCGTTTCCATCCGGGCAGCCAGGTGGTGACTGCCTTCATCGCGTACTGGGAGTCCATCCGGACCTCCATCGGAACGGCGGGCCCGGTGGCGGCCAGCAGTCGTTCCAGTGCCGTGAGTTCCGCGACATTGTTGGTCGCGGTGCCCAGCGGCCCGGCCTCCCACCGGACGACGGTCTCCGTACCGTCGGCGATGACCCAGGCCCAGCCGGCGGGCCCGGGGTTTCCTTTCGACGCGCCGTCACATGCGGCGATCACGCATTCAGCCATGCGCGCGATCATGCCAGCCGGGGATGCAACGGGCGAAGCCGCCTGGGCGGACGCCCCGTGCCGACGTGATCGATCCGGCGTTCTGCCGCGTCATTCCGGGCACGGCGGCCGGTGTGGCCATGTTCGCGGAAGTGAAGAGGTCACTGTTCCTGGCCGGCCTGCCGGGGGGCCGGCCAGGGCACGCCGGAATGTCCGGCAGCGGGTACGAGGGCCCCGCGGCCGCCCGGTGGCGGTGGCCGGAACGGCGGCCGGAACCCGATCGCGGGTCCGTTGGCTTATAAACAATGGGACACAAGAACACTCAAATTAGGTAAACCACAGCAGTCGGGCGCAACGTGCTCTAGCGTCACGTCCGACACGGAGGCGGTTGTGTGGCCGGGGAGCTCCAGCCGCGCCGGAAGTGCGGGGACGACCAAGTGGGGGGCCATGGGGTTGTTCGAAGCTGCCGGATCACGGGTGATCGAATCACCTGCCGGGACAGCCAAGTTGGATCGTGCGCCGGAGCGCGACGAGGGAGGCAGGCGCAAGCCGACGGAACGGGGGCTCTTGCAGGTGGCGTTGGCCGTGGACGCGTTGGGCGCCCTGGTGCCGGTCGGCGTGCTGTGCGCCGTGACCCGGCAGCCGCAGCCACTGCTCACGGCGGCGCTGGCCTGTCTGTCGTGGCTGGCCGTCGGAACGTCAAAGAATCGTTACACCAGGGCGGAGCTGGGCGGCGATGCGGTGCTGCCGGCTTTACGGGACTGGCTGACCATGCTGGGCGTGCTGGCCGTCATCTGCGTGGGGGCGCGCATCGACGCCGACCTTGAGATCTGTGTGCTGGCACTGCTGCCCTGCCTGGCGCTGAGCGTGGCCCGGCGCAAGCTGGTGCACCGGTATCTGCTGGCCATGCGCCGTCGTGCACAGGCATTGCGGCGGGTGCTGGTCGTCGGGGAGGCGGGCGCCGTCGATGTGGTGCTCGCGGAGCTGGCGCACCGCACCGATCACGAATATGTCGTCGTCGGCAGCTGTCTCGTCGGGGACGAAACCACCGACTCGGCGCTGCCGGTGCCCGCCCGGCTCGCCGCCGACGGTGACGCGCTGGACGGGGAGACCGTCCTGCGGTGTGCCGCGGAACTCGATGCCGATCTCGTCTTCGTGGCGCCGGGCCGCCAGTTGTCCGCCGCGCGGGTGCGCCGGCTGGCCTGGGCGCTGCACGACGGGGGCCGGAATCTGGCCATACTTCCGGGCCTCATCGATGTGTCACGGCACCGGGTCCGGCTCGCCAAGGCGGCGGGCCTGACCGTGATGCACATAGACCCGGCGGCGCAACGGGGGCTTCCGGTGTTGCTGAAGCAGGCCACGGACCGGTTGGGGGCGCTGCTGCTGCTCGTGCTGCTCTCCCCCGTCTTCGCCGCGGTGGCCGCCGCCATAAGGCTCACCACCGCCGGTCCGGTGTTCTACTGGCAGATCCGGATAGGCCGGGATCTGATGCCGTTCCGGATGTGGAAGTTCCGCACGATGGTCGTCACCGCCGACCGGATGCGGACCGCACTGGAGTCGGCGAACGAGCACGACGGGGCGATGTTCAAGATCCGGCGGGACCCCCGGGTGACCCGGGTGGGCCGGCTGCTGCGCCGCTTCTCGCTGGACGAACTGCCCCAGCTCTTCAACGTCCTGGCCGGCCATATGTCCCTGGTCGGCCCCCGGCCCCCGCTTCCCGAAGAGGTCGAGCGGTACGACGGGACCGAGATCCGCCGGTTATCCGTGAAACCGGGGCTGACCGGTCTGTGGCAGGTCAGCGGGCGGTCCGATCTCTCCTGGGACGAGACCGTCGCACTGGACCTGAGCTATGTGGACAACTGGTCCTACGCCCGGGACATCGGTGTGCTGGTCCGGACCGTGCGGGCCGTCGTGGACGGGCGCGGTGCGTACTAGGGCGTGCCCGGGTGCGTCCGGCGTCCCGCCGAGGGGCGGGCGCCGGACGCACCCCACCGGACAGGCCCGGTCACACCCGGGCCGGCTCCGCCTGCCACGCCCGGTAGGTCCGGGCGATGCCCTCGGCCAGCGGGATGGTGGGCGACCAGCCCAGCGCACGCATCTTGCCGATGTCGAGCAGTTTGCGGGGGGTGCCGTCGGGACGGGACGGGTCGAAGGTGATCCGGCCCTCGTACCCCACCGCGGAGGCGACGCAGGAGGCGAGGTCCGCGATGGTCAGGTCCTCGCCGCATCCGACGTTGACGGTGTCCTCGCCGTCGTAGCGGCGCAGCAGTACTTCGCAGGCCGCGGCCAGGTCGTCGACGTGCAGGAATTCGCGCAGCGGGGTGCCGGTGCCCCAGAGCGTGAGCTCGGCGAGCCCCTTCTCCTTCGCCTCGTGGAACCGGCGGATGAGCGCCGGCAGGACATGCGAGGTTTCGAGGTCGAAATTGTCACCCGGCCCGTAGAGGTTCGTCGGCATGGCGGAGATGAAGGAGGCACCGTATTGCCGGCGGTAGGACCGGATCTGGACCAGGCCGGCGATCTTTGCGATCGCATACGCCTCGTTGGTCGGCTCCAACGGGCCGCTCAGCAGGGCGTCCTCGGTGATGGGCTGGGCGGCGTGCTTGGGGTAGATACAGCTCGATCCGAGGAACAGCAGCCGGCGGACGCCGGCCTGGTGGGCGCCGGCGATGACACTGAGCTGGATGCTCAGATTGTCCTCCAGGAACTGCACGGGGTAGGTGCTGTTGGCCATGATTCCGCCGACCTTGGCGGCCGCCAGGACAACGGCATCGGGCCGGGCCGCGCGCAGAAATGCCGCGGTGGCATCGGCGTCACGCAGGTCCAGCTCCGCGTGCGTACGGGTCAGCACGTCATAGCCCTGGGCGGTCAGCCGCCGGGCCACGGCGGATCCCACCAGACCTCTGTGGCCCGCGACGAACACGCGAGCGGGTGTGGGCAGCAAGTCATCCATGGGCCGGATTGTGTCAGTGAACCCGATACGTCCACCGGCTATTTCAGGAAATATCTGCCGCACTCCGCGCTCGACCACCGGCCACGGAGCGGGTAGCGTCCACGCCCCGCGGTCCGCCGGCGCGTGGGAAATCCATCGAAGAATCCCGATGTACATCACTTCTCGTGGGGGGAAGCCATGCCGAAAACCGCGGTTATCACCGGAATCACCGGTCAGGACGGTTCCTATCTCGCCGAATTGCTGCTCGGTAAGGGCTATGAAGTCCACGGGCTGATGCGACGCTCGTCGAGTTTCAACACCGAGCGCATCGACCACATCTACCAGGACCCGCACACCCCGGACCGGCGGCTGCTGCTGCACCATGTCGATCTGTCCGACGGCGTCGCCCTGGTGAATCTGCTGCGTGAGGTGCAGCCCGACGAGGTCTACAACCTCGGGGCCCAGTCGCATGTCCGGGTCTCCTTCGACGCACCGCTGTACACGGGCGATGTGACCGGGCTGGGCGCCGTACGGCTGCTGGAGGCCATCCGCGCCGGCGGGGTGCAGACCCGGCTCTACCAGGCCTCGTCCTCGGAGATGTTCGGCGCCACCCCGCCACCGCAGAACGAGACGACGCCGTTCCACCCGCGCAGCCCGTACGGCTGCGCCAAGGTCATGGCGTACTGGTCGACGGTCAACTACCGTGAGGCGTACGGCCTGTTCGGCGTCAACGGCATCCTCTTCAACCACGAGAGCCCGCGGCGGGGCGAGACCTTCGTCACCCGCAAGATCACCCGCGCGGTAGCCCGAATACAGGCGGGCCTGCAGGAGCATCTCTACCTCGGCAACCTCGATGCCGTCCGCGACTGGGGTTACGCCCCGGAGTACGTGGAGGCCATGTGGCTGATGCTCCAACAGGACGAGCCCGACGACTATGTGGTGGCGACCGGCGTGGCCGCGACCGTGCGCGACTTCCTGCAGGCCGCCTTCCGGACGGTGGGACTGGACTGGGAGCGCTATGTGCGCTTCGACCCGAAGTACGAGCGGCCCTGCGAAGTGGATGCGCTCATCGGCGACGCGTCCAAGGCCAAGCGCCTGCTGGACTGGTCGGCGAAGGTGCAGTTCGACGAACTCGCGCGGATCATGGTCGAGTCGGATGTGCGGCAGCTGGCGGACGAGCTCTCCGGCCACCGGGTGCGGGTGGACCGATGACACCTCCCGCCACCGCCCGCCGGCTGCGCGGCTTCACCGGCGCCGGCTACGACAAGGGCCGGGGGCTGCTGGCCCAGGCCGCCTGGTTCGCCGTGCTGAACCTCGTGTTCATGAAGTGGTGGTTCCCGCCACGGCTGCGTCCCCCGCTGCTGCGGGCCTTCGGCGCCCGCGTCGGCGAACGGGTGCTGATCCGGCACCGGGTGCGGGTGCAGTGGCCGTGGAAGCTGACGGTCGGTGATGACGTCTGGATCGGGGAGGACTCCTGGCTGATCAACCTGGAGCCGATCGCCATCGCCGGTGACGTCTGTGTGTCCCAGGGCGCCGTGCTGTGCACCGGGAGCCATCAACGGCGTTCGCCCACCTTCGAGTTCGACAATGCGCCGATCCGTCTGGAGCCGGGTTCCTGGGTGGCCGCCCGCGCCATGGTGCTGCGCGGTGTCACCGTCGGGGCGGGCGCGGTGGTCGGGGCCGGCGCGGTCGCCCACCGCGATGTGCCTCCGGGAGCCGTGCACACCACCGGGGGTGGCGTATGAGGATCACCCATGTCGTGACCCTGGTCAGCGACGACGGGGCGTACGGCGGTCCGGTGAGTGTGGCCACCGGGCAGCTGGGCGAACTGGCCGCGCGCGGCCACGAAGTGGAGCTGGTCTCGCTGTGGCGGGGGCGGGGTGCGCCCCCGCGGTCCGTGGACGGGGTACCGCTGCGCGCCCGGCCGGCCCGCACCCTGGTGCCGGGGCAGGGGTTCCTCGGCCTGTTCCACCCGGGGCTGCTGCCGTTGCTCTGGCGACGGACGGGCCGGGCCGACGCCCTCCATCTGCACGCCGGGCGGGATCTGGTCTCGCTGGCCGCACTCGCGGTGGCGGTGCTGCGCCGCCGCCCCTTCGTGGTGCAGACACACGGCATGGTCCAGCCCCGCCGCTCGGCGGTGGCCCGGCTCTTCGACCGGGTCTATCTCCCGCTGCTGCGGCGGGCGGCCGCGGCACTGGTGCTCACCGACGAGGAGGAGACCGGGCTGCGGCAGGTGCTGGGGCCGCGCGGGCCGCGCCTGGTCAGGCTCCCCAACGGGGTCCGCGCCCAGCCCCTCGACGCGGAGCGGAGCGAGACGGATGTGCTCTTCCTCGCCCGCTTGCAGAGCCGCAAACGCCCCGAGGCCTTTGTGCGGATGGCGGCGCTGGTGCACCGCAAGCGGCCCGAGGTGTCGTTCACGTTGCACGGTTCGGACGAGGGACGGCTCGCCGAGGTCCGCCGGCTGATCGCCGACGAGGGGCTCGGCGAGGTGGTGACGTACGACGGGGCCCTCGCGCACGACGCCGCGATGCGGCGGACCGCGCGGGCCACCGTGTACGTCCTGCCCAGCGTCGACGAGCCGTTCCCGATGAGCGTGCTGGAGTCCTTGGCCGTCGGCACGCCGGTGGTCTGCACGGACAGCTGCGGTATCGCCGCCGCTCTCCGGCGGCGCGAGGCCGCTCTCGTGACCGACGGTTCGCCGGAAGAGCTGGCGGACGCGGTGCTGCGGCTCCTGGAGGACCGCCCGCTGCGGGAGCGCCTCGCCCTCGCGGGCCGCGCGGCCGTCGAGGCGGAGTTCTCGGTCGCGGCCGTGACCGACCATCTGGAGGAGCGGTACGCCTCCCTCACCCGGCCGGGCGCCGGATGAGGCGGGGTGGCGGGGGCGTTCTCCGCCCTCGCCACCCCGCGGCTACGGGACAGCCCTCAGCGGCTCGCCGCCGTCGCGGTCCGCAGCAGAGCGGTGATCCGCTCCAGGCCGGCCCGGCTGCTCAGCCGCTGCTCGGCATACTGCGGACCGCGGGCTCCCAGCCGGGACGCCCGCCTGGGGTCGTCCGCCAGCGCCCGGACCTCCGCCAGCAGCGCCTTCGGGTCCTCCGGGGCGATCACCGTCCCCGCGCCCGAGCGCAGCACCTCCTGGGCGGTGCCCCCTTCGGCGGCCACCGAGGCGATCACCGGCCGGCCCGTCATGAAGTACGAGGTCAGCTTGGACGGCAGGCTCATGTCCAGCACGGAGGCCTTCTGGGTCACCGCGAGCACATCGGCGGCGGCGAGTATCTCGGGGAAGTCCTCGGCGTCGGCGGGCGGCAGGAAGGACAACGAGGAGATGCCCGAGGCGAGCTGTTGCAGCCGCGCGCGCTGGTTGCCGTCGCCCATCAGCACGAACCGTACGGGCGCGGCCTCCTGGTCGGCGAGCCTGGCGGCCTCGACCAGTACTTCCAGCCCCTGCTTGAGGCCCATGTTGCCGGCGTGCAGCACCACCGTGTCCCGGTCGGACCAGCCCAGCCGGGCCCGGGTCCGTTGCCGGTCGCCGCTCGGGCCCTCCACATGCGTCCAGTTGGGCACCACATGCACCCGTGCGCGCGGCACACCCATCGCCGTGACCCGGTCCACGAACGACTCGTGCACCACCCCGACGACGGCCGCCCCGCGCAGAACCCTGGCTTCCACCGCCCCGGCCAGGGCGGCGGCCCGGCCACCGCCCTGGATGCCGCTCTGTTCGGCGGCGGCCCCCATCAGGTCCTGGACGACGACCACATGCGGTACCCCGGCCCGCCGGGCGAGGCGCCCGCCCAGCACTCCCCCGGCCAGGCTGGGCATCTGGGTGAGCACGATGTCGGGGCGGATGCGTGGCGGCGCCACGGCACCGTGCGCCAGGATGCCGGCCTCGAACAACGCCCGGCGCAAGGCGGTCTGACGTGGCGGTACGGTGTGCCGCCGGCGGTGCACCGTGACTCCGCCACGGCGCTCACGTATCCGCCATCGGCCGCGATACCCGTCCGCCACCCGCCAGGCCGGGTAGTGCGGCATGCCCGCGAGGACATGGGTATCGGCGCCGGATGCGGCCAGGTGCTCGGCGATCTGCGTCGAGTACGGCCCTATGCCGGTGTGTTCGGGCGCGTAGTTGGTCGAGACCACAAGCACACACCGGCCCGCGAACGAGTCTTCCAAGACTGGCCCCCCTCTGGATGTGCGGTCATCGTAGGAGCCCGCCGGGGTGCGCGGGCTGTGAATTGGATTGCGATTGTGTCCCGAAGGCGACCTTGTTTCCCGAAGTCCCTTAGATTGTGCTCTCTGGTGGGGAGTTGGGGGGAGGTGGGCCGATGATGCCCGGAACACCAAGTGGCGCGCGGCCGGTGCGGGGCATCGCCGCGCTGGGCTGCTGGGCGCTGCTGCTGGTGGTGCTGCTGCCGGTGGTGATCCTGCAGTCGACGGACACCCGCTTCGGCGCCGCGCTCGCCGTGCAGTGCGTGGTGGTGGTGCACACCGGTGCGGCGCTGGCCCGGGTGCTGACGGATGTCCGGGCCCGGGTGATCGCCTTCGGCTTCTGGCTCTTCTCGTACGTATGGCTGGGGCTTGCGCCGCTGGCCATGCTCGCGACGGACGCCTATCCGCGGGGCTTCGTCGTCGACGCACAGACCGGGTTCGTGTCAACTGTCCTGGTGGAGACGGGACTTCTGGCGTACAGCGCGGGTTCCGCGATGGCGTCATGGCGGTCGGCGCGTACCTCCACGGTCCTCGAACCGCTCCTCGCGCGGCGGCTGTCGCCGGTGCGGGTGCTGCTGCTGTGCGGGCTGGCGCTGCTGCTGGTGGTCGTGCTGATTCCCGGCCAGGGCGGGCTGTCGGCGTTCTTCCTCAGCCGGCAGGCGGCCAACGAGGCGGCGGCAGCGGCGGAACCGGCCGGGTCGGCGGACCGGGCGATGGCGGCCTGGGCTCTTTCGGTACCGGCGTTCTGGGCGCTGGTGGCGCTGCTGCACGTGCCGCGGTTCACCAGGGGGGACCGGACGCTGCGCGGCTTACGGTGGCTGCTGCTGCCGCTGCTGATCGCGGTGAACGTCACCGTCAACAACCCCATCAGCCAGCCGCGTTTCTGGGCCGGGACGGTGCTGCTGGCGCTGGTCTTCAGCGCGTCCTGGATGCGCGGGCCGCGCGCCTTCCGCTTCGGTGCGGCGGCCGTGGCGGCGGTGGTGCTGGTGGTCTTCCCGTACAGCGACTACTTCCGCTACGACAAACGCGAACCCGTCCATGTCGTCTCGCTCGCCGAGCAGTTCACCTCCAACGGCGACTATGACGCGTTCCAGCAGATCGAGACGGGTGTGGACTATGTCCGTACCCATGGCTTCACCCCGACGGCCGCGCTGGGTCCGCCGCTGTTCTTCGTGCCGCGCGCCGCATGGCCCGGCAAACCCGACGACGCGGGGATCCTGCTCGCCCGGCATGCCGGCTACACCTTCACCAATCTGTCCGCGCCGCTGTGGGTCGAGACGTATATGTGGGCCGGCTTCCCGTCGGTCATCGCCGTCTTCGCTCTGGTCGGCGCGGTCGGGCGGCGCATCGACGGCCTCCGGCACCGGCTGCGGCGCCGCCGGGGCACCCTGGCGGCGCTGCTGGTGCCCGCCTTCGGCTTCTACCAGCTGGTGTTGCTGCGCGGCAGTCTGATGGCCATCGTGGGCCCGCTCGCGCTGCTGGTGTGCATCCCGCTGCTGATCACCCGTAAACCGGGACGGCGGGTCCTGCCGCCGTCCCCGCAGGAGTCCGTGTGCGCACCGATGTCCACAGCGCACCGCGTCGCCTCACCGCTACCCACAGGAGGAGCACGTACGTGAGCGTCTTCGACGAGCCCGCGGAGGAGCCGGACCAGATCCGTGACCAGCTGCGCCAGCTCTTCCGGTACCGCGCTTTGCTCGTACTCGGGCTCGTGCTGGGCATGCTCGGCGGCGGCGCCGTGTCCCTGCTCGGCGGCTCGACCTACACGGCGACCGGCGAGGTGGTGGTGCATGCGATCAGTACGGCACCCTTCGAGGCCGGCGGTGTCTCGGCGGACAAGCAGATCAGCATGGGCACCGAGCGGCAGATCGCCCAGAGCGCCTCGGTCGCGTCCGCCGCGGCCAAGGCCCTCAAGCTCGACACGGACCCGGCCACGCTCCAGCGCGATCTGCGGGTGAGCAATCCGCCCGAGACCCAGACGCTGATGTTCGAGTACAGCGCGGACTCCGCGGACCGGGCGGCCGCACGTGTCAACGCCTTCGTGCACGCGTATCTCGATTACCGGCAGGACACCGCGACCCATCGGATCGACACGACCGTCAGCAAGCTCGGCACCGAACTCAAGCCGCTGCAGGAGCAGCGCAAGGTGCTGGACCGGCGGATCGCCGGCGAGAGCGCCGGGTCGGGGCGGGCCACCGACGAGTCCGAACGCAGCAGTCTGGTCTCGGAGATAGCGGATCTGCAGGGGCGGATCTCCAGCCTCAAGTCCCTGGACGCCACCCCCGGCGACATCGTCCGCAAGGGCGATCCGCCGGCGTTCCCCTCCAGTCCCGGTCTGGTCATGCTGCTGCTCACCGGGGCCGTGATCGGTCTCGTCCTGGGCATCCTGGCGGCCTGGGTCCGCTCGGTGCTGGAACCGCGGGTCCGGTCGGTGGCGGATGTGCAGGACAACCTGCGGGCACCGGTGCTGGGCATCCTGCCGCGCCGGCAGGGCGGCACCCAGCTGCTGGAGGTCGGCCGCAGCGGCCGCGGCAACCGTGCGGAGGCCTACCGCACGATCGCCTTCCGGCTGGCGCACGACCAGCGGTTCGCCGGACGGGGCAGCCTGCTCATCGTCGCCCCCCGGGAGAACGCGGATGCCGTCTCGGTCGCGGTCAACCTGGCCGGTGCGTTCGCCGAGATCGGCAATGACATCCTGCTGGTCGAGGCCGATCTGCGTACTCCCCGGCTCGCCCAGCGGCTCCCGCTGCACCCCGGCCACGGCCGTCCGGTGCCGGGCAGCTGGGCGGAGGGCGAGCGGCTCGCCGTGGACGCGGGCGTCGACGGGCGCTTCGATCTGCTGCCCGGCCGGGAGGTGCCCAACCCGGCGCGCGCGCTGTCCTCACCGCAGTTCGCGCGGCTGCTGAACGCGCCGTCGGGACCGAACGAGAATGTCGTGGTGGTCACCGGGCCGCTGCTGTCGCATGCGGACGGGCTGGCCGTCGCCAAGCAGGCGGCGGGTGTCGTGGTGGTCTGCGATCTGAACGAGGTCCGGCGGGACGATCTGGACCGGGTGTGGGAGCTGATCACCGGGGCCGGCGGGCACATCCTGGGTGCCGTCCTGGACAAGGGCAGCCACGGGCCGTCCCTGCGCCGGCTGACCGACGGCGGACCGACGCACCGCAAACGCGGCCGGAGCCACTCGCGGGCCGCCGCGGTGACGCCGTCTCCGCTGCCCGGCCCGACCCTGCCCGGCACCGGCCCCGCGCCGCTGGAGAGCGCCCCGCTCGACACCGACACCACCTCGCTGCGCAGATGACGGCCCTTCGCCCGGCAGGCTCCGGCGACGCGCCGGCGGCACCGGGACCGCCCGCGGCCGCCGGACGCGGGGTCGGCACGACCGCACGTGGCAGTCTCTTCGCCCTGGCGGGCTCGGCGGCGAACGCGTTGTTCGGGTTCGTCCTCGTCGCCGTCGTCACCCACGGTCTCGGGGCCCGCGGGGCCGGTGCGGTCTTCACCGGGGTCGCGGCCTTCACCATCTTGAGCAATGCGCTGAAGCTGGGGGCCGATACCGCCCTGGTCCGCTTCGTCTCGCGGGACCTGGAACTCAGCGGCGGCGCCGGGGTACCGGGGCTGCTACGGATCTCGGTGCTGCCGACGCTGCTGGCGAGTACCGCAGGGGCGGCGGTGCTGCTCTGCTCCCCCGGTCTCGCCGGCCTGCTGCTGCCCGATCTGGACCCGGGCCGGGCCGCCGCGCTGATGCGGCTGTTCGCGGTGTTCCTGCCGGTGACGACGGTGGCGCTGGTACTGCTCGGGGCCACCCGGGGATACGGCTCGGTGGTGCCCTTCGTGGGCGTGGAGCAGATCGGCAAACCGGCGCTGCGGGTGCTGCTCGCGGTGCCGCTGGTCCTGCTCGTGCCGAGCGTGACCGCGGTCTCCGCGGCCTGGCTCGTGCCCGGGGTGCTGGGTGCGGTGGCCGCCGGTGTCTCACTGCGCAGGTCGGGCCGTGCGCATCCGGGGACCGGCCGGCCGCCGCCGCAGGGAAGGGAGTTCTGGGCCTTCGCCGGTCCGCGGGCGGTCTCGTCGGTCTTCGACATCACCGCGGTATGGATCGGTGTGATCCTGCTGTCGGCGCTGGGCTCCGCCACACAGGCCGGTGTCTACACCGCGATCGGTCGTCTGGTCACCGCGGGGACGCTGCTCCAACTGGCGATCCGGCTGGCGGTGGCTCCGCAGATCAGCCGTCTGCTCGCGGGCGGTGACGCGCACGGGGCCCGTCATCTGCACCGGCTGTCGACCCGCTGGATCGCGCTCTTCTCCTGGCCCGTGTTCCTCGTCCTCGCCGCCTATCCGCGGACCGTCCTGTCGCTCTTCGGGCCCGGCTTCTCCGGTGGCGCGGCGGGCCTGGTGGTGCTGGCGGTGGCCTGCCTGGTCAACGTCGGCGTGGGAAACGCGCAGACGGTCATCCTCATGGCGGGACGAAGCGTCTGGAACCTGACTGTCGCCGGCGCCGCGTTCGTGGTCCAACTGGGCAGCGCGGTATGGCTGGTGCCGCGCTACGGGGTGCTGGGCGCGGCGGTTTCGTGGGGTCTGGCGATCGTGGTGGACAACGGGGCCTCGGCGCTGCTGGCCCGCTACCGGCTGGGCTTTCGCGCCGTCGACCGCGGCTATGTGTACGCCGTGCTGGTCGGCGTCGTGGCGGTGGCACTCCCGGTGTTCGCCATGCGGACATTTTTCGGGGACAGCGTTCCTGGCGCGTTCTTGGGAATTGTTTTGTCGATTGGGGCTTTCGGCGCTGCCATCTGGCGCTATCGTGTGCCGCTGGGGGTAGGGGAGTTCTTCGGTGCGCTACGCAAGCGTGGTTCGGAAAACTCGCGATGAACACCGGACTCATTTCCGCACAGAAATCGTCTCGTTCCCGCTTCCTATCCCGACAATTCCCATCGCGCCATGCTTCCAGGGGGGACCTGTGCGCCAAAGAAGCAGACCCGTCCATCTCTTGCTCGCCGCCGCGGTACTGGGTACCGCAGCGACAGCACTTTCCGCCGGTCCCGCTCAGGCCACCGGTGAAACCACACTGACCGCCGATCCGCTGAGCACCTGGCAGACCGACGGCATCGTGTGGGCCATGGCCTATGCCAAGGGCATCGTGTACGTAGGAGGCACGTTCAACCACATCCGGCCGCCGGGGGCGGCCCCCGGCACCCATGAGGTCGCCCGTACGAACTTCGCGGCGTTCGACGCCAAGACCGGGCAACCGCTGCCGTGTGCCCCGGCGTTCACCGGCGGCACGGGCACGATCCGGGCCATGAAGGCCTCGCCCGACGGCTCGATGATCTACATCGGGGGCTCGTTCGGGAAGGCCGGCCCGGTGGGCCGTTCCAACACGGCGGCGCTCAACACCGCCGACTGCACGATCGGTGCGGACTGGAAGCCCACGGTCAGTTCGACCGTACGGGCCATCGACGTCACCGCCGACTCCGTGTACATCGGCGGAGGGTTCGCCACCGTCCAGGGACAGACCCGCGAGCGGATCGCGGCGCTGCGGCCCGACAGCACGCTGCTCCCGTTCAAGGCGACGATCCGCGGCTCCTCGATCGGCAACGACCCCACGCCGGCGGTCAACGCCATCACGGTCGCGCCCCAGCTCAACAAGGTCATCATCGGCGGCCGGTTCACCTCGGTGAACGGCAGCCTGCTGACCGTGCATGCACTGGCCGGGCTGGACGCGACCACCGGCAGGGTCGTCGACACCTTCACCGGCTGGATCCCCAGCCGATCGGCCGTCAAGTCGCTCGTCAACGACGGCACCAACTTCTACCTGGGCGCCGAGGGCACCGGCGGCGGGGTCTTCGACGGCCGGGCGGCCGGACGGCTGTCCGACGGTGCGCAGTTGTGGAAGGACACCTGCCTGGGCGCCACCCAGGCGGTGCTGCCGTACAAGGGCGTGCTCTACAGCGGCTCGCATGCGCACGACTGCTCCAACACTCCGGGCGGCTTCACGGACATCAACAACCGCCAGCATTTCCTGGCGCAGTCGATCTCCGACAAGACGATCCTGCCGTGGTTCCCGGACACCAATGACGGGATCGGCGAGCAGATCGGCCCGCGGGCGCTGACCATGGCGGACGGCATCCTGTGGGCGGGCGGTGAGTTCACCACCGTCAACGACGCACCGCAGCAGGGCCTGACCCGGTTCGCGGCGGCGCCGGACACCGGGGCGCCGCAGGTGCCGCTGCTCAGCGGCGCGAGCGGGTCCCGGGGCAGGATCACGCTGAACTGGAAGGCCTCGTGGGACCGGGACAACGGCGTCCTGACCTACAAGATCTACCGCGACGGCGCGTATCTGACCTCGCTCAACCAGGACTCGCGCTACTGGAACCGGCCCCACATGAGCTTCACGGACACCGTGGAGCCCGGGTCCCGGCACCGCTACTCGATCGAGGTCACCGACGGCACCAATGTCTCGGGGCGCAATGGCCCGGTATATGTGACCGCCGGGAACTGACCGCAGGCAAGTGGGGGGCAAATGACGCACCGAGTAGGTTACGCACCCGGGGTCTATGACCTTTTCCACGTCGGGCACCTGAACATTCTCCGGCACGCCAAAAGCCAGTGCGACTATCTGGTGGCCGGTGTGGTGTCGGACGAAATGGCTACGCAGGCCAAGGGGAAGGCACCGGTCATTCCGCTCACCGAGCGGCTGGAGATCGTACGCAGTGTCCGGTTCGTGGACGCGGCGTTCGTCGAGACGGTGCCCGACAAATTGGAGACCTGGCAGCAGGTGCGGTTCGACGTCATCTTCAAGGGCGACGACTGGCGGGGGACGAGCAAGGGCGACAAGCTCGAACGGGATTTCGCGACGGTCGGGGTCGATGTGATCTATTTCCCCTACACCGTGCACACCTCCAGTTCCTTGCTGCGCACGGTGCTCGATGGGCTCGCGAATTCGGCGTGACCCGGTGAGACGGCGGCCTGGCGCGCTGTCCAGGCCGCCGGCCCCGGCCTTGTCCGTCCCCGGCCCCTCAGCGGCCGGGGGCGGACAATTCGCGGTACCACTTGACCAGGAACGCCACCATGAACAGGACATGCGCGGCGAGCAGAGCGCAGTACGCCGCCATGAACAGGTCCCGGCTGCCGAACAGCAGGAACACCGCGCAGAACACCCCGTAGTCGACCGGGAGCAGCGCGACGGAGCGCAGCGTGGAGCCGGGTGCCGCGGGCACCGGGCCGCCGGCGCCGTTCTTCAGCCGGTCGGCGCGCTTGAGTTGTTCGGTGAGGATGCCGCCGAAGAAGACCATCACGGCGGCGAACTGGAATGCGACGGGAATGAGCAGACAGCGAGGGTCGGAGAAACCGAAGTGGCGGTAGAACGAGAGAAGCACGGCCATGTGCAGGGCCAGCATCTTCGCGCAGTCGACCACATGGTCCAGCCACTCCCCCGCGGCGCTGCCGCCTTGGGTGAGCCGGGCGAGCTGCCCGTCCGCGGAATCGAGGGCGAAGCCGAGAAACAGGACCGCGAATATCCCGGCCGCCGCAGCGGGCGAGGGGCGCAGCGCGGCAATCATGACCACCCCGGCAAAGGTGAACACCGCACTGATCATGGTGACTTGATTGGGTGTCAGTCTCAGGGTGTAGCCCACGGCGGCTAACACCCGGCCGGCCGGCCGGTTCACATATCGCGAATACAGGGACACCCCCTTCGCGGACTTCTGGGCCGCCGACAGCTCTCTGATCGCATATCCGAACTGGCTCATGTCCCCCACCTGATGAATGGACCCCCGAAGGAGCACATCATGGCAGGCAGAACCTCCCCGTCAACCGGTGGCGCCTCCCGCCGGACGATGCTGGCGGGCACGGCCGCCACGCTCGCCGCCGCCCTCACCGGGTGCGACTCCGCTCCGGCCGCTGCTTCCCGGCAGTCGTCCGACGACGCCAAGGCGCCCGTGGTCACCGGCCACAAGCCCAAGGGCAAGGACGTCATCGACGTGGTGGCGGACTTCGGGGCCAAGGGCGACGGACGTACCGACGACAGCCGGGCGTTCGCCCGCGCGTACTCCTACGCGGCCGGCCGGGTCTGGGACCACGTGGGCCGGACCGTGATCGACGTACCGGCCGGCACGTACCTCATCCGCGCCCCCAACGCCCTGCTCAACGCCCAGGGGGGAAGGCTCAAGGCCAATGGCTTACGGTTCCGCGGAGCCGGCAAACGCATGACCCAGCTGCTCTTCGCACCGCACCGGGCCGACAACGCCTATCTGTGCCGCAACGAGGACAGCTGGGCGAATGTGATGTTCGAGCAGATGGGCTTCGCCGCCGCCACCCCCGGCGCCTCGTTCTTCTACTCCTACTCGACCGGCCAGGCGCAGGACTACCGCTTCACCGAGTGCGAGTGGACCGGCGAGTGGACGTACGGGGTCGCCCTCGACGGCAGCAACACCAACTCGGAGATGCGCTGGGACGCCTGCCGGGTGGGCGGCGCCTACCGCAAGGCGTTCCTGTACTCCGGCCTGTCGCAGAAGTCACTGAGCCGCCCGCAGCAGGACCAGTTCCTCAACTACTGGTTCAACGATATGAAGGTCGAGTACGCCTGGGGCAACTTCCTGGAGTTCCCCTACGGGGGCTCCATCACCTGCCGCGGCGGTTCCTACATCGTCACCGGCCGCCGTCCCGAGGACTCCGGCGACTACGGGCGCACCAGCACCTTCTTCCGCTTTCCGCGCGGTCCGCACCACGACTCCGTACAGCGCTTCCATGCCGAAGACATCCGCTTCGAGGTGCGCGACCCGGACACCGTGGTGATCGACTGCGCCTGGGACAGCGGAACGGTGCACTTCAACGACTGCGACGACACCGCGAATGCGTTCAAGGCCTTCGCCGCGGAGAGCAGCCCGCACCGCTACCGCATCGGGGAGCAGGGACCGCTGGTGCGCTACGACTCGTGCCAGCTGTCCGGGCAGCACGCGTACGAACCGGACGGCGGGGGAGCCGGTCCCCGGGCCCGCTACGACATGTGCCGGTTGCGCAATCACTCCCCGCAGGACTTCATCAAGGGCGCGGGCGACCGGGTGACGTTCGTCGACTGCCTCGGGGCCTGAGCGGGCCGCGGGCGGGCGGCACCGGCGGTCACCGCCGGTGCCGCCCGTCCCGTCACGGTGATCAACGGCACATCTACTGGCCAGTAGCGTGAGCGGTGTGCGGGCCTAGAGTGAGGCCCGCAATGGGCCGCCGGCACCCGGCGGCGGACCGCCCTCCGAGCCGACCAGGGAGACTGTATGCGCTCTGCGAAGGACTTCTTCCGCCCGCTGGCCGTCGGGGCGCCGACACCGGTACGCGAGGTACCGTTCCGGCCGTCCCGGATGATCCACTTCTTCGACCCGGGCAACGAGAAGATGGCCGCGAAGGTGCCGTCCCTTGCGCCCACCGTGGACGTACTGCTCGGCAATCTGGAGGACGCGGTCGCCGCGGACCGCAAGGAGGCGGCCAGGTCGGGTCTGGTCACCATCGCCAAGGCCACGGACTTCGGTGACACCCAGCTGTGGACCCGGATCAACAGCCTCGACTCTCCCTGGGCGTTGGACGACCTGGTGACCCTCGTCGGCGAGATCGGCGACACACTGGACGTCATCATGGTGCCCAAGGTCGAGGGCGCCGAGGACATCCACTACGTCGACCGGCTGCTGGCCCAGCTGGAGGCGAAGGCGCAGGTCCAGCGGCCGATTCTGGTGCACGCCATCCTGGAGACGGCGACCGGTGTGGCCAATGTCGAGGAGATCGCGGGCGCGAGCCCCCGAATGCAGGGCATCTCGCTCGGCCCCGCCGACCTGGCCGCCAGCCGCCGGATGAAGACGACCCGGGTCGGCGGCGGCCACCCCGGATACCTGGTCCGCGAGGACCCGTACGGCGAGGACGGCGCCGCGCCGCGGGCCACCTTCCAGCAGGACCTGTGGCACTACACCCTCGCGCGCATGGTCGATGCCTGTGCGGCGCACGGCATCCTGCCGTACTACGGGCCGTTCGGTGACATCAAGGACACCACCGCCTGTGAGGACCAGTTCCGCAACGCCTTCCTGCTCGGCTGTGTCGGCGCCTGGAGCCTGCACCCGGTGCAGATCGGGATCGCCAAGCAGGTCTTCTCGCCCGCTCCCGCCGATGTCGCCTGGGCCCGCCGGGTCATCGAGGCCATGGGGGACGGCACCGGCGCGGTGATGATCGACGGCAAGATGCAGGACGACGCCACCTACAAGCAGTGCCAGGTGGTCGCCGAACTCGCCGACGCCCTCGCCGCCCGCGACCCCGAGCTGTGCGACGCCTACGCCGCGGCCGAAAAGGAGTGAGTTCCGTGTCCGACGCGATCCTGCGGCCGCGCCGCTCCGTGCTCTACATGCCCGGTGCCAACGAACGCGCCCTGGAGAAGGCCAAGTCCCTCCCCGCCGACGCCCTGATCCTCGATCTGGAGGACGCCGTCGCGCCCGACGCCAAGGCCGACGCCCGTATGCGGGTCGCGGCCGCCGCGGCCTCGGGTGAGTACGGCTACCGCGAGGTGGCGATCCGGGTCAACGGGCCGGGCACCGCCTGGCATGCCGATGACCTGAGGGCCGCCGCCGAGGCCGGTCCGGACGCGGTGGTGGTGCCCAAGGTGGACTCCGCCGAGACCGTGCGGGATGTCGAGCGTGCCCTGGAGGCCGCCGGCGCTCCGGACCATACGGCCGTGTGGGCCATGGTCGAGACGCCGCGCGCGATGCTCGACGCCCGTGCGGTGGCCGCCGCCGGTGAACGGCTCACCGTTCTCGTGATGGGCACCAACGACCTGGCGAAGGAACTCCACGCGGAGCACGTCCCCGGCCGGGCCCCGCTGCTGACCGGTTTGTCGCTGGCGCTGCTGGCGGCCCGCGAATCCGGCAAGGTGATCCTGGACGGCGTCTACAACGACGTGAAGAACCCCGAGGGGTTCGAGGCCGAGTGTGTTCAGGGGCGGCAGTTCGGTTTCGACGGGAAGACGCTGATCCATCCGTCGCAGGTCGAACCGTGCAACCGGGTCTTCGCCCCGTCGACGGAACAGATCGCCCGCTCGCGGAAGATCATCGACGCCTTCGAGGAGGCCACCCGGGAGGGACGCGGGGTCGTCACCGTCGACGGCAGGCTGATCGAGAACCTGCACGTCGAGGACGCCCGCAGGATCCTCGCCCTCGCCGAAGCGCTCGCCGGGCGCGCTCAGCGGGCCGGGGGCCGTCCCGGTGAACCCCGTCATCGGACAGGGTGAATACGCGGGACGGGCCGTTGCTCCTGCTTGGTGGATACGGGCATCCGGGATAGCAACATCCCGGGGACCAACCATGAGGTGCAGGAGCACACTGTGAAGAACATGGCACGCATCAACTTCGTGATTGCAGGAGCGTGCGGTCTGCTCCTGACCGCCGGAGGGGTCGCGCCCACCCAGGCATGGGCCGGGTCCTCCGACGGGGACCGGATCACGAACAGCGATACCGTTTCCAGGGTCCACGCCAGTCTCCGCTGCGGGCAGAGGGCCAGATTCTGCGTCAACGGGCCGCTGAGGAGCGGGAACGTCAGGGGACAGGACGTCCGCATCGGCGACAACGCCAGCAACAGCGGCAGCCCGACCAACACCAACGGAAACACCAACTCGAAGGACGAGACGTCCGGCCCCACGACGAAGAGCAGCAACAACGCGCAGAGCATCGGCAGCGGCAGCAACCAGACGGTGTGACCCCGCGCTGAACCGGAACCGGCCCCCGCTTCCCGGGGGCCGGTTCCGGTGCCGGTGCCGGTGCCGAATCCGCCGGCGCCGCATCCGGGTCAGCGCAACAGGAGGCCGCCGAGGAGGCGCTGAATGTTGTTGCTGCTGGCCGTCGAAGAACCCGAGGCGGAGTCGGCGCTGTTGGTGGACCCGTTGGTGTTGGCGAGGTTGCCGCTGCCGTTCGGGTTCCCGTGGTTGACGAAGTTGCCGCTGTGCAGGCTGTTACCACTGTGCACCGGCCCGTTGATGCAGGCGTGGCCCGACCGGAGCACCGGCGACTTGTAGTGGATGTGGCCGAGGCGGTTGTTGCAGACCACCCCTTGGACCGTGCCGGTCACAGTGCCGAGACCGGCGTCCGCCGCCGCCGAGAGCAGGGAGTCCGGAATGGTCACCGCGTGGGCGATTCCGCTGCCGAGCAGCACCAGCCCGCACGCCCCGATGACGCTTCCCGCCCGCATGGTTCTTCTCACGACGCTCCTCGCCTCTTCAGCCTTCTGCTGCCACCCATATCGTGCTGCCGTGAGCGGCCCGCATCGTCGTTCAACCCGCGGGGAGCGAAACGCCCGTCGGCCACAATCAGCCGGGTGGCCCAACGATCCGCCGTGCCCTGCCCCGTAGGCCCGGTGGGCTCGGGCGTCGTCCGGCGGTCCGCCTCTCAGGTGGCGCTGTGCGGATGACAGGCCGTGGCCGAGCGGGGCGGCCAGGACTGGGGGTCGAGGATGCCGAGGACATAGGCGCGGGCGACGAGGGCGGGTCTGGTCGGGGCGTCCAGCAGGTCCCGCAGGCGGCTGAGGTGGTAGTCGACGGTCTGCCGGGAGAGGTGGAGGGAGGTGGCGATCTCCGCGTTGCTGCGGCCGGCGGCCAGCAGGGACAGGATGCGTACCTGACTGGCCGTCAGTTGGGGATGGACCTCGTGGGCGAGCCCCTGGTGGGTGACGACCGCCCAGACGCTCGTGGCACGGGCCGCGCTCCGGCCCACCGTCGTGAGATGCAGCCGGGCCCGGCGCTGGCGGCCGCGGGCGTCCAGGAGCACCGCGGAGGTCTGGATCCGCCGGCTGCGGCGCGCTATCAGATCGTGCCAGCTGCGCCGCAGCCCCGGTAACTCCGAGGCGGGCGCCAGCACGGTCTGCGCACGGCGGCCGACCAGGTCCGAGAGCCGGGTCTGCAGCAGCTCGGCGGCCGCCGCGCTCGCCTGCTGGATCCGTCCGCCCGCGGAGATCAGGGCGCACGGCAGTCCGCTGTGATCGCGCAGCGCATGCAGGCTCTCCTCGGCCTCCCGGCGCTGGCGCAGGGCGCGGGTGTAGTCGCTGATGTCGACGTAGATGCCCGCGACGCAGGTCTGTCCCCGTTCCCGGACGGGGAACCGATGGCCGGCCGCCTGGCCGCTGCTGCCGTCGGAGCGGTGGTAGGTGAGGGTGTGCCGCACGGGCTTGCCGCGGGCGAGTACCTCCCGGTCCAGCGCGAGGACCTGTGCGGCGTCGGCGGGGCCGTCGACGTCCGCGACGCACTCGCCGATGACATGCTCCGGTGTGGTCCCGTACAGATGGGCGTAGGCGTGGTTCGCCCAGAGGTAACGCCCGTGCGCGTCCCGGATGAAGGCCGCGGCGGGGGCGAGGTCCGCGAAGGCGTCGTAGCTGCGGGCGCCGGCGCCGCGCGTGCCCACCTCCACGGCCAGGCCACGGGAGCGGCCCTGCCGGGGCACGCCGAGGGGCCAGTTCACATCGAAGACACGACCGTCGAACTGGGCCTGCCATTGGCTGGTTTCGAGCGATGCGGCGGGTTCGGGGAGCTCCTTGCGCACGGTGTCGAGGAACCGCTGTGCCGTCACCGTGTCGTCGAAGGCGCCCCCGCCGCTGTCGATCACGCGCAGCTCACGATCGGCCTCCCACCAGGACACCGGAAGGTGTTCGAGCAGCGACTTCAGACTGGTCTCGTCCACGACGGGCCCCTTTGGTGATGAAGAGTTCAACGGGTTCGGATGGCGCGCCATCGCCATGCGTATCCCCCAGCGTGCTGTGGCATGCCCGGTTCTCGGCCGATCTGGCGGCACCCGCGCACCTCTGCGCTGGTCCGGCCGCCATACGGCATCACGGAACCTTCACGGCGGACCGACGGTATCCACAACTCTGGCATTTGCCTGAGCGGTTGCGGCCCGATGCGGGGAACCGTGTGCCGCATGGCTGCTTCGCTTGAGGAACACGCCTGGAGGTGAGCCCCGGGCGTCCTCGGCCGTTTCATGGTCCATACCCGTATGAAGAGGAGTCGGATTCCAGTGAGCAAGGTGCTGTTCGTGTATGCCAAGGGTGGACCGCCCTTGGGGTACGCCCTGTCACGGGTCGCCGCACGGTCGGCAGTGCACCTGCTGGCGCTCAGCGCGCTCCCACCGTCCGTGGCCGCGTCGGCGGACCGGCTGTGCGCTTCGGTGCTGAGCCCCTCCGAGCCGGAGCGGCACGACCTGGTGTCCCTGATCGTCTCCCGGGCCCAGGCGGTGGGCGCGGACGCGGTCGTCACCTTCTCCGAGTACGCGGTCGTCGCGGTCGCGGAGGCCTGCGAGAAGCTCGGCCTGGCCGGGGCGGGCAGCTCCTGTGCGCTCGCCCGCGACAAGCGGATGATGCGGCGCACCTGGCAGGACCAGGGGATATCCCAGCCCCGGTTCCGCCCCGTCGCCACCGAGCAGGATCTGCACGACGCGGCCGCCACGCTCCGTTTCCCCCTGCTGCTGAAGGCCGCCTGGAGCGCGGGCTCGACCGCGCACCGGACCATCCGCTGCGCCGGGGAGGTACGGGCGGCCTGGGAGCGGGCGCGCGAGGTGATGGCCGAATCCGCGCAACTGGGGTACGCCGAGCTTCATGTGGCCGGTGCCGGCGCGGACTTCCTCGTCGAGGAGATCGTGGCGGGTACCGCGGCGGAGTGGTTCGACCAGGAGGGGTGGGGCGACTACGTCAGCGTCGAAGGCGTCGTCGTGGACGGGGAGTTCCGTCCGGTCTGTCTCAGCGGGCGGATGCCGACGGTGGAACCGTTCACCGAGCGTGCCGGCATCACGCCCGCCGCGCTGCCGCACGACGCCCAGCGGCGCATCGTGGCCCTGGCGCGCGACGCCGTCGACGCACTGGGACTGCGCAACTGCGGTACGCACACCGAGATCAAGCTCGGTGCCGACGGGCGGATGTGGGTGATCGAGACCGCCGCCCGGTTCGGCGGGGCGATGACCGTCCCGCAGATCGAGGAGGTCTTCGGCCTGGACCTGATCGGTATGCTCACCGACCATCTCCTCGGGCGCCCGGTTTCCTGGCCCACCGAGACCCGCACCCCCCAGGAGGCGGACGGCGCGGCCGGCTCCCTGGTCGTCCTGGCCGTCGACGGCGCCGGGGACGCCTGGCCGGACCGGCGCATCTGGGACTTCCCGACGGTGCGCGAGAACGTGCCCGTCAGCGCGGGCAGCCGGCTGTCCGTGGTCGCCGAGAACTCCCTCCCGGACGGGACGCTGGTGCCGGTGTACGACCCGGCCGCGGGCGCCAACACCATGGCGGCGCTGTGTCTGCTGTCCGCCGCCGACCCGGAGACCGTGATCCGCGATTTCCGGGCCCTGGTGGACGCCCTGCCGCAGGTCCTCCCCCCGCACGGCACCACGGAGGCCCACTCATGACCACCACCGTCCTGCCCTCCGGCGCGCCGGGCCCGGTCACCGACCGCACCGTCGTCGGCGAGAACCTCTCCCTGCCGCTGTTCCGCACCCTCTCGGGTGTCCTGGCCGGCCACCCGTACCTCAAGGTGGTGGTGGACCGCATCGAGAACACCTGGCATCTGCTCGACACCGCCGCCCACCCGTTCCACGTCAACTACATCGCCACCCGTGTCCTGGGCATGGAACTGGACGCGCTGGACTCCTGCCTGGACGCCTTCAACGCCTCGGTCTACATGGACCCCGAGCGCCGCTTCCTGCTGGGTGTGCTCTCGCTGCACACCGACGAGGACTCCGAGGGCCGGGAGCGGCCCTTCCTCGTCCTGGAGACGACCGAGGCCGACACCATGAACGGCCGGCTGCTGGAGGAGTTCTACACCTTCGTCCGCCACCGGGTCGACGGGCGGCTGCCGCTGCTGCTGAAGCCGGCGAACCACGGGCAGGAGCACGAACTCGCCGCGATCAGCGATGTCCGGGTGCCGCGGATCCTGGGCCATGAGCTGTTCGGCAACCGCACCCGTACCCCGCTCAATCCCGGCGAGGCCATCGGCCGGCTCCGCTACTTCCGGACGCCCGAGGAGTACGCGGCCGCGGCCGGCGGACTGGGCTGGTCCGACATCGTGGCCATGCCGTCGCTGCCGGACGATGTGCCGCGGGTGGCCGGGTTCCTCAACACCGCGCCCGGTACACCGCTCTCGCACACCAATGTCCTCGCCTCCGGCTGGGGCATCCCCAACGCGATCGTCCGCGATCTGGAGCGCCTGGTCGAGGCGGAGGGCCTGGACGACGCGTGGATCCGCTACCGGGTGCAGGACGACGAGATCACCCTCGTCCCGCTGGTTCACGCCCCGGCGCTGGACGCCCCGGCCTGGCACCAGCAGCGGATCCGGATGGAACCGCCGCTGCTGGAGGACGTACCCGCGCTGTTCCTGCACCGGCTGCGCCGCGCCGACCAGGACCGGTACGGGACCAAGGCGGCCAACCTCGGGGAACTCCATCACGTCCTCGACAGCCGCACCGCCGACCTCACCGCCTTCTACGGGCAGCAAAGGCCGCCCCGCACGGACCTCTACGGCCACCTCGCGGCCCGCCTGGGCATCCCGGGCGCGCCCGCCGGGGAACTGCAGACGTCGGCAGCCGACTTCGTGGCCGGCACCATCGCCGCGCCCGACGGGATCGCCCTCCCCTTCGCCCTGCAGCACCGCTTCCTGACCTCCTCGCCGGCCGTGCAACAGGGCCTCGGCAAGCTGAAGATGGCCCTCGAACTCGATGCCGTCGAGGTGCTGGACTCGCTCTGTCTGCATCTGCAGCAGCTCATCCGCAACACCCCCATGCCCGACGAGGTGACCCGCCAGATCACCCAGGCCCTGCCGGACGGCCCCGACGCGGGCAACCGTCTCGTGGTGCGCTCCTCGTCCAACGCCGAGGACCTGCCCGGGTTCTCCGCGGCCGGGGTCTACGACTCGATCAGCCATGTGCACGGCGCGGACGAACTCCTGGACGCGGTACGCCAGGTGTGGGCCTCCCTGCTGTCACCGCGCAGCGTCCGGCTGCGTCATCAGGCGGGCATCTCCCTCGACGACACCTACATGGGCGTGATCATCCAGCGCTATGTGCCGGCGGAACTCGGCGGTGTCCTGGTGACCTGCGACCCGACCAGGCGCAATGACTTCCGCAATGTCTACCTCAACTGCTCCCCCGGCTCGCCGGAGACGGTCGTCGACGGGACGACGCTGCCGCTGCAGTACCTGTACAACACCGTCGAGGGCGGCGGCCGCACCGTCGCGCTCGGCTCGTCCGGCCAGGACCTGCCCGTCGCCACCCGGGACAAGCTGGCCCGGCTGGCCCTGACCGGCCGGCTGCTCCAGTCCCACTTCAGCGACATCGATGTGGACCATCCCCTGGACATCGAGTGGCTGATGACCGATCAGGGGGACTTCCGCCTGGTTCAGATCCGCCCCTACGCGCTGTGATCCGCGCGTTCACCGGCCTGCGAGGCGCCCGCCGTCCCCGGGCCGCGGGGGCGCCCCTGCCACCGCGGGCCCGGCGGATCATCCGGCTCAACAACGGCTTCCAGCTGCTGTTCAACCTGCTGTGGTGGATGCCGGTCTTCTACGCCTACCAGCGGGAGTCGGGGCTCTCCGACGGGCAGATCTTCGGCATCCAGAGCATCTACTACATCGCGTTCTGCCTCTTCGAGATCCCGACCGGGATCGTGGCCGACCGTATCGGTGCCCGTAACTGTCTGCGCGCCGGTGCCGTGGTGATGACCGCGGCGAACCTGGCCCCGGTCCTCTCCCCCAGTTACACCGGCTTCCTCGTGCACTTCCTGGCGATCGCCGCCGGCCGCTCGCTGACCTCCGGCGCCGCCAGCGCCTATCTCTACGACGGTCTGGAGGCCGAGGGCGCGGGCGAGCACTATCTCAAGGCCGAGGGGCAGGCGCGGGCGCTGGGTCTGGCCGCGAAGGTGCTGTGCTGGCCGCTGGTCGGTCCGCTGATGGCCGTCGCACATCCCACGCCGTACGTGCTGAGCGCCGCGAGCGCGGCGGGCTCGCTCGTCTGCGCCGTGGTGCTGCCGCGGCAGGCCACGACGCGGCACGGCGGCCGGGACCGCGCCAAGGAGACCTCGCGCGGCGGGCTCGCGTTTCTGCGCGATGCCGGCACGGCGCTGCGCTGTGTGTGCGCCACCCCCTGGCTCGCGCTGCTCATGGTGCAGGGCGTGGCCGTCTTCACGCTCTCGCGGATCTGCCAGGTCAATCTGTTCCAGCCGGTGCTGCTGGACCACGGCATCCCGGAGAGCTCGCACGGCGGGGTGCTGGCCGCCATGACCGTGGCGGAGGCGGTGGCCTCGGCCCGGCCGCAGTGGCTCGGCGCACGGCTGTCACCGGTGGCCTGGGTCTCGCTGCTCAGTCTCGCGATGGCGGCCGCGCTGGCGGGCAGTACGCTCGGCGGGCCCTGGACCGTGATCGCCCTGCTGTGCGTGTTCGCCGCGGTCACCGGCTTCGCCTACCCCCTCCAGCGCAAGCTGGTCAACGACGCCATCCCGGCGGGTGCGCCACGGGCCACCCTGCTGTCCGTCGAGAGCATCGTGGACCGGGCGGTGTGTGCGCTGGCGGCGGTCGCCGCGGGTGCCTATCTCTCGGCCGGGCGGCTGGAGGCCCTGCTGTGGCACAGCGCGGTGGTGACCGGCGTGGTGATGCTCGTCCTGCAGCTGGTGCTGCGGCGGGCCCCGGGACGGCCCCGTGAGCGCCCGGCAGCGGAGCCGGTCCCGGAGCTGGTCGCCACAGCAGGAAACCCCTGAGCGTCACCGTCATACTGGTCACGTGCGGGGTACGGACGCCGGGCGCTACGGCGAAGGCATGTTCCGCCCGGAAGAGACCGGCGAGGCCGGTCGTATCGATCTGGGAGCGCTCGCCTACGACGAGGTGAGCGCCGCCCGGTTGACGGCGCTGGGAGCCGGCCCCGGCTGGAACTGCCTGGACGTGGGGGCGGGCACCGGCACCCTCGCGCGCTGGCTGCTGGAGTCGGCCGGTGTCACGACGGTCCTCGCCGTGGACCGTGACACCCGGTTCCTGACGGCCGACGGCACACCGGGCCTGACGGCGCTGAGCGCCGACATCACCGCGCCGGGCTTCGACCCCGGCCGCTTCCAGCTGGTCCATGCGCGGTTCGTGCTGATGCATCTGCGCCCGTGGCGCCGCATGATCGCCAAGCTGGTTTCGCTGGTCGCGCCTGGTGGGGTGCTGGTGCTCAGCGACGCCGTGGATCTGACGAGCGCCACCGCGCCGGGCACCCCGTACACCACGGTCATGCGGGCGATGTGGCAGGCGCTCCGGGAGACCATCGGCACGGACATCTCCTGGGTAGCGGACTACCCGCAGCTGCTGCACGAGGAGGGCCTGTGCCAGGTGGCCGCCGAGATCCATGTGCCCCCGTTGGTGCCGGGCAGCGCGATCAGCCGCTTCTGGGCGGATACCTGGATCCGGGCACGGGAGGCCATGCTCGCGACGGGGCGGGTGGACGAGGCGCTGCTCGCGCGTGCGCTGCGCGATCTGTCGTCGCCCAGGTGCGCGGACCTCTCCCCCGGGATGCTGACCGCTTGGGGCTGGAAGACCGAGGAGGACGGAAGCGGGGCATGACGCCCCCTCCGTTGACCACGTAGTAGTTCGCGTAGCAGGCCAGGAAACCCGCCCCGCGGCGCCCGGTGTGAGGCCCACACCGGCCACACGATCCGCGACACGGAGCGGCGCGATGACCCAAGCCGTATCGGAGGAACTGAGTGCTTCCGTCAATAAGAGGACATCACCGACTGTTTTCAGTCGGATTACGGCACGTGACAGTCCGTGAATGATCGCCCGTTCGTGCCGTACGACGACCGCGGAATCCCCTTCCCGCAAGGAAGGGGAACATGTGGAGGTCATCCGGCCGTTGCCAGGATCTGGTGGAGAATTTTCTGTTCTGGTGAGTAAACGGTGAAGAAAGCCGACCGAAACTGTGCATCAGGTTTTGACCGCCCATCGGCCATTCGGCGATGGTCGACCACATGCCCGACATACCCCGACCCGCGGCCGGCGGCCCGCTGCGTCTGCGCAACTTCCGCCTTCTGCTCGCCGGTGCCGCGGCCGGTCAACTCGGCGCCCAGGTCACCCTTGTCGCCCTGCCGCTCGTCGCGGTACTCGTACTCAACGCCCCCGCCTTCCAGGTGGGGTTGCTCACCGCCGCGGAGACCGCCGCATTCCTGCTGGTCGGGCTGCCGGCCGGCGCCTGGGTCGACCGGATGCGCAAGCTGCCGCTGATGATCCGCGCCGATGTGGTGCGGGCCGTGGCGATGGCGAGCATCCCGCTGGCCGCGGTCGCCGGAGCGCTGACGATGGCGCAGTTGTACGTCGTCGCCCTGGTCACCGGAGTGGCAACGGTCTTCTTCGACGTCGCCCACCAGAGCTTCCTGCCTCAGCTGCTGCCCAAGGACCAGCTGGTCTCGGGCAACGGAGCGCTGGAGACGATCCGTTCATCGGCGCAGGTCGCAGGTCCCGGGATCGGCGGCGGTCTCGTCCAGCTGCTCGGGGCCGCCCTGGCCATCGTTGCCGACGCGGTCGGCTATGTACTCTCCGCGCTCTTCCTGTGGAGCATCAAACAGCCCGAGAGCCTCCCGGAACGCCGGCCGGACGTCTCCCTGCGCCAGGAGGTCGGTGAGGGGCTGCGCTTCGTCTTCGGGCACCGGCTGCTGCGGGTGATCGCCCTGACGACGGGGCTGGGCAACTTCTTCACCGCCGTGCTGATGGCCACGCAGTCCGTCTTCCTGGTCCGCGTGCTGGGACTGGCCCCCGGAGTCGTCGGCCTCCTGCTGGCCGCCTCCGCCCTGGGCGGGCTCGCCGGCGCCCTGTGTGCGGGACGGCTCGCCGCCCGGTTCGGCCAGGCCCGGGTCATCTGGCTTTCCGCGCTGGTCACCGGGCCGTTCGCGCTGCTGTGGCCGCTCTCCTCACGCGGCGCGGGAGCAGCACTGTTCGCCCTCGGCTCCGGTGTGGTGTTCTTCGGCGCCGTCGTCTACAACGTCGCTCAGGTGAGCTTCCGTCAGGCCCTGTGCCCGTCCCGGCTGCTCGGCCGGATGAACGCCACTCTGCGGTTCCTGATGTGGGGCACGCTGCCGCTCGGGGCCCTGGCCGGCGGTGCGCTGGCCGACGCCTTCGGCGCCCGTGCGGCGCTGGTGTGGTGTGCGGCCGGATTCGTGGCCGTACCGCTGCCGCTGCTGCTCTCCCCGCTGCGGCGGATGCATGATCTGCCCGTCGCGGAGCCGGCCGAGGACACGGAAGCCGCCCCGTCCGGCTCCGCCGACCCGGCCGAACCCGCTTCCATCGGCTGACGGCCGGCCCTCGCGTCCGCCTCGCCCTGCCGTCCTGCACGGTCTTCCCCCTCCGCAACATCCCCCTCCCCATCGCCTCCGGCGACGCGGGTCCACCACATCAAGAGAGGATCACGTGCTCAGCATCACGAGCCAGTACCTGGCCCGCTACCGGCGACTCGACTCCGGCGACGGGACCCCGGTCCTGCTCCCCGTCACGGGCGCCCAGCGTCGCTTTGCACTGGTGCGTGCCATGGACCCCGCCGGACGGCCGGATCTCGTGCCGATGTTCTTCGCCTTTCCGCGCGGCACGGTGGATCCCGTACGCCTCGCGGCGGCCGCGAACCGTCTCGCCGCCCTGCACCCCGTGCTGCGTGCCCGGCTCACCGTGCTGCGCGGCACCCCCGTGCTCCGTCCGGAAGAGCCGCAGGTACCCGTGACCCGCACGGAGTGCGCGCCCGGTGAGGATGCGACCACCGTGCTGCGCCGTGCCCTGGCCGGCTGGAGCCCGCAGGGGCCGCCCCTGCGGTTGTTCCTGGTGCAGGAAGGCGCGGAGGAGGTGCTCGCCATCGTGCTGGACCACACCGCGTGTGACGGCCAGTCGCTCGCCCGGATCGTCGGGGAACTCGGCGCCGCCTACGACGAAGGCCCCGCCGACGGCCCCTCCCCCGCCGAGGTCACGGCCGAACTGGCCGCCTACCGGGACGCCGTGCTGCTGCAGCTCGACGCGGAGGAGCGCGCGGGCGCACCGGCAGCGCTGGCCTACTGGGGCGAACGGCTGCGCGCGGTACGCGAACAGGCCCCCGCGCCACGGCCGGAGAGCCTCTCCGCCGGTACGGCGCCCAGTGGTTCGGCCGTGCTGCGGATGCCCGCGCCGCCCGCCACAGTGCCCTTCCCCGAGCTGCTCGACGCCTGCCGGGCGGCGGCAGCAGTGCTGTTCGGGGCGGGCCATGTGGTGCCGCTCGGCTACCCGTGGGGCGGTCGCCCGCCCGGTGCCGCGCCGGTGCTCGGCTGCTTCCTCAATACCGTGGTCTTCCCGACCGCGACCGGCGACACCCCCGCGGCGTCCGCGACGGCCGGTGCCTGGTGGGACGACCTGGACCAGGCCGCCACCCCGTTCGACGCCGTGGTGCATGCCGCAAGGGCCGCCGGCTCCGGCTGGACCGGGCGGCTCGACGGGATGCTGACCGTGGACGACGCCCGGCGGCACCCCCCGTTGCGGATGGGCGGTGTGACAGGCCGTGAGATCCATATCGACGGCAGGGCCGTACGCGGGCCCTTCGCGGTCTCCGTCACCCAGGGCCCCGACCTGCATCTGCGCATGGTGTGGGACCGCGCGATCCTCCCCGACGACACCGCCGAGAGCGCCTTCACCGCGCTCACCGGCGCACTGCGGACCCCGGCACCGACGGCCGGCTGATCCGCCCCGGGGCCCCGCCCCTCCTTCATCCACCGATACCGCCAGACCTCGCCGCGCGATCCGCGGCCCGGTCTGCGCACCCCCAGGCCGGGCCCGACCATGCCCCGGCCGGAGAACACCCGCCCCGACAACCTCAGGGATCGCCCATGCTTCCGCTCTCCTCCTCGCAGGAGATCGTCTGGCTGCACGAACAGGTGCAACCGGGCAGCCGCGCCTACAACTTCACCGCCGCACTCGACCTGTGGGGCACCCTCGACACCGAGGCGCTCCGCCGCGGACTCGCCACCGCCCTCGACCGGCACGCCGGTCTGCGGCTGGAACTCGTCGCCGTCGCCGGGGCGATGCCGGGGCAGCGGGTCGCCGAGAGCTGTGCGCCACCGCTGCGCACGGTGGACCTGAGCGGGGAGGCGGACCCGGAGGGCGCGTTCCAGGAGCTGCTGCGGACCGAGGCCGAGACTCCGCTCGACACCTTCGAGGCACCGCTGCTGCGCTGGACGCTGGTGCGGCTCGCGGACGACCGGCACCGGCTCGTCCACGTCGAACACCATCTGATCCACGACGGTCACTCGTTCGCGATCCTGCTGCGCGACGTGTTCACCGTCTACCGGGGCCACGTCCTGGGCGAGCCGGTGGAGCTGCCCACCGCACCCTCGTACGCGGACCATGTCCGGGCCGCCTCCCGCAGCGAGGCGAGGGGGGAGCGGCGGGACGGTCTGGAGTTCTGGGCCGGTGAACTGCGCGAGATGTCCTACGACATGCCGCTGCCCGGTCTGACCCGGCCCGGCTCCCGGCGCCGGCACCGCGGCGGCCAGCTGCGCCAGTCGATCGGTGCGGATCTGGCCCAAGCGCTCCGCGGCCATGCCCGTGAGCGCGGTCTGACGCCGTTCGCCGCGCTGCTGGGGCTCTTCGCCGAGCTGCTGCGCCGGCACAGCGGCCGCTCGCAGATGGTGATCGGCACCGCGGTCGGCAACCGCCCGCGCGGTTTCGAGGAGACCGTCGGGATGTTCGTCAACACCATCCCGCTCGCGCTCCGGCTGGACCCGGCCGCCCCGGCCGAGGAGTCCATGGACGAGGTGACCGACACCCTCATCCGTGCGCTGCCGCACCAGGAGGTGCCGATCCAGGAGCTGACCCGCACGCTCGGCCTGCACACCTCGGGCGCCGACAACCCGCTGTTCAGCGTCATGTTCAGCGCACACGACGCGGAGCTGCCCGAGGTCGACGTCCCCGGCCTGGACATCACCCTGTTCGAGGGGTTCAACACCGGCACCACCCGGTTCGACCTGGACGTGGTGCTGCTGCCGGACGACCGGCGCGGGGTCGGCCCCCGGCACGGCGCGCCGGGAATGACGCTGGTCTGGGACTACGACGCCGACATGTTCGCCGAGGACGTGGCGAAGCTGCTCGCCGGGCGGTTCCTCGAACTGCTGCGGGCATATCTCGATGCGCCCGGCACCACCCTCGCGGATCTGGCGCCGCCGCCGGCCCCGCAGACCGTGCCCGCCGCCGCGCCGCCGGTCCCGGAACACGATCCGCTCGACCCCACGACCGCCCACGACCCGTCCCTGCCCGCGCTGCTCATCGGCGCCCGCCGGATCTCCTACGGCGACCTCGACGCCCAGGTTTCCTCGCTGGCGCAGCGGATGCGGGCGGCGGGAGTGACCGCCGGGCAGCCGGTGGCCGCCGTGCTGCCCCGTGGCGCCGACTCGGTCGTGGCCCTGCTGGCCTGTCTGCGGACCCGGGCGGTGTACTGCCCGCTCTCGCCGTCCGACCCGTCGGCCCGGCTGGAGCTGCTGCTGGGCCGGCTGGGTCCGGCGCTGGTCCTGACCTCGGCGGACACCCCCGTCACCGTTCCCGACGGGCTGCCGACGGCCACGGTCGACACCCCGGTCCTGCCGCCGGCGCGGGCGGCCGAGGCCGTGCCCGGTGCCGCGTACATCATTCACACCTCCGGCTCGACGGGCGTACCCAAGCCGGTCGCCGTCGGCCGCGCGGCGCTGGAGAACCATCTGACCGGGGCGGCCGAGCGGTTCGGCCTGGGCCCGGGTGACCGGGTGCTGCTGTTCGCCCAGCCGTCATTCGACGTGGCCCTCGAAGAGGTGCTGCCGTCGCTGTATGCCGGGGCCTGTCTGGTCGCCCCCGAGCGCGAGGTACCGACCGGTGCCGAGCTGGCCGCACTGCTGGTCACCGCCCGGGTCACCGTGGCGAACCTGCCCACCAGTTACTTCCTCGCCACCCGCGAGGAGATGCGCCCCGTGCTGCGCGACGGCCAGTGGGAGCCGCGGCTGCTGGTGCTCGGTGGGGAGCGCCTCCCGGCGGACGTGATGCGCGCGTTCCTGGCCGACAGCAACAGCACGGTGCTCAACGTCTACGGCGTCACGGAAGCGGCCATCAGCTCCACCGTCCACGAGATCACCCGGGACGGCCTCGCCGACGGTGCACAGATCCCGCTCGGCACCGAGCTGCCCGGCGAACGGATCCATGTCCTGGACGCGCACCACCGCCCGCTGCCGGACGGCGCGGTCGGTGAACTGGCCATCGCCGGGGCCGGGTTGGCCGAGGGGTACGTCGGCAACCCCGAGACCACCGCGGCCCGGTTCGTCCATGTCGAGGCCCTCGGCGGTGAGCGGGTCTACCTCAGCGGTGACCTCGGCTACCGCGGCCGCGACGGGCTGCTGTACTTCCTGGGACGCCGCGACCACCAGATCAAACTGCGGGGCTACCGCATCGAGCTGGAAGAGGTGGAGGCCGCCGCCTCGGCCGCGCTCGGCGGCCGTTCCTGCGCCGTCGTCCTGGACCGCGAGGCCCCGGGCGGGCCCCGGCTGGTCGGCTTCCTGGAGAGTGCGGACGACGGTGAGTCATGGGACGAGCAGGCGTTGCACACGGAGCTGAGCCGCCGGCTGCCGAGCGCGCTCGTACCGGGACGCTGGGCACAGCTCGACGACCTGCCGCGGCTGGCCGGCGGCAAGCCGAACCGCACCGCGCTGACCCGCCGGGCCGCCGCGCTGGAGCCGGCTGCCGCGGTCGGGGAGAGCCCCGGCGTGCCTGCGCAGCTGCCGGCCGATCCGATGACGGCGCTGCTCGCCGAGGGCTGGCGCGAAGCGCTGGGCCACAACCGCTTCGACGCGTCCTCGGACTTCTTCCGGACCGGCGGCCACTCACTGCTCGCCGCGCAGCTGGCGGCCTGGCTCGAACCGCGACTGGGCCGGCGTCCGCCGCTGCGGCTGCTGTTCCAGAACCCGGTGCTGGCCGACCAGGCCGCCGCACTCGCGGCCGCCGGCACCGCCGCCGTGTCCGCTTCCGCCGCTTCGACCACCGTGACGGAGTCCCGATGACCCAGCCGATGACCGCCCGTTCGGCGGCCTCCACGACCACCCCCGCCCCGGACAGCGGCACGCTCAGCATCGCCCACGGTGCCCTGCCCGCCGCCGACGGCGCGAGCGCCGTGCTCGCGCTCTTCGAGGAGTGGGCCGAGCGCTCCCCGGAGGCTCCTGCCGTGATCGACGGGTCCCACCGCTGGACCTACCGGCAGATCGACACCGCCGCCGACGAGGTCGCAGAGGCTCTGCGCGGCCGGGTGCGGCCCGGGGACCTGGTCGGTGTCTGCCTCGACCGTTCGGCCGCGCTCGTGGTGACCGCGGTCGCGCTCGCCAGGATCGGCGCCGTCTATCTGCCGCTGGGCCCGCGCCCCGGTGAGCAGCGCACCGACGCCGTCACCGAGGACCTGAACGTCGTCTGTCTGATCGGCGATCCCGGGGTTCTGCCGCCCCGGCACCGGACGGCCGACCACCTGCCGCTGGCGCTGCCCGGCGAGGGCGCCAATGCCACCGCCACCGTGGTGGCGGCGTTCGCCGCGCCCGGTGCCACCGCCCGTTCCGCACCCCCCGAGGCGTTCTACGCCGTACTGACCTCCGGCTCCACCGGCCGCCCCAAGGCGGTGGCCGTCGGCGAGCCCGCGCTCGGCGCGCTGCTGGACTGGTACCGCGCCACCTGCGGACTGGTCCCCGGCGACCGGCAGTCCCTGCTGATCGGCGTCGCGTTCGACCCCCATCTGCTGGAGCTGTGGGGCGGTCTGACGTCCGGGGCGGCGCTGGTGCCCGCTCCGGACGACGTCCGCTGGGACCCGATGGTGCTGGCCGACTGGTGGCGCGAGTCCGCGCTGTCGGTGGCTGTCACGGCCACGCCGATGGTGGAGCCGCTGCTGGAGCGGTCCTGGCCCGAGGATCTGACGCTACGTCATATCTTTGTGGGCGGCGACCGGCTGCGGCGCCGTCCCGGCACGGAGGTGACCGCCACCGTCCACAACGCCTACGGACCGGCCGAGGCCACCGTGATCTCCACCGTCCACTCCATGCACGGCACGGACGGCACGGCAGACACGGAGCCCGCGCCGCCGATCGGCCGCCCCCTCCCGGGCGTGACCGTGGTCGTCGCGGACGCCGACGGCCGGCCCGTGGCACACGGTACGGAGGGTGAACTTCTCATCGGCGGAAGCGGTCTGGCGCTCGGCTACCTCGATCCCGAACTGACCGCGCGCCGGTTCCTCGCCGTGCCCGAGGGCCTCGATCTGCCGGGAGTGGAGCGCCTGTACCGCACCGGAGACCGGGTGCGGATGCCGGCCGACGGGGAGCTGGAGTTTCTCGGCCGGCTGGACGACCAGGTCAAGATCAGCGGGGTCCGGATCGAACCGGCCGAGGTGGAGGCCGCGTTCGAGAAGGACCCGGCGGTTCTCAGCGCCGTCGTCACCGCGCCGCGTACCGCCGACGGCCGCACCCGCCTGGTGGCCTATGTGCGGGCGGCATCCGGTGCCCCGCTCACCGCGGACGCGCTGCTGCCCGGCGTCAAGACCTGGCTGCCGGAGCAGGCCGTGCCCTCCGACGTACGGATCGTGGACTCCTTCCCGCTGAACGCCAACGGCAAGGTGGACCGCGCCGAACTGACCCGGCAGGCGGCCGCCTCCGACGAGCCCCGCCCCGGCGGTGCCCCCGCGGACAGCGGTCCGCCCGCCGACGCCACCCCCGGCGAGCGGCTGGTGCTGAGCGCCGTACGCGAGCTGCTCGCCCGGCCCGAGATCTCGCTGACGGACAACTTCACCGGGGCCGGCGGCACTTCGCTGCTCGCCGCCCGGCTGCTGACCGCCATCCAAACGGCCAGCGGTGTACGGCTGCGCGCTCCGGAACTGCTCCGCCAGCCGGACCTGCGCGCCGTGGCCGTGCTCGTCGACAGCCGCCGCGCCGCCCTGCAACCGGCAGGAGCCTGAGATGACCGCCCGCACCCCGCACTCCCCCGACACCCGGAAGGAAGGCCCCGTGACCACCGAAGGTACCCCGACCGACGCGCGTCCCCCGTCCGGTGACGACACCGTGCCCGCCCCGGCGGCCGGCCGGCCCGCGCCCGCGGCCGGCCTGACGGCCCTCGTGGCATGGCATGCCGCACGGACCCCGCAGGCGCTGGCCGTGGCGGACGGCGACACCACGCTCACCTATGCGCAGCTCGTCTCCTCGGCCCGTGCGCTCGCCGCCCATCTGCGCGTGCACGGCGTCCGCCGGGGTGATTCCGTGGCGCTGCTGATGCCCCGTTCCGCACGCACGGTCGTCGCCCAGCTCGCGCTGTGGTGGGCGGGCGCCGTGTGCGTACCACTCGACCCGGCGCATCCGCGCTCCCGTTCCGAGGCACTGGCCGCCGAGGCGGGCGCGACACTGACCGTCGGCGACAGCAAGTTGCTGGAATCGGCGGCACCGGCGGGCGCCACCCTCGCCCTGCCCGGTGAGCCGCTGATGGATGATGACGGCGCGCCCGGGGCCGAACTCGCCGCGGACGCCACGGCGTTCATCATGTTCACCTCGGGCTCCACCGGCCGCCCCAAGGGCGTGGCCGTCCCGCACAGCGCGATCGCCGAGCTGGTCAGCGATCCGGCGTACCTCACCCTCACTTCCCGCGACCGGGTGCTCTTCCACTCACCGATGACATTCGACGCCTCGACCTTCGAGGTGTGGGGAGCCCTGGCCAACGGCGCCGCCGTGGTGGTGTGCACCGCGGAGCGGCCCTCGTTCGAGGACCTCGCCCGGGACGTGGAACGCCACAGCGTCACCGTCGCCTTCCTCACCACCGCGCTCTTCCACCAGCTGGCCGGCCGCCGTTCGCGGATCTTCTCGCTGCTGCGCACGGTGATCGTGGGCGGCGAGGCGCTGTCCGCGCACCATGCCCGTGAGGTGCTGCGGGCCTTCCCCTGGCTGGAACTGGTCAACGGCTACGGACCGACGGAGGCGACGACCTTCGCCACGGCCCACCGCGTCACGGACGCCGACTGCGACGGCCAGGTCCCCATCGGCCGGCCGATCGCCGGCGCGACCGTGCATCTTCTGAACGCATCGGGCGAGCCGGTCGTGGACGGGGAGCGCGGCGAACTGTGGATCGGCGGCAGCCGGCTGGCCCACGGCTACACCGGGCAGCCGCAGCTGACCGCCGAGCGCTTCACCCACCGCCCCGGACCGGGGCGTCTCTACCGCACCGGCGACCTCGTCTCCCGGCGCCCGGACGGCACGCTCGACTTCCACGGGCGGACGGACGACCAGGTGAAGATCCGCGGCTTCCGGATCGAACCGGGGGAGATCGAACACGCCCTGCGGGAGCAGCCCGAGGTGGCGGACGCGGCCGTCACCGTGCACCGCCCCTCCCCCGACGACGCCCGCCTGGCCGCCTTCGTGGTGGCCTCGCCCGGACCGGTCCCCCGCCCCGCCACCGTGCGGGACCGGCTCGCCGCCGCGCTGCCCGCCCACCTGGTCCCCGACGAGGTGCGGATCGTCGACGCGCTGCCGCTCACCGCCTCCGGCAAGGTCGACCGCCGCGCGCTGGCGGATCTGGTCGCCGTGGCGGGGCCCGATGCCCCGGCCGGGCCGCTGAGTCCGCTGCAGCAGGCCGTCGCCGAGATCTGGGGCCGGTCGCTGGGCCGTGCTGTCACGCGTCCGGATGCCGACTTCCTCGCGCTGGGCGGTCACTCCCTGCTCGCGCTGGCGGTCACCGACGACCTCCGCGAGGAACTCGGTGTCGAGCTGACGCTCGCCGACTTCTTCGCCGCCCCCACCGTGGCGGGGCACGCCGCGCTGGTCGAGCGCGCGCTCCTCGCCGCGCACAGTGATCTGCGCCCCGACGCCCCGGAGGACACCGATGGCCACTGACACCCCCGCCGCCGCGGCACTCCAGGAAGAACTGCTGCGCCGGGCGCGCTCCCGCACCGTCCGCCCCGCTGCCGCCCCCGTGGCAGCCGGGCAAGGACCCGTGCCGCTCTCCCACGCCCAGCGCCGTATGTGGCTGATGGACCGGCTCGGCGATGGTGACGCCTCGTACAGCGTGCCCTTCGCCACCCGGCTGCGCGGCCCGCTCGACCTGGACGCGCTGGCCGCGGCGCTGACCGCGCTGGTACGCCGCCACGAGATTCTGCGTACCCGCTACGGGCAGCAGGACGGTGAGCCGTTCCAGGAAGTGCTGCCGGCTCCGGAGATGATCGCGCTACGCGTCGTGGAGACGGCCGCGGACGGCTCCGGCGCACTGCTGGCCGAGGAGGCACGCCGTCCCTTCGATCTCGCCGCCGGCCCCCTGCCGCGCGCCCTCGTCCTGCGGCACGGCGAGCAGGACCACACCGTATTGCTGACGTTCCATCACATCGTCATCGACGGCGCGTCGTTGGAGACCGTCGCCGGGGAACTGGCGCAGCTCTACTCGGCCGCCGTCCGCGGCACCACCGCCGAGGAGCAGCCGGCACCGGTGCAGTACGCGGACTTCGCGCGCCGCGAGCGGGCCGCCGCCGACCGTCTCGAACAGGGCCTGAGTCACTGGGCCGAGCGCCTCGACGGCGTCTCCCCGCTGCGCCTGCCCCGCCCCGCGCAGCCGCCCGCCGACACCGGCGACCGCCCGGCCGCCGTCCACACCACTCCGCTCGACCCGCGGGTGCCGGCCGCCCTGCGTGACGTGGGCCGGCAGCACCGGGCCACCCTGTTCACCGTGGCGCTCGCCGCGGCCTTCGCCGCCCTGCACCGCTTCACCGGCCAGGACGACCTGGTGATCGGCGTCGCCGGCACCCACCGGCAGGGCGCGGACATGCGCGGTCTGGTCGGGCTGTGTGTCAACACCCTCCCGGTCCGGGTGAACACCGCCGGCGATCCGTCCTTCACCGCGCTCGTGGCACGCGTACGGGACGCCCTGCTGGACGCCCAGCAGGGCCGCGAGGTGCCCTTCGACCTCATCCTGGAGCGCCTCGGTGCCGCCGCCCGTGACACGGACGGGACAGCGCTGATCCGGGTGACCGCGGATGTCCTGGGGGAACCCACGACGCTGCGGCTGCCGGGCCTGGTGGACGAGTACGTCGAAGTCGGCGCCGGTGAAGCCAAGTTCGACCTCTCCTTCGGCATGGTGGACACCGACGCCCCGGCCGGACTCGTCCAGTACAGCCGGACCGCGCTGGACGAGGAAGCGGCGGCCTCTCTCGGTGCGCACTACGCCGCGCTGCTCACCGCGGTGGCGGACGAGCCGGAGCTCCGGCTGTCCCGGCTGCCCGGTGCACCGGTGGCGCCCCGGGCCGAGACCGGCGGGCACCCGGCGGAGGTGCTGCTGCGGGCGCACCCCGAGGTCGCCGAGGCCGCCGTGGTCGAACCGGCCGGCGGCCCGCTGCTGGCGTATGCCGTCCTGCGCGGCATCGGCGGCCCCACGCCCGCCGAACTCCGCTCCCAACTGCGCGCGTCCCTGGCCGCGGAGCTGGTACCCGCCGCGGTGACCCTGCTGGACGCCCTGCCGCGTACGGCCGACGGCGCGGCCGACCCGGCCCGGCTGCCCGGGTTCCCGTCGGCCCCCGCACCGGAGGGCGTGCGCGCCGACGCCGTGACCGAAGGCTTCACCGATCTCCTGGGCCGTGCGCCCGGACCGGACGACGACTTCTTCCTCCTCGGCGGGCACTCGCTGATCGCCGTCCAGCTCGCCGAGCGTCTGCGCCGGGCGCTGACCCTGCCGCTCACCGGTCTGGACATCATGCAGGCCCGCACCCCGCGGGCGGTCACCGCCCTGCTGGACGCGCGCGAGGCGGAGCGGGCCGCCGCGCCCTCGGCCCCCGCCTCCCGCCCGCGCCGCTCACGCGAGGGCACGGTCCTGGTCACCGGCGGCACCGGCGGGGTCGGCGCGTTCGTGCTGCGCGAACTGGCCGCCCGGGGACGTCCGGTACTGGCCCTGGCCCGCCCCGAATCCGCGCATCTGGTCGCCGCGGAGGGCGTGGAGGTGATCGAGGGCGACCTGACCGATCTGGCCGGTCTGCGCAAGGCTGTCGACAGCGCCGATGCGGTCATCCACGCGGCCTGCACCTTCACCCGTCCCGAGGTCGATGTGACGGCGATGGCGGCGATGGTCGGCGCCTGGTCACGCGGCCCGTTCGTCTTCGTCAGCAGTGTGGACGCCTACGGACACCCCGCCGGCGAGTGGGTGACGGAGGAGTCCGCCCTCCGTCAGCCGCTGAGCGGGTACGGACAGGCGAAGGCCGACTGCGAGGGACTGCTGCTGCGGGCGGCCGGCACCCAGGGCCGGGGCGGGGCGAGCGCCGTCCGCTCCCCTCTCGTCTGGGGGCCGCACCAGCGGCTGCAAGACCAGTTGCGCTGGGGTGCGACGGGTGTGCTCTACCAGGCGGCACGGGAGGGCCGGCCGCTCGTCCTTCCGCAGCCGGGTGCCCGCGGTCATGCGTGGTACGGCGCGGCCTGGGTGCACGCCGCGGCCCTGGCACGGGCCGTGGTCTCCTGTCTGGACGCCCCCGTGCACGGCGTCGCCAACGCCGTCAGCGGACATCTCGCCTGGCGGGACCTCGCCACCGGGCTGACCCAACTGCTCGGCAGCGACAGCGAGATCCGTGAGACGGACGAGGTCCACCCGGATCTCGACCACCGCTGGCACTACCACGCCGACCGGCTGGCCCCGTCCCTGCGCGCGCAGCCGGGCGAGGACTGGCGCTCCGTACTGGCCGCCATGGTCGACCCGTCCGTGCACTGAACGGCCCGGCAGGACCACGGGGAGGACGCCCGGTGCCCCCGGCCACCGGGTGTCCTCCCCCGCCGGCTGCCGCGGCCGCTCAGGCCGTGCCGGTCGGCGGCGGTCTACTTGTAGCCGAAGTCCTGCGTCCAGTACGCCCGGAGCTTCCCGCCGACGGCGACACCTACGCCGGTGGCGTGGGAGGAGCAGCTGAGAATGTTGGCCCGGTGCCCCGGGCTGTGCATCCAGGCGCGGAAGGCGCCCGCGGGCTTCGTCTCCCAGGCGTCGATGTTCTCCGCGTGGGCGTCCTGGTACCCCTGGGCCGCCATCCGTTCCTTCGGATCCGGGCCGTTCGGGGCGGAGTGCGCGTAGTAATGGTGGGCCAGCATGTCCTGGCTGTGCAGGCGGGCGGCCTTGGCCAGGCGCGGGTCGCGCCGCAGCGGGCCGCAGCCGTGCTCCGCACGGGCCTCGTTGACGAGCCGCAGGACCTCCGCCTCGTAGCGGCCGGCGCGCTCCGTGTCCTGCTGGGCAGCGGGCTTCCCGGCGGCCGACGCGGTGGGCGCCGGGGCCGGGGAACCGGTGTACTCGGTCGCCTTCGCGTCGTCCTGGGAGGAGAGCACGGCCAGCGCGCCGATGAGCGCACCGGCCGAGGCAACGATGCCCAGCGGGACCATCCGGGCCCGTCGCCGGTGTCCGCCACGGGAGTCGCGCTCGGACGCGGACGAGTATTTCGTATTCAACTAAATATTCTCCATGCGTGGGGGGAAATACCTGGGAGAGGGCGCACGATATTCAACGCACCGCCCATTCACCTCAGATGAAGCCCGGTCACGCGAACAGGCTCTCCCAGGAGCCGGATTACCGTAACAAGACAAGACAACGAACCGTCCGCTCGGGCACCACCCTGACTACAATCCCCGTTCCGACCTGGGAATTCCGGGCGATATAACCACTCGATTCCCACCCGCGGGCGGGCATTCGGCATCGGCGGAATGATTCATCGACATACCGGACCTATTCCGGCACCAGCCCCCCTTGCCCAACACCTTGCGCAACACGTCGATGCCCCGCCCCCGGCAGCCCGCATTCACGGACGACCTCCGTGACCGGCCGTGCGCCGGATGCCTCCGCGATGCGTTTCCGACCATTCCCCGCACACTCGGACGGCCGGCGCGCGCGAGAGCGCGTCCATCGGTCCGCCCGAGGAGAAACGATGAGCCGCCTCGGCAGCGGAGCGCCCCTGCCCCTGCCCCAGGATCTGCTCGGCCCACGGCATCAGGCCGGCCCCTACCCCCCTCTCCGGCGGAAGGACCACATCACTCTCCGGGGCCTGAGCCGGCTTCCCCTCTCCCTCGGCCGACGCATGGGCCGCCCAGCCGCTGCCCCGCCGATCGAGTTCGGCGAGCCGGGAAAATCCGGGCTCTCGGCCTGCCCCGCACCGATTCCTGCGCTCGGCTTGCGACCATGGGCGGGCTGCCGGGGCCGGCGCCCTCCGGGTGCCTGACCACCACCGGATCGCGACACATCGGTCAACCGGTACCGGTATCCGCGCAACGTCCGCGCGAAGACCTCCGTCGCCGCAAAGGAGCCCTGTATGAACGCCAGCACGGATCTGCTTGTCGACGCCTTCGGACGCATCCGGGAGAGCGTCGAAGACGTGGTCGACGGGCTCGCCCCCGATGAACTCGGCACCCGCCCCGACGACGCCAATTCGATCGCCTGGCTGGTCTGGCACCTCACCCGGATCCAGGACGATCACATCGCCGGGGTCGCGGGCACCGAGCAGATCTGGACCTCGGACGGCTGGTATGACCGCTTCGGACTCCCCTTCGCACCCGACGACACCGGCTACGGCCACTCCGGCAAGGACGTGGCGGCCGTACAGGACCTGAGTGCACAGCTGTTGACGGACTATCACGGCGCCGTCCACGACAACACCGTGCAGTACCTCGCCGGGGTCGACGACAAGGACATGAAGCGCGTCGTCGACCGCGCCTGGACACCGCCCGTCACCCTGGGGGTCCGTCTCGTCAGCGTGATCGCCGATGATCTGCAGCACGCCGGACAGGCCGCTTACGTCCGCGGTCTGCTCGGGTTCTGAGGTCGGATTCTGAGGTCGGGTTCTGAGGTCCGTCGCGGGCCTGCGACGGACCCCGCGCGGCGTCACCGTCCGTGGGGCAGGCGGTGCAGATCCACCGCGGTGAGCCGGCCCGCCGTCACCTCCGCCGTCATGTACGTGCAGTACGGCTGCCGGCGGCGGTCGGTCGGCGAGCCCGGGTTCAGCAGGCGCAGCCGCTCGTCCACCGTCGAGTCCCAGGGGATGTGGCTGTGCCCGAACACCAGCACGTCGAGCCCGGGGAACCGTTCGGCGCAACGGCGCTCCCGCCCCTGCGCAGCGCCGGTCTCGTGCACGACGCCGAACCGGACGCCCGCCACTTCCGCATATGCCACCTCGGGCAGCCGGGCGCGCAGTTCCGGGCCGTCGTTGTTGCCGTACACCCCGACGAGCCGCCGGGCATGAGCCTGCAGCAGGTCCAGGGTGGCGGTGTCGACCCAGTCGCCGGCGTGTACGACGACATCGGCGCGCGGCACTTCATCGAGCAGCTGCGCCGGCAGCACCTTGGCACGCCGGGGGACATGGGTGTCGGAGATCAGCAGGAGTCGCACGAATTCCTCTCTCGGCTGCGGGCTGCGGGCACGGGCGGGGGCGCGGGCGGGACGGGACGGGACGGGACGGTCAGCGTTCCTGGGCGGTCGGCCGTACGGTGATCTCGTTGATCGCCATATGTGCCGGCTGAGTGACCATGAACGCGATGGTGCGGGCGATGTCCTCGGACCGCAGCCAGGTCTCCGGCGGCAGCCCGTGGGCCGAGGCGGCCTGGCTGCCGCCTTGCGTCATCTCCGTGGCGGTCATGCCCGGTTCGATGAGCCCGACCCGGACCCGTCGTCCGGTCACCTCCTGGCGCAGCGCCTCGCTGAAGGAGCACACCGCGTGCTTGGTGGCCGAGTAGACGCTGTTGTCCCTGCGGGGCACCCGGCCCGCGGCCGAGCTGACGTTCACCAGATCGGCCACGCCCCGCGGTCCCTCGTGCGCGGCGCTCAGCAGATGCGGGAGCGCGGCGTGCGACATCCGCAGGACGGCCTTGAAATTGAGGTCGATCATCCGGTCCCAGTCCTCGGGATCGCTGTCCTCCACCGAGCCGCGCACGCCGTAACCCGCGTTGTTCACCAGGACGTCCAGCCGCCCGAAGCGATCCACGGCCTCCTCCACCGCCCGGCGTGCCTGCGTCGCGTCAGCGAGATCGGCGGTCAGGGCGAAGCACGAGCCCTGGTATGCGCCGATCTCCGCCGTGAGCCGCTCCAGCCGCTCGGTCCGGCGGGCGACCAGGGCAAGGGAGCAGCCCTCCCGGGCCAGCGCCAGAGCGGTGGCCGCACCGATCCCGCTGGACGCTCCGGTCACCAGCGCCACACTGCCCGACAACACCCGCAGCCCGGCGCCGACGCCTACCACCGCAGCATCATGACGCACCGTCACGGCGTCCCCGGCCTCTGAACTGCCCATCGTCGTCCCGCTCCTCACCCTCGGTCCCTTCGGCGCCTGCGGCAGGCAGCCGCATCCCGGTGCGGAGACCCGTACCCGGCCGGGCGTCCGCCGTCCCTCCCGCTCTGCCATCTGCTGACACTCGGCCCCGCGGACGCGGTGCGCACACCCGGACAGCGGGTATTACCCACGGGAACCCCCCTTTGCTCCCGGGAGCTGCTCATGAAGCACACCCACCCCCTGCCCGGCGACATCGGACTCACCCACATATCCGGCGTCACCGGCCAGCTGATCCGCTTCGGACAGTGGATCAACGGAGACGGCTTCGCCGACTACGAACACGCCTTCCTGGTCCTGCCCGACGACCGGCTGCTGGAAGCCGAGCCCGGTGGCGCCCGCATCATGCCCCTCACCGCCTACACCGACGCAGACGTGGTCTACGTCTGCCCCGCAGAGCTCACCGAGCAGCAGCGCACCGGCATCTGCGCGGCCGCCACCCGCTATGTCGGGGTGCCCTACAGCTTCCTCGACTACCTGGCGATCGCCACACACCGGTTCCACCTGCCCGTTCCGGGGCTGCGCCGCTATGTCGCCAGCACACGGCACATGATCTGCTCTCAGCTCGTCGACCAGTGCTATCAGGACGCCGGTGTGCATCTCTTCGCCGACGGCCGCTGGCCCGGCTATGTGACGCCGATGGCCCTGCACCACCTGCTGGCCGCCTGACCCCACCGCCCGGCACGGTCCGGGCACGGAACCCGGGCACGGAACCCGGGCTATGAACTCGCCCGGTGGGGCTCGCCCGACAACGGGCCCCACCGGGCGGGTCACCGGGCAAGACCGGTGACGGGTCACTCCGACCCGTCACCCTCCACACCCGGCGCTGCCCGGCGCGCCCGGCCGTTCCGGCCGACTCCTCCGCTGCCCTCCCCTCCCAATCCGCTGCCCTCCCCTCCCAGCTAGTGTCCTGCACCTGAACGGGCCGCCCTGCAGCGCGTGTTACACGGAGGCAGCCCGATGCGACTGCAGGGATCTCCTGAGGCGGGACACCACGGGAACGACGGCGAGCAGGAGCAGGCTGTAGTACTGAAGCGCCGGGACGCCGAGTGCGATGGCGAGGGCCGCCACGAGGGCCGCGGTGTTGACGATGCCGGTGAAGAGGTGCTCCCGCATGTCGGCGGACGAACCGCGGACCATGTCCGGGTGCGCGCGCAGGAGGGCGGTCATCGCCGTCTGGCAGACGAGGGCGGCCAGCACGTTCAGGTAGTAGAGCACGGCGACGAAGCGGCTGCTCCCGAAGACCCCCGCCATCTCGGTGGGGAAGGGCAGGACCACGACCGCGAACAGCCACGCCAAGTTCCACACCACGAGCGACTGCCGGTGCGCGACGACCGCCGCGAACACCCGGTGGTGGGTGAGCCAGAGCCGCGCGATGACCACGAAGCTCAGGCCGAAGCTGCCGATCTGGCCCAGGTGGTCAGTGATCACCTCCGGTGCCGTCGCATGCTCCTTCACGGCCTCGGGGACGATGTCCACCAGGGGCAGGACGAGCAGCGTGATGGCGATGGCCGCGACCGCATCCGTGAACAACAGCAGCCGCTCCGCCGAGTTGCCCGTATCTTCCTCGGTCGCGGCCGATGTCGCCCCAGAGGCCTCTTTCTCGTCCATCTGCTCCTCTTCCGTGCCCGTGCATACTCGATCGACACGGACGCTAGTGCACGGATCCCGGTGCGTACATGTCGCTCAAGCACAGGTTGGCCCGGTGGAGGCGCCGCCGCCCGCACCGCGCCGCGCGGGTTTGCCGTAGACCGGCCCGCGGGGCGGTGCGGGTCCCACAGAGATCATGTGCCGGTGTGTCGATGTGCGCCATGGGACGCGTGCCGCCACCTGCCTAGGGTTTTGTGCGCCGAGATCACTTGGCACCGCAGTTCGCATCGGTCCGTGCCGTGATGCGGCCCGTCGCCGGGCGAAGACCGGGGCCCGCCACGGCCCGTACGGAGGAGAACACACCATGAGTAGCAAGGGCAGGACGCTCCCCCTGAACACCACGACCGATGGGAGCGCCGGCGGTCACGGGTGCATGACGTCGCGCGCTGGGGACCGGGCCCGCTACGACCGGGCCACCGCGCATCTCGACCCGCCCCTCGCGATCGTCGACCTGGAGGCGTTCGACGCGAATGCGGCGGACCTCGTGCGGCGGGCCGGTGGAAAGCCCGTGCGTGTGGTGAGCAAGTCGGTGCGCTGCCGGGCCCTGCTGGAGCGCGTGCTGGCGCGTGCGGGCTTCGCCGGGATCATGGCTTTCACGCTGCCCGAGGCACTGTGGCTGGTCCGCGCGGGCGCCCGGGACGTGCTGGTGGCCTACCCTTCCGCGGACCGTGCCGCGTACGCCGACCTGGCCGGTGCCCCCGGACTCGCCGCCGCGGTGACGGTGATGATCGATGACCCCGCCCACCTGGATCTGATCGACGCCTCCCGCGACGGTGGCACCGAGGAAATCAGGGTCTGCCTCGAACTGGACACGTCCCTGCGGCTGTTGGGTGGCCGGCTGCGGTTCGGCACCCGGCGCTCCCCGCTGCACGAGCCGGCCCACCTCGCCGACATCGCCCAGTCCGTGGTCCGTCGCCCCGGCTTCCGGCTCGTCGGGATCATGGCCTACGAGGCGCACATCGCGGGCGTCGGGGACGCGGTGCCCGGACGCCCGCTGCACTCGGGCGCCGTCCGCGCCATGCAGGGCATCGCCCGCAAGGAACTCGCCCGGCGGCGCGCAGCGGCCGTGCGCGCGGTCCGCGCCGTCGCCCCGGACCTGGAGTTCGTCAACGGCGGCGGCACGGGCAGCGTGCAGCACACCGCCGCCGAGGAGGCGGTGACCGAGATCGCCGCGGGCTCCGGCCTCTACCAGCCCCACCTGTTCGACACCTACACGTCCTACCGGGGCCGTCCGGCAGCACTCTTCGCCCAGCCGGTGGTGCACCGGCCCGGTCCCGGCGTGGCGACGGTGCTCGGCGGCGGCTACCCGGCCTCCGGCGTGGCCGGCCGTGACCGCCTGCCCACGCCCCACCTGCCCGAAGGGCTGCGCTACGACCCCCAGGAGGGGGCGGGCGAGGTACAGACACCGCTCCTCGGCTCCCCCGCCGACGACCTCCGCATCGGCGACCGCGTCTGGTTCCGCCACGCCAAGGCCGGCGAGCTGTGCGAGCGCTTCGACGCACTCCGCCTCGTCGAAGGCGACCGGATCACCGCCTCCGTCCCCACCTACCGGGGCGAGGGCCGCACCTTCCTGTGAGCCGCCCCGCCGGAGCGCGCCGAGTGCGCGATGCAGGCATGCGCCGCCTCGCGGGTGGTGGCCAGGGCCTCGGCGGCTGTCATTTAGTGGTCAGCCTTCCGGGGGGGCGTGCCCCCGGAAGGCACGCGCAAGCACGAAGAAGAATCATGAACAAGATCACTGGCAGTGAGAACTACACCGTCTCGGTCCTGCAACGGCTCTCGGAGAAAGGCGGTCGTGACGCGATCGTCGCGGGGGCACGGCGAGTCAGCGGCACCGAGGCTGTCAGTACGGTGCTGCGCTTCGCCGCAGCTCTGCGGAGTATCGGGCCGGCGGACGGGGACGGAGTGGCGCTGTTCGTGGAGAACTCTCCCGAGGCGCTCCTACTGCAACTGGCTGTTCGCAGGGTGTCAACTGGTCTTCGTGCCGCCCGAGCCCGGCAACAGCGAGCTCGAAGCGTTGATCCGGCACGCCGACGTCAAGATGCTCCTGTTCGACCCGGTCTTCGAGGATCGGACCAGCAAAATTGTCGATCAAACGGATATTCCGCATACCTTCAGCATCGGCGCGTCATCGATAGCGGCCGACTTCCTGGAAGCAGCGTCCGGCAGTGCCGGCCTCTCGCTCCACGATGCCGCCGACAGCCACCACATCGCGACACTTCTCTACACGGGTGGTACTACCGGCTTGCCCAAGTTGGTCGTTCATCGGAGCAGCTACTACAACAGCTACGTGCGGACTTCCGACTCGTACGTTGACGAATCTCCACTACGCCGGTGCGGCCGCCGCCCCTGCACGTCTCAAGCAGGCGATCGAGCGCTTCGGTCCGGTACTGCACCAGATGTACTCAGCATCCGAGAGCGGGATCGTCGCCGAACTCACCCCCAGGAACACGACCTGCACCGGCCCGAGTCCCTGGCCAGCTGCGGGCGCCGGGCGCCCGGAGTCGAAGTGGAGGTGCGGGACGAGGGCGGCGAGCCGGTACCCCTGGGAGAACTCGGCGAGCTGTACATCCAGCAGATCGTCACCGTCAAAATCCCGCTGCGCGTCAGCGTCGACGCGGGCGCGCCGGCCGGCCCGGCCTACGCCGTCGCGGTCGGCGCCTACAAGGACGAGATCCAGGGCGACTTCGGGCACGTCACCATCGCCTCGCAGCAGGTGGCAGTGGAAGCCGGCGCCGCGACGGGGGCACTTCGGGCTCGACCGGTTCCGGTGCGTCCGCGTCGTCCGGCAACGAGCCGGCCGACACCGGTGCGTCCTCGCAACTCCCGCTGATCGCCGGGGTGGCAGGGGCCGCCGTCGTGGTGGGCGCGGGTGCGGTGTTCTCGGTGCGGCGGCGCAACGGGGCCTGACGAGTACCGCGGGGGTGACGGGAAGCGCCCGCCACCCCCCTCTCAAGCCGTCGGCCCGGCAGGGCGGGCCGGCGTTCACCACCGCACCCGTCACTTCGACAGTCACCGGCCCTACCAAGGCCGAAACCACCTCGCGCCTTTCGACGACCCGAACGTCATACCGCTGCCCACAGTTCGGATCAACACAGCGTCGCGGCCTTGGGTCTACGGCGGGCCTTCAGTACGGTCGGCCTGAGGTTCGCGGGTAGGTGCGGGTGACGCCGTCGACTTGGGCCGACGCCGGAAGGTCATGCGTTGCAGTACGCGGTTCCTGATCACGAGTGTGTTCCACACCACTCCGGCCAGGTGTGCGAGGACGAGAGCGTAGAGGACGTACGCGGTGACCTCGTGGGCGCGCAGCAGAACGGCGAAGAGCGTGGTGTTCATCGGCGCGATGGCCGGCAGGTACCAGAACCCGAACAGGACCACTGGCTGTCCGGAGGCGGAAACCAGCGCCCAGCCGAACAAGGGCTGGAGCAGCAACAAGAGGTAGATGAGCCGCTCGGAATATGTCGCGGCCAGCCGTTCGAGCCTGGGCATGCCGGTCGGCAACGGCGGCGGGGTATGGGTCAGTCGCCAGCCGATCCGTACCAGGCCCAGCGCGAGGATCGCGAAGCCGAGTGGTTCGTGGATGGTGACCAGCAGGTGGAAGTCGTAGATGGAGGTGACCATGAACACGCCGATGAACAGCGTGGTGAGTACCAGTATCGCCATGGTCCAGTGCAGGACGCGGGCGGTGACCGTGTACCTCGTCCCGGGGTCCGTCGGCTCAGTGTTCATGTCCGGCCTCGACTTCCTCAACGTTGACCTCGCTGGGCTGGTGTGGCTCGCGGGTCCTGCGCTGGTAGGACTGGGTGTAGACGGCCGATCTCGCGTTGAGCAGCGGATCGTCGGACGGGCTGATGCCCTGCGGAAGGATGAGCGGGTCGAAGTTGACGTCCCGTGCGTTTCCCGCCTCCTCGGTGTGCAGGGCGTCGATGGTCAATGTGCCGACGTCGACCTGTGGCCGGGTGGCGGGCCAGGGCAGGGTGGCGTCGTGGGTGGGGTCGCCGGGCGCGCCGAGCGTGATCATCAGGCGCCAGCGCACGGGGCCGGACTGCACACGCTCGATCAGCGCGTGGAACAGGTAGTCGTGATCGGCTTGACCGGCCTTCGAGCCGGGTCGGAAGGCGTCCTCAGGTACGACGCTCCAGCGGACGGGTATCGACTTGCCCGCCTGGTTGGTCAGGTGGAAGGCGTTGAGGCCGCGGAAGGTGCTGTTGGAGAAGTCGCTGGCCGGCGACGTCTTCTTGATCAACGCCATCGCGCGCGCGGTCTCTGGGTATGCGGCAAGGAACGCGGCGAGCTTCGCCGGATCGGCCTGCCCTGTCGTCGGCACGGGCGCGGTGGCGAGCAGCCGGTCGTAGAAGCCCTGAGGCACACTGTCGAGGAAGACGGGCAGGTTGACCATCGCGGTGCGCCACTGCTCGCCGTTGTTCAGGTGGAAGAGCACAGCAAAGCCGCGGGTGGTGGCGTTCGCGTCCGCGACCGTGGGCAGGCCGCCGGACAGGGAGAAGCGCGCGGTCACCGGCGTGGAGCCCGGGGCGAATACGGCGGCGCTCGACAGTTCGACGCCCGCGCCGTTGCTGACGAAGGTCCCTGACGCACTCACGCCTTTGGCGTGGTTGCGGCGGAAGCCGTCGTGTGCCCCGTATACCTGCTCGAACCGGTCGGCGAACTTCGCAGGCGTCAGGCGGTCGGACGGCAGCCAGCCCCCGGCCCAGGCGCATGCACCCGCGCCGACCGCGGTGATCCCGCCGATCGCGACCGCCCCCAGAACCGCGCGCCGGGTCGGCCGCTCGCGGCGCGACAGCGGTTCCGCCCGCGTCGGTTCGGGCGGGCCCGTCTGCTCGTGATCCTTCACGTTCTCCTCCTCGCAACAATTGACGGGAGACATACGCTCACCGACCGTCGCGGCGTTGAAGCGGAGAACAGTGATCCACATCTCACCCTCGCCCGCGGCGTCTCGATCAGTCTCACCGCTTCGCCGCGCGCACCGGCGCGGCCAGGACAGCCACGCGCTCAGGCTGGTCGAGGACCTCGGCCGCCCTCCCAAGTGTCCAGTCGTCAGCCGGACATGCGGGGATCACCTCACCCCACACCAGGCGCCGTACGGGGTGCGAACGTTCTCGCCGTGGCTCGCCGTATCCGCATCCTGGACACGACCGCCCATCCCACCGCGGACTGGACCGCGCAAGCCGACATGAGAACCAGGCCACAGGGTGCTGCTGGCTGCCCTGGCGTTTCCGATGCCCGGACAACGGCGGGGCGGATTAACCAGGTTTCACACCTTGCCGGATCTTCGGCCAGTCCAAGGTTTCATTTATGACCTCCCCATGATCTGGAGGGGGGTACTGGGATGGCAGGCAGCGGGCCAGAGTCGAGGTCATGCGTAAAGAAACCCAGACCGAGCAGCTCCTCCCGGACCCGGCCGTGCCCACCACCCCTACCAACCTGCGGCTTTCACTTCCCGCCTGCCCGGACTGGCTCTCGCGTGGCCATCGCCGTAGTGGCCACGGTGGTGGGCCGGCTGTTCCCCATCGTCGGTGGCCCGGTGACCGGCATCGTCCTGGGCGTGCTGCTCGCCACCGTGATCAAGCCGGCCGCACTGCTGTGCCCGGACATCAAGACCGCGAGCAAATTCCTCCTGCAGTCGGCAGTCGTCGTGCTCGGCTCCCAACTGTCACTGTCCCAGATTCTCCAGGTCGGGACCGGCTCGCTACCGGTCACACCACTGCCGCTGCGACCAACACTGACGTCGCCGCCGACCAGCACGCCCGGCCACAAGAGCGGGTAGGCAAGTTGGTGCCGTGGTTCCTCGTCGGCTTCCTGCTCATCGCCGCAGCCAACACTGCCGGACTCATCCCGGCCGCAGCCCACCAGGGGCTCAGCGAGCTGTCTGTCTTCCTCATCACCGTCGCGCTGTCCGCGATCGGCCTCTGCACCGACCTGGTCGGTCTGCGCCGCACCGGGCCGCGCCCGCTGATACTCGGCGGCTGCCTGTGGGTGGTCGTCTCCGTCACCAGCCTCGCGCTCCAACTGGTCACCGGCTCCCTGTAGGAGGAGGACGCATCTGGGCCTGCGCGGGCCTCGCAGGGCCCGCGCAGGCCGCCGTTGACATTACGAAGAGGCCTGGCGGGTCCGGACAATGGGCAGCCGCGCCATCACTTTGCCGCTCTGGTCTTCCACGAGCACTGCCGCAATGGCCTCACGTGGCATGGCCGCCATGATCCGCATGTGCACGGTCTCGTCCTCGGAGACGCGCATGCTGCCGCCCGGCGTGCAATTCCCAGATGCGTCGGCAGTCATCACACGGTAGGTCTGGCCAGGGTGCAAGCCGGTCAGCACGACGGGAACTTCGGTGCCCCATGCGTGGGGAACCATCTGTCCTTCGCGGGCCACGGCGACAGCACTGCGTGGTGCCGGCGGCCGCTGTCCGAACCAGACAGGAGTGGTGACGGCCGCCACCACAGCCGCGACAGCCGCTGCTCCCACCGCAAGGCGACGACGACGGCGGGTGCGAACCTGACGTGCCTCCGTGATACCCACGTGGACCTTGGCGCCGAGACCAGGCGGGAGCGGCACCTCCGTGGGGCTGAGGTGATGAGGCCAGGTTCGTCGCAACGTTCGATAGACGTCCTTGATGTCAGATGCGTCCCGGCAGCACTCCTGGCAGTCGTCCAGATGCCCAGTGACGGCCGCAGGCAACGGAAGTCCCAGCATCAGGCACTCTGCCAGCATCAGCCGGACATCCCGGCAGGCCGTACTCATGGCGCCAGCCATCCGTTTTCCTCCAGCACCAGTCGCAGGGAACGCACGCCGTAGTACAGCCGACTGCGCATGGTTGAGGCCGGGACACCAAGCTGCCGGCCCAACTCCACGCATGTCTCGCCGCCGAAGTAGACCCGGACCACGGCCTGACGATGCTCCGGGCTCAGCCGGCGAAGAGCCTCATCCAGCTGAATCCTCTGCAACAGATGATCCAGCGGATCAGGGTCAGAGTTCCTCTTGCCGGACAGCTCCGCGTCCCGGCTCTCCAAACCAACCACGGTCCGGCCCGCACGCTGGCGCAGCGCGTCGACGATGGCGTTACGGGCGATGGCAAACAGCCATGTGCGAAGGCTGCCTTTCGCAGCATCGAAGGAGCGCCACGCACGAACGAATACCTCCTGGACCACATCCTCGGAGAGCTGCCGGTCGCCCAGAGCGTTGAACACAAAGCCGAACAACTCCCCGCCGAACTGGTCGTAGGCCGCCTGGACCTCTCCCTCGTCCCGCAGGCTCTGAGGGTGGTCATCATCCGGGCCCACTGGCCGCCGACGCGCCCGCCAAGCCTTAACCACGCCCACGCTCTGCCGTCCCGCAGTCGCGCCACGCCCTCATGTTTCTCCTAGCCTGTGAAGTGAGTCATAGGGGATACGGCTCGATCGGGCACAGCGTTGAACGCCCGGACTGTGTCACCGTCACCGATCACCGCTGAAGTTTCTGGTCACCCGCGTACCGTGGTGCTGCGCCGGCACGCGAGGCTGGTTGCGAAGACGTGGACTTATCCGCTCCGATGCCCCGGCCGCCCGGCCAACCCCGAGGCATTGCGTGCTCTGGTGCTGAGATGCGGCGACGGCCGCTCTTTTGTGGGGCGGCCGTCGTCGTGTGGGGGTCGTGGTGGTCACTGGATGCGTTCGCGTTCGCGTTGGCGGTGTGGGTGTGCCGGGTACACGCCGAGGAGTCGAACCTCGGTGGAGAAAAAGCGCAGTTCTTCCAGGGCGAGCGCGACGTGGGGCTGGTCGGGGTGGCCTTCGATCTCGACGTAGAAGCAGCTCGGGTTGAGGCCGGCGCCCATCTGGTAGCTCTCGATCTTGGTGAGGTTGACGGCGCTGCTGGCGAAGCCACCGAGCGCCTTGTACAGGGCGCTGGGGATGTTGCGTACCGCGAAGAACAGGCTCGTCATCGTCGGCTCGTCGGTGAGGGGTGCGAAGACGGCCTCGCGGGAGAGTACGACGAACCGTGTGGTGTTCTCCGGGTCGTCCTCGACACCCGCCCGCAGCACATCCAGTCCGTAGTGCCGGGCCGCGGCGGGCGGAGCGAGCGCCGCGTGCCGCAGGTCGCCCAGCTCCGCCACCTCACGGGCGGCCCCCGCCGTGTCGTCGCTGACGAGGGTGCGCCAGCCGCCCTCACGCAACACCTTCCGGCACTGCCCGAGCGCGTGCACATGGCTGCGTACGCACTCCACGCCGCCGAATGTCGCGCCGCGGACGGCCATGAGGTCGAAGTGGATGGCGAGGAAGTACTCCCCGATCACGAACAGGCCTGACTGCGGCAGCAGATGGTGCACGTCGGCGACGCGTCCGGCAGCGGAGTTGTCCACCGGGATCACCGCCAGGTCCGCGGCGCCGAGTGTCACCGCGTCCAACGCCTGCTCGAAGCCGGTGCACGGCAGCTCCGTGCTTCCGGGAAACAGACGCTGGGTGGCGGCCGCCGAGTTCGAACCGGGTTCGCCCTGATACGCGACGGTCGTCACGTGTCACCCTCCAAGCGGGGAGTCGACATCTTCGATCGGCAGAAGATCCACCGTAGCCCTCAGATGCTGAAGGACCGCGGCGCTGTCCACAACGAGAGACTCCAAAGGATGGTCTCCGTCCTTGGTGAAGAAGGGGATCGCCCGCTCGTAGGCCGCGGTCACCACGTGGTGCGCCACCGCAGCCGCACGCCGCACGCGGTCCACCAGGGGCTCACGGGCGGCAAGGGAGATGAACTGTCCCAGCCCGGGTCGGTTGTACAGCTCCGCGGTGAACCCCAGCCGCTCGTGGCGCAACAGTGCCGTCAGCTCGGCAGCCGCAGTGGCGGCGGAGCTGAGGGAGTCAACTGCCGGGCTCGGGCCCAGCATGGCCAGCTCTTCCGTCAGCCGGCGCGCGGCGCCCAGCGCCATGCCGGCGACCGCCGTCCACAGGAAAGAGGTCTCCCGCGCCGACAGCGGGGTGCCCGACGCGTGGGTGGCGAAGCCGGTGGGAACGTGGAGGTCCTCCAGCCGGAAGGAGATGTCCGAATCGGCCGGGAAGTGGACGGCGTGCAGGCCGCCTCCCGTCGTTCGCGGCAGCCTCTTCGACGCGATCACGAAGACGTCCGGCCGGTCCGGAGGGATCGCCAGGGCGTTTTGGCAGCCCGCTTCCCGCAGACCGGCGAGCGGCAGAGCCAGCCACTGCCCGGCCCCGGTCTCCCTCGGCAGGCACCACCGCCCGGAGAGCGCGTAACCGCCCGGTACCGGCCGGGCGACCGGAGCGCCCTCGGGACTGGAGTGCGCGACGGCGTGGGGCAGCGGGGCGGCCCAGTTCCAGTCGGCGGTGAAGGACGCCCACGCCGCCCCGGGATCGAAGTGGCCCTCGTCCTCGTACGCCTCGAACACCTGGGCCGGGTCAGTGCCGGGCACGGGGATGAGTGCTGTCCGCCGGCAGTCCTCGTGTGCGACTGCCGTCGTCCCCCTATGCGGCTTGGTCATCGCTGTTGTACCCCTGGTCGCCCGTCGCGTCCTCGACGCTCCGGCTGCGCTGGTGCCCGTGCGCGGTGAGCATGATGTTCTGCACCGGCTCACCTTGTGCGAAGCGGTGCAACTGCCGGACGAGGAATTCCTCGGTCATCCGGGCGAAGGCGTCCGTGAAGGCTCCGACGTGCGGAGTGATCAGCGCGCCGGGGTGCTTCCACAACGGATGATCGCAAGGCAGCGGTTCGGGGTCCGTGACGTCGAGGGCGGCCCGCAGCCGGCCGACGCTCACCTCGCGGGTCAGGGCGTCGGTGTCCACTAGTTCACCTCGGCCCACGTTCACCAGGAGCGCGCCGTCCTTCAACAGCGCCAGCCCGGCGGGGCCCAGCATGCGGTGTGTCTCGTCGGTCAGCGGCGCGCACAGGATGACCGCGTCCGCCGTCGGCAGCAGCGCGGGCAGCTCCTGTGCGCCATGCACCTGGCGTCCGGCGTCGATGCGCGCGGTGCGGGCGACGGGGACGACCTCGCTGCCAAACGGGCTCAGCCGGGCGGCGACGGCCGTGCCGACGGCTCCGTGGCCGACGATCAGGACACGCTTGCCGAGCAACGTGTGCCAGATGCCGCGCGTCCAGGTGCCCTCGGGCTGCCGGCGTACGAAGTCGTCGATGCCGCGGGAGAGTGTGAGCAGCAAGGTGACCGCCAACTCCGCGGTGGCTTCGCGGTGCACACCCCGCCCGGTGGACACCAGCAGGCCCGGCGGCATGCGGTCCACCAGCGGCAGGATGTTCTCGTATCCCGAACTGAGCAGTTGGAGCACCTCGAGATTCCGGGCGAGGGGCAGCACGCGGCTCAGCGGTTTCTCCGCGCCGGGGGCCGGGAGTCCCACCAGGAACCGTATGTCCGCGGGGTCACCGGGCAGGGAGCCGGAACCGTCCCAGTGGTAGTAGGTGAGTCCGTCCGGAAGGCCGGCGATGAGTTCCGGGCGATAGGGAAGCCAGACGGCCCTGCCGTCGGTCATGGTGCAACAGCTCTTTCTGGTTGTGTACCGGTCACGAGACAGGGCCCGGTTCCGTGAGGACGCCTGAGCGGCCGGTCGGGGAAACGCAACCGACGACGTCAGGGTCGGCGGCGGCCGCTGAGGAGATCGTCGCCGACCCTGATGTGTGAAGCCGACCGCTCAGTAGCTTCACGAAGCCGTTGTCGGCATCAGAGGGGTATCGCGTCTGAAATCGAGCCCGGTCATCGCATCGGATGTGCCTCGAAGAATGACCACATGGTGTCGTTGGCATCGACGGCATTCGACTGGGCACCGAGATGGCTTACCACGGTCGCCGGCAACTGCGGCCCGCCCGGCCATTCATGGCCTTCCTCAGTGAGGGTGTACAGCTCAACGTCGGATTCCTTGGCGCATCCCGGGTAACGGGTGAGGGTAAATCCGTTGCCACTGGACGATGTCGCGTGCTGATCGCAGCGGTTCTGCTGAGCCCAGTAGGCCGCCGCCTGTGGTACGGAGTAGGTCCAGTGCGACATCCCGTTGCCTTGGTAAGGATCAATCGGATCCTTTGCTCCATGGAAGGAGATGACCGGCACCGGCCGGGCCGTGGGACACGGCGTCGGCCGCCGTAGCCCGCTGACCGGAGCTACGGCAGCGAACGTGGTCGACGAGTCGCAGGCGAGCTCGTCGGTTATCCGCGCGCCTCCCGACAAACCAGTCGCGAAGACCTGCGTGTGGGAGATGCAGTAACTCTGCTCCAAGTAGCCCACCAGCTGGGTCAGGAACGCGACGTCGTCGGCGGAATTCTTCGGTACCGGCCTGCCGCCGAGGAGTGTGACGCCGGGAACGTTCCAGTCGAACCCTGAACCGGCGTACTGCGCACCCTGGGGTGCCGCTGATTCAGAGATGAGCGCCTGGGGGTAGGCCACGATGAACCCCTTGGCGTCGCTGGTGGCGTCCATGCCCGATATCAGCTCCTGCTGGGCAGCGTTGCTCGCACTGCCGTGCATGTTGAGCACAAGTGGCACCTTGCTCGAGCCGTCATAGTGCTTGGGCACGTGGACGATCACGGTTCTGCGGTGTCCAGCAATCGTCGGCGACAGTGTGGTCGAGTGTGACGAGGAGTCGTGAGTCGAGCAACCCCTGTCACTCGAAGCCGATATCTGTGATGTGCCGTGGGCGGCGGTGCCCTGCCCGCCGCATGCACTGAGGAACATCGCCCCCGCGGCCATCATCGGCATCCACACCGCCACCGGGCGTTGTCTCCGGCGACCTCCGAAGCGCCGGTTTCCCCGAGTGCGAGCAAACATCGTGCCCTCCTGGGCGATAAATGAGAGGCTTTTGGCCTCTTGGACAACGGACACCGTATGGCATCCGTTTCAATTGCAGCTAGTTGCATTCCTACAGGCTGAGGAAGACGCACCTGTGTCATCCCGAACTTTCCGGCACCCTCGCCGTCGAAATGACACGGGCCGACGCAGTGCGGCTCCTTGCCGGCGGCCATGAATGTGGGAATACGACAGGCAATGAACGAAGACCTGTGTATGAGCAACATGAGTAAAGGATCGGTCAAGGATTCATGAACCGACGTGCGCAGACCTGCGCCAGGCGCAGACCTGCGCCAGGCGCAGGTCTGCGCTGGGGCTATGGCCGCGCCCAGCCCCAGCGCGTCGTGGGTGCCCTCGGCCGTGCGGACGAACAGTGGCCGCGCTTCCCTCTCTGTCAAAGTGGGATGAGTCAGGTCGGCTTTCCCAAAAGGCGGGCGTAAATCCTGACGCTGGATATCAGGTTTGGGCGGGATACTGTGTGTTGTATAAAGCTTGGACGCATCGACACTGTCAAGGAGTCGCTATGGACCCCCGTTTGCTCTTCCTGCGTTCGCTGGATCAGTTCGAGGAACTGACTGCCACTGTCCCCCCGCTGCTGCTGGAGCGCCCCACGCCTTGTGCCGAGTTCGATCTGCGCGCGCTACTCGGTCATGTCGTGGGCGCGGTGCACCGCATCGCCTATGTGGCTGAGGGCGGGCGGGCGTTGGATTTGTACCCGCAGGTAGACTTCGTCGCGGACGATGACTGGCCGGGCGCGGTGGCTCGGGCACGAACCCGGGCAGCCGCCGCGTGGGCCGACGATGCCGTGCTGGAGCGCATGGTGGAGATGTCGTGGGGCACCATGCCGGGCCGCGCAGCACTCAACGGGTACGTGATGGAGGTGGCGACCCACACGTGGGATGTGGCACAGGTCCTCGATACGCCAGCACAACTCGACCCGGCGATCGGCGAGTTCGCGATGGACATCGCGCAGCGCGCGCTGCCGGCTGACGGACGGGGCCCGCACGTGCCCTTCGGGCCCGTCCGCCAGGCACCGCCGGACGCGGACCCCTACACCCGACTGGCCGCATGGACGGGGCGCGAGGTGGGCACGCGCTAGTGTGATGCGCCGGAAATCCTGAGGGTTAGTCATCCTCTGATTTCTGGCTACCGGTTCCGACCTTCGTGAGGTAGCTGGCGAGGGAGTTGAGGATCTCGTCGGCGGTCTTGGTTCAGGCGAATGGCCGTGGATTCTCGTTCCACGTGTCGATCCATGCGGCGATGTCGTCTTCCAGGGCCTTCACGGAGGTGTGGACGCCGCGTCGGATGAGCTTGTCGGTCAACAGACCCAACCATCGCTCGACTTGGTTCATCCAGGAGGAGCCGGTCGGGGTGAAGTGGACGTGGAAGCGGGGGTGTTTGCCCAGCCACGTCCTGATCGCGGGCGTCTTGTGGGTGCCGTAGTTGTCGCAGATCAGGTGGATCTGCAGGTTCGCGGGCACCTCCTTGTCGATCCGGATCAGAAACTTCTTGAACTCCGCCGCCCGGTGCCGGCGGTGCAGGGCGCCGATGACTTCTCCGGTGGCAACGTCGAAGGCGGCGAACAAGGTGGTCAGCCCGTTGCGGACGTAGTCGTGAGTACGCCGCTCGGGCATGCCCGGCATTATCGGCAGTACCGGCTGGGACCGGTCCAGGGCCTGAATCTGCGACTTCTCGTCCACCGACAGGACTACCGCGCCCTCGGGCGGGTCGAAGTACAACCCGACGACGTCACAGACCTTCTCCACGAAGAAGGGGTCCGTCGACAGCTTGAAGGTGTCCGTCAGGTGCGGCTTGAGCTGGAACCTCCGCCAAATTCGGCCGACGGTGGACTTGGACAGGCCACTGTGCTCGGCCATCGACTTCCTCGACCAGTGCGTGGCGTTCTTCGGGATCTCCTCCAGTGTGGCGATCACGACCGCCTCGACCTGGTCGACACCGATGGTGGGCGGCCGGCCCGGCCGGGGCTCATCGGTCAGGCCGTCCAGCCGCTCAGCGAGGAACCGCCGCCGCCACTTGCGGACCGTATCCGCGGAAATCCGCAGGTGGCGGGCCACCTCGACGATGGGCGGGACATCGGGGCCGGCGCACGCCAGCACGATCCGCGCCCGTAACGCCAGCGCCTGGGCGGAGTTCGCCCGCCTCGTCCAGCGTTCCAAAACAACACGCTCGTCATCGCCGAGCAGCAGCGGTTCCAACTTCGGACCACGGCGCGGCACCGGAACCCCGGCAGAAGAACTCATACGAGATCTAACTATGGACTACCGGCGCAGGACACTAGTCGTGGAAGGCTGTGGTCGCCTCGAGGGCGGCGCGCCCAGTCGTCACCCGGTTCACTGGCGCGGTCTCATCGGCATAGCCGAAGGAGATGCCCACGAGCAGCTTTCCTCCGGTGACGCCGAGTTCGCCTCGGACCGTGTCGGCGTAGAAGCTGAGCAGTCCCTGCGGGCAACTGCTCACGCCGTACGCAGTCATCGCCAGCAAAAGGGTCTGCATGTAGCCGCCGACGTCAGCGGCCAGCCGTGGCCCGCCGTCACCGTTGACGAACAGGAACGCCGCGTGTGGCGCGCCGTAGAAACGCAAGCTCTCCGCGTCGTAGGCCGCACGTGCCGCACGGTCGTCAGGGTCGATGCCCAGCGCTCCGTACAGCCCGGCTCCGAATGCGGCCCGGCGAACCTGGTGCACCTGCGCGTACATGTCCTCGGAATACGGGAGGTCCGCCGAGGTGCGCTTCTCGGCGTGGGCCGCCTGCAAAGCATGCGCCAGACGCTCCCGCGTGGCGCCGCTCACCACCTCCACCTGCCAGGGCTGCGCATTGGAGTTGGACGGCGCGGCGCCGGCCAGGGAGAAGATCGCGCGCATCGTGTCTGCAGGCACGGCCGCCGGGCGGAACGCCCGTGTCGCGTGACGCTCGCGTATCAGCTTCTCCGCGCAGCCACTCAGCTCGGTGGGATCGGCGGGACCGGTGGGGACTGGCCTGTTCATGGAACACTCCTCAGGGACTGCACATGTAAACGGAGTCGTTTACTTGGGGGCAACCCTAGCGAACCGACCCGGCCGAGGTAAACGACTACGTATACTTGCTTCATGGGTACGACGACTGCCGCACCTCGACGAGGGGGGCGTGGGGGCCGGGAGCGCATCCTGGCTGCCGCCGCCGAACTGTTCGCGGCCCAGGGGATCAATGCGACCGGCATGGAACAGGTCGCGGAGAAAGCGCCGGTGTCCAAGCGCACGCTCTACGCGCACTTTCGGACCAAGAGCGACCTGGTCATCGCCCACCTGCAGGACCTCGCGTCGTCGGGCGCCACCCTGGAGAGCGTGCTGACCCGCGAGGACATCCCCCCAAGAGAGCGGATCCTCGGACTGTTCGACCAACCCGCGGCGGACGCGGATCCGGTGCGCGGATGCCCGTTCATCGATGCCGCCGCGGAGTTCCCCGACCCGAAGAGCGCGGTCCATTCCCATGCCCGCGAACAGAAACTGCGGATGACTGAACTGGTCACTGCCTTGGTGAGGGAGCTGGGCTGCCGGGAACCCGTCGCACTCGCCGAACAGCTGGTCACCCTCGCGGACGGTGCGGCCAGCCGCGCCATGGTGCTGGGCGAAGCGGACTACGGCCGGCACGCGCGAGCAGCAGCCGAGATCCTCCTCGAACGCGCTCTACCGGGCACGAACTGACGAGGAAGAGGCCCGCGCCGGACAAAGGTCCACCGAGGCATCGCTCGACGGCCTTGGGCCGCCCATCACCTGCGTGACGGCTCCTGCTCGATGACAACCAAGAACGAGCAGATGATCCGAACGAAACGACCTGGCTGCCCTCTGATCTCACCTTCCCGGGTCCGGATGGATATGGGCACTCAGGGTCTGTATCTGTACAGACTGCTTCGGGGAACGGCCGACAGCCGGCGTCTGCCTACACCCCGTCAGCCGCTCTTCATCCCGCCACCGCGGCCAGTGCACCGCAACGGCTCTGGACCGATTCATAAGCATGACCGGCCCGCAGCACGACGGCTTCGCCCATGGGCGGTCCCATCAGCTGCATTCCGATGGGCAGGCCCGCATGATCACGGCCGACCGGCACCGTCAGCGCCGGCACCCCGGTGATGTTCGCGGGAGCGGAGAGCCGCACATAGGCGTCGGAGACGCTCTCCGTCGTACCGTCGGGCCATTCGACGGTCTCCTGGCCGGTCTTGACGGCCGTCATCGGCACGGTGGGCGCGGCGATCACATCGACCCGGTCGAGCATCTGCGCCCACGCCCGGCGCATGAGAGTGCGGGCCCGCTGAGCCCGCAGATAGTCGCCGGCGGAAACCAGCTCGCCGGCCTCCAGCAGCACCCGGACATCCGGCGCATACAGCTCGGGCACCGACCGCAGTGTCCTCTCGTGGTAGGCGGTCGCCTCCGGGACCATCAGGCCCCATCCGGTCGCCTGGACATAGCGGGTCATCGGAATCTCGACCTCGACGAGTTCGGCCCCGAGATCCGACATCTGGGCGATGGCACCTCGCACGGCGGCTTCGACTTCGGGTGCGACGCGGTCGAAGTAGTAGTTGGCAGGTACGCCGATCCGCAGACCCGTCAAGTCCCCGCCATGCTGGAGCGGGTAGTCGCACCGGGCCGCACGGAGGCTGGTCGGGTCCTTGGGGTCGTGGCCCGTGAGCGCGGCGAGCACGAGCGCCGCGTCCTGGACCGTGCGTGTGAGCGGACCTACGTGGTCCAGCGACCAGGACAGTGCGGTGACGCCATGCCGGGAGATGAGGCCGTACGTCGGCTTGAGCCCGACGACGCCGTTCAGTGCCGCGGGGACGCGGACGGAGCCTCCGGAGTCCGTGCCCAGGGCGAAGGTGGCCGCTCCGGCGGCCACCGCGACCGCGGAACCGCCACTCGACCCGCCCGCGACGCGTCCGGGGTCCCAGGCGTTGCGCGTCTGGGGCGTCGTCAGCCCGTAGGCGAATTCATGCGTATGCGTCTTCCCCAGGAGGACCGCCCCGGCATCGGACAGTCGTGTGACGACGGTGCTGTCCGCCTGCGCGACATGAGCCGCCCTGACCCGGGAACTGGCCGTGGTCGGCACACCGGCGACGTCGATGAGGTCCTTCAGCCCGAAGGGCATGCCGTGCAGCGGGCCGCGGTGCCGGCCGGCGGCGATATCGCGTTCCGCACCCTCGGCGGAAACCCGCGCCGCCTCGTCCGCCACTGCGACATAAGCACCGAGGTGCTCCTCGACGGCGCCGATGCGTTCGAGCACGGAACCGGTCAGCTCCACCGGCGACAGTTCCCCCTCCCTTACGGCAACGGAGGCCTGAGCGAGGGTCAGTTCAAAGGGACGCATCCGTCATCTCCTGTCCGACAGCATGGGTAACGGGGGTGTCGGGGAGCGTCTCCCCGAAGTCGAGTTCGCGCAAGGTGCCGATGACGGCGTGGATGTGGTTCGCGATGGCGGCCACATCGGCGTGGCGTTCCCCCTCCAGCGGGAGCCCGGCGCGGAGCGCCCATCGGGCGGCCTCCGCGGCAGTGAGTTCGTCGGCGCTCATGGATGCCCTTCGTAGATGCGTGCGTGATTGCCGAGCCGCGACCCAGCAGCCAACCTTCCAGCAAAAGCTAAGCCTTCGCCTTAGGCGAGGATAGACCCACCCCGGCACCTAAAGCAAATTAGTTGCTTTAGGTGCCGGGGTGGGTCTATCCTCGTCGGCCACGGCGGCGCCGCTCCCCCGGGCCGGAAAGGCACGCCCGTCGCGGCCGGCGCGCACACCGGCCCCACTCATCCGGACTTCCGACGCAACACCAGGGAAACGAAGCCCCAGGTGTCCCGGTAGACGCGCAGCCATTCGGAGCGCCGGGTGGTGGCCGTCGCGAGCGCCTGCGGGCCGTCCGGATCGGCCGGGTGGTCAAGGGCCCATGACGCCAGCGACCCCCAGCAGGCCCATTCGTAGTCGTCCAGTTCACGGCGTGTGCTGACGTGCCCGTCGACGGGAGTCCATCCGTCGGCGACGACACGGTCCACGGTGGTCGCCAGGTCGGCGAAGTCTCCGAGCATCTCGACGGCCTCCTGGGAAGGTTCGCGGTCCCAGAACCCCTCACCGATCAGGACGCGGCCGCCCGGAGCCAGGTGCTTGCGTGCCACCGCCAGGGTGGGCAGCAGACCGCCGAAGGCATGACCGGCCCCGACGCTGAGCACCAGGTCGAACGGCTGCGCGGAGACGAAGTCCGCGGCCGGCAGGTGGTGGAGGACAAGGCGTTCCTGGACGCCGAGGCCGCTTGCCGCCCGGCCGGCTCGGGCCAAGGCTTCCTCGGAGATGTCGACACCCTCGGCGTGCAGGTGCGGGTGCGCGACCAGGGCGCGCAGAAGCCATTCCCCGCCGCCGCAACCGAGGTCGAGCACACGCGCGTCGCCACGGGGGACACCGCGGTCCAGCAGCCGGCGCACCGAATCGTCGTCGAGCGGAGACTTGATCGGGTGGTTGGCATGGGCGATTCCGGAGATCTGTTCACGATTCACGGGCGCAGCCTGTCAGCGCCGGAGGCCACCCGCATCTCGTTTTCGACCACGGGCCGGAGCCTTTGAGGCAACCGTCGACCCACGGGAATCCCGATGGACAGCAGGTGTGACCACCACCGCCTGCACCCCTCACGAACTCAACTTCCTTGCAGCGGACTTGGCGCCGAGAAGCGATCCGGACGTGACTCCCGGAGGCGTCCCCGGAGGCGCCCCCCGGAACTGATCCCCAGCTCGAAGCCCTCCGTCTCCTCCGCTCCTCGGCAGCATGTGTGCGGGCAGGCTGCGTTGTCAGTGCCGGGTGGCAGGCTGTCGGCCATGACGAAAACCGTGAAGGGACCCGCCAGTTACTTCCCGTCCATCGAGGAGAAGTACGGCCGGCCGATAGCCGAGTGGAAGACCCTCATCCAGGCTTCACCCCTGGCCAAGCACCTGGAGCTGGTCGGCTGGCTCAAGACCGAACACGGCCTGGGACATGGTCACGCCAACGCCCTGGTGGCCCACACCCTTGCAGAGGCCGGCGAGAAGTAGATTCACGGGCCCGGCCCCTGCTCCGCCCTGCCTGCACGTGTCCACCCCGAAGGTCGGCCACGGATTCGGCAGGACAGCCGGCAGGCACCGGGCGATCCCGGATTTCCCCGGGCTGGAGCCACCATGGAGAACGACCACCTGGGTGGTCACCGCGCCACAGCAGAGGAACCCACCAGGACGATTCCCACTGCCGGCGGGCCCGCACGCAAGGCGAACGACGGGAGCGGCCTCCAGACGTAGGGGGCCGTACGGCACGGCCCGCTCTGGAAAGAAGCCCGCCCGGGGTCAGGCCGTCATCGTGCTCAGGGCGTCATCGCGCTCATGACGTCGTCGTGCCGGGCGTCGTGAGACCGGTGCTCTGGGCAGGAATGCGGGCGTCGGCCCAGCCCTGCACTGCAGGTTCCTCCAGCGAGTGGACCCACCAGTCGGCCAGCGCCGTCTCCTGGTCACTGGGCCGGGGGCCGACTCCGAGCACCCGCATGCCCGCACCCGCGGCGGCTTGGATGCCGCAGTGGGAGTCCTCGACGGCCAGCGTGTCACCGGGTTCCACTCCGCAGAGCTGGGCGGCGGTGAGATAGACGTCCGGATGAGGCTTGGGTCTCGTGGTGGCGTTGGGCACCACGATATGACGGAAGCAATCCCGGAGTCCGGCCATGTCGAGGCAGGACTCGACGACTTCCAGCGGGCAGTTGCTGGCCACCGCCAGCGGGGCGAACTGCACGGTCGAATACACCAGTTCCGGCGCCCCGGGCATGGTGGTGGGGTCCGCGGCGACGAGGTCCCGGAAGTGTTCGAGCAGTGAATCCGTCATGTCCCCGGTCAGTTCCGGCCGGCCGGCCACATCGGCCATCAGGCGCCCGCATTCGGTGTAGTGCAGCCCCCGGGCCTTTTCCGCGAATGCGGCCGAGGGGGTGAAGCCGTAGCTGTGCAGCACCATGTCACGGGCGTCCTGCCAGTGACGTTCGGTGTCCATCAGCGTGCCGTCGCAGTCGAAGACGACGGCGGCGGGGGTCCAGGAAAGGATGCTGTCTGCGGTCATCCGAGATTCCGTTCTGCGCAGCCCGGGGGCGCCGATGCGACCGGTCGCAAGAGAGGCAGGGAAGCGTCGGTTTCACGGACGCCCGACACCGGGCGAGGGATTTCCGGCAGAGGGCAGCTCTCACGGAGGAGTTCTGACCGCTCCATGCCGGAAAATAACGATCGTTACGTTACGGACAGCAACAGAGGATGGTCAACAGATTCATAAATGTCCATATTGTGTGTTCTACGTATAACCGAGCGTGCCGCACGCCGTCTCTGTGCCCCCCTGCAGAATGTGGAATTCGCATGTCGAGCCGTGCCGGATACACAGCACACGTGCGGGTGGGGCCAGTTCGGTGAACCGGGAGGCCTTCAGCCGGCCGGAGCGGGGCCGGCTCAGCCTGCCCCGGCTGCGGTACGAGGCGGCCTGCCGGGCGGCTTCCAGCAGCACCATGCCCGGTACGTGATCGGCGGGGTGGTCGAAGAAAAACGGGTGCAGCGGGTCGGCCGGCGACACCAACAGCCCGGCCTCGTCGAGCGCGAGGACGCCGTCATGTGGATGGTTCACGGTCAGCCGTGCGGGCGGTGGGCGGTACGTGGCCTCCGCGGGGCGAGCCGGGACGGCATCGACCGCACTTCCGGCGCGCAGCGCGGCGAAGCGCGCGCCGTCCAGGAATCGCACGCCCCCGCCGCCCCGGCCGAAAGTCACCCCGCAGGCGGCGAAGGTGACGTTCAGTCGCAGGCCGACGGCTGATGCGTCCGCCGCCCGCCGTACGGCGCTCACCCGTGCACAGCAGGTGATCTCGGTCGCTCCCGCGCGGGCGGGCAACTCGTCGGCGGGGCTGAGATGGAAGTACAGGTCGGTGATGACCGCGCGGAAGGCCGCCGGAACGGCGTAGAACCGCAGGGGGATGTAGAGGCCGAGCTGACGCAGTGTCTCCACCAGGATCAGCGGGCTGTGCCGCTGTGACCCGTCGCGGGGGAACGTCGCATGCGCCCGCGGCCAGGACGCCGCTGCCAGGAAGACGTGCGCGGTATCTGTCGGCCGTACATCCGTAAGGAGGACCTCTGCCACCGAGGTCCGGTGCACCAGCTCCCGCTCGACCGTACGGGACCAGCTGAGCGGCTCGCTCTTTGCTACGGCACTGGCCGTTGACGTGCTCATACGACCAGGGAATACCGAGATTCGAACGTGCGCACCCTTGAATTCCGGGGCGCGCAAAACGGTAGGTTGCCTGCCGGCGGAACGAGAACGACATCTGAGGTGTACGTGCAGATCCGGGCGAAGACGACGCGCAGGTCCCTTCTCGAGGCAGCGGCAACCTTGTTCGACGAAAGAGGGTACGCCGGTACCAGCATCAGCGACATCAGTACGTATTCCGGTCGCACCAGCGGTGCCATTTATTTCCACTACGCCAGCAAGGAGAAGCTCGCTCTCGCCATCGTCGAGGAGCATTTCGCCACCTGGCCGCACTTGATCAGCCGTTACCGGCAGCCCGGTCCGCCCGCCCTGGAGAAACTCGTCGGGCTGAGCTTCGAGGTGGCCCGAGCCTTTCGTGACGACATCGTCGTCCGGGCCGGAGCCCGCCTTTGGGCCGAACGCAAAGCCATCGCCACACAGCTCCCCGCCCCCTTCCTCGGCTGGATCGAAGCGGTCACACAGCTGCTCGAAGAAGCCGCCCGTAAAGGGGAACTCGCTGCCGATGTGCCCCCCTCGGCCACCGCCCACGGCATCGTCTGCGCCTTTTTCGGACTGCACACCGTCTCCGACGCTCTGGAGGGACGCCGGCATATCGAGGAACACCTTGATGACCTGTGGCGACTGCTGCTCCGCGGGCTGCAGGCCGAGCCGGATCCCGCCGGTCTGCTCGACCGCGTGCGCCGAACGGAGCGCGGCACCGGCCAGGCCCCCGATTCGGCGTAGCCACCACCACGTTCCGGCACCGCAGTCCGGATCAGCCATGGGGAACGGTCCTTCTCAAGGGCAGCCGCAGAGCGCGAACTCGTTGAGTACCGCCACCGCACGGTGGTCTGCGGTCCTGCACGCTCGCGCAACCGACGCCGGTGCTTTCGATGTCTTCGCTTCACGGGACGGACGCGACCACACACCGTGATGCCCAGCTCCTCCGGAGGACAGCAGGCGGGCGGGCCGTGAAGCAGGCTCGGTGACAGGTCCCAAGGGCTGTCCCGTACCCCCTGGCGGGCGCACGACGACAGCCCTCAGCGGGCAACGTCCGCGGTGCGGTGTCCCGGACGTCCCAGGCGCAGGCGGCCTCGCAGCTTGTCCACCAACGGGTACTTCTCCCGCTGTTCGCGGGCCTGGCGGTTCAGCTCCTCCACGAGCCGCTCGGAGCGTTTCGCCACGTCCAGCTCGTCCAGGATCCGGTCGATCTCGGCCAGCAGCGCGCCGTGCAGCTGCCACTGGCGTGGGTGCTCCTGCACACTGTCGAGAAGCAGGTGCGCAACGATCCCGCGGCTTTCGCGGCTGGCGGCGAGCTCCTGGGCGAGCCGGTCCTCGGCCTCCTCCGCATTGGCACTGACCTGTGTGGTGATGAGGACCGCGAAGCTCTCGACCGCGCGGGCCATATGACGGAAGAGTTCCCGCAGGGCGGTGGCGATCGCCGGCGGGAAGAGCGGCTCGTCGGTCCGCTCCTTGGCGAGGTCGGTCAGTGTGCGGCACAGCGTACGGAGCACCACTGCGGAGATCTCCAGGGTGTCCAGCCCGGTGCGCAGGACGACGCGGGAGAGCAGGCCCTCCTTGACGCGGGGATTGAGCCGGAGGCTGTCTTCCGCCTGCCGGAGCGCCGCGTCCACCTGCACGATGTCGTGATCCAGCTGCCGCGCCTCGTGCAGCCGGGCTGCGGCCTCCGCCACGGGCGTGTGGCCCGCCACCTCGTCGCCGAGGCTCAGCAGCAGCCGCCTCATCCGGGCAGCCAGGCCTTCGATGGACTCACTGGCGGGCTGCACCCACAGGGGTGGCACGAACAGCATGTTGAAGAGCAGTCCGACGACCGCCCCGATCAGCGTCTCCAGCACCCGGTCCCAGGCCGTCGCGGCCACCCGCGTCGTCGTCACCCCGAGCACCAGCATCGCGCTGATCGCCACCTCGGGCACGAACTCACCGGCCCGGACGAAACGCCCGATCACCAGCGACGCGAGGATGATCAGCCCCAGGCTCCACCAGGTCAGACCCACCAGCGAGCTGAAGCCGATGGCGATGACCACGCCCACCACGACGGCGTTCACCCTGCGCACACCGGTGGTGAGGGTGGTGTACAGGGTCACCTGGACGACGAGCAGGGCGGTCAGCGGTGCGGTCAGCGGCGCCGGTTCGCTGCTCAGCAGCAGGGCGACGACATAGGAGATCACGGCGGCCACGGTCGAGCGGAGCGTCTGGGCGACGACGGGCTCGCTGTGCCATCGGACGAGATCCAGCAAGGGATCGGTAACTTCGCGCACTCTTTGCCCCATTCCCCCCTCTCGCCCCGGAGGCAACATCGATCGCCGCGAATGACCCGCACACCTCACCCCGCTCTCGGAGCGTTCGGCCGACCGGGGTCCGCCCGTCCTCGCAGCGGAGAGCAGGAAGGCGGTCCGGGCCCTGTCGGGCGGGGCCCGCGGTCGGCGGTCGGCGGTCGGCGGTCGGCAAGCCGCCTATCATGGTGACCGCCAGGACACCGGCGCGAAGGGGTGACGGGAAGATGCAGCGGCAACCCGTACTTGTCTATGACGGCGACTGCGCCTTCTGTACATCCTCCGTGCGGTTCGCGGAGCGGTGGCTGCGGCCGCGCTGTGAGGCAACACCTTGGCAGTTCGCGGATCTCGCCCGGCTCGGCATTGCTCAACGGCGTGCCGAGCACGAAGTGTTGTGGGTGCCCCCGGCCGGGGCCGTGCACGGTGGCGCCCAGGCTGTCGCCAAGCTGCTGATGAGCGCACGGGGCGGATGGCCGCTGGTGGGCGCGCTGCTCACGCTCCCGCCGGTGCGGTGGGTCGCCCACGGCGCGTACCGGGTCATCGCGCACAACCGTCAGCGGATGCCGGGCGCTACGGCGGCCTGTGCGCTGCCGTCCTCCCGGAGCGTCCGCTAGGGGCTGTCTCCAGCGGTACCGGCTGGACGGGGACCGGGTCGGTGTGACGGCGGCGCGGCGCCCGGTGGTGTTTCCCCTCGTGCGCTCGGCCCCCTCCGCAGCGGTGCCCGGCCCGGCCGGTCCGGGCTCAGGTGCCCGACTTGCGGCCGTAGACCTGGACGTCGTCACCGTTCTTGAGCAGGGACCAGTACTTCTTGGCGTCGTTGGTGCGCATATTGACGCAGCCGTGCGAGCCGGGGGCCGACCAGACGCTGCCGCTGATGGAGTGGAACGCCTGACCGCCGTCGAAGAACTGGCTGTACGGCATGGCCACGTGGTAGAGCGTCGACACATGGTGCAGGTTGCGCCAGTAGATCTTCTTGGCACCGGTGCGGGTCTCGTAACCGTCACGGCCACTGCGGATCGGTACCGGCCCGAACACCAGCTTTGCCCCGTCCTGGATCCAGCTGAGCTGGCGGGTCAGGTCGACGCAGGCTATCCGGCCCTTATTGGTGGGGCAGTGATGGGCCTTGTTCGGGTTGTTGCCCGCGGCCTTCTGCTGCGCCACGAGGCTCATCACGCCCCAGGTGACGGGACCCGCGTAGCCGATGTTCGGGGTGATGCCGTGGCTGATCTGGAAGTCACGGATCGCCCGGCAGTCGGCCGCCGACTGCCGGCCGTCCACCAAAAGCCCGAGGAACTTCTCGGCCTGCTTCTGGTAGGGGCCGCGGCTCGCGGTGCAGGAAGGCGCGGTGGCGGCCTGGGCCGTGGAGCCGAGGGCCACCGTCAGCGGGAGGGTCAGCGCCATGAGGGCGAGCGCCGCACCCGCCCGGCGGCCGGCGCCGGACCGCCGCCTTGTACGCAGGTTCAGTTGTCTTTTCATGCCCCGTAGGACTGTTTGCCCGACCCGCCGGTTGCAGGCGTGACCGACCCGAAATATCCGATGGGCCGGCCATGGCGCGGCAGGGTACGGCACGCCCCGGCCGCCGGACGGTTGTCCGGTCCGGCAGCCGGGGCGACGGACGCGCTCAGAGCACCACGACGGTCTCCTGGCGCGCGTAGCTGAACCCGTCGTTGCCGAAGGAGAAGACGGCGACCTTCACCTTGTCGCCCTTACCGAAGGAGGAACCGGCGGCCGGGCGCATGGTGAGCTGCGCCGCGTGGCTGTTGTAGTCGCAGACGAGCTTGTCCGTCTTGGGGGTGCCTGCGGCATTTGTTCACTTTGGGCCGTGATCCTATGCGAACCCTCCAAGGAACCGCACAGATATTCGCCCTGGTCGGCCGTCCGTCCCGTCGTGCCGCCGGAGGTCGCCACCTCCCGGCGGTGTGGCACCGACCCCGGACACGCCCTCCTCGATCACCCTCCGCCATCTTTCGGCGACTTAATGTGCTCAAGGCGAGTGATCGCGGCACCCCGCGAACGCCGCCTCTCCGGGCTCCGCCGGGAGCCACCCCTCCGGAAGGGACGACGCATGATCACCGATGCCCTGCGCGCCGAGTACGAGCACCGCTTCTCCCTGTACGACACCGACGGCGACGGCTACCTGACCGCACAGGACTTCACCGAGCGGGCCCGCCTGCTGACGGCAGCGGTGGGTGAGCCGGAAGAGTCCGCCAAGGCGCAGGCCTTGTGTGCCGGGATGCGCAACACCTTCGAAGAGCTCGCCGCGCTGGCGGACCTGGACGAGGCGGGGCGGCTGGACCGGGAGCAGTTCGTCGCAGCGTTCACGCGGGCCGGCGAGTCGGGGGTCCTCGGCAGGGTCGTCGGGCCGTCGGTCGCCGCGACCATCGCACTGGCCGATGCGGACGGGGACGGGGTGGTCAGCCTGGCGGACTTCGCGACGGTGCACCGCGCGGCAGGGTACTCGGCCGCTCAGGCGGAAGCGGCTTTCGCGGCGCTGGACCAGGACGGCGACGGGCGGGTGATGGTGGAGGCATGGCAGGCGCCGAGCGCGTAGGCGACGGCGACAGGGCGCACTCCTCTGGCATGGGGTGAGCCCGCTGGTCGCGGCGGGCGGTTGACGCTCGCGCGGAACGCCGGGCCGGGCGGTCCTGCAGGAAGGACGGGTCGTCCTCGTTGGGCCCGGTGCTCCGGAAGCCATGGAGGACGGCATACCGGGTCGGTCCACCTCCCCGTACCGGCACCGGACGCGCCGTTGCACCAAGGCGGAACGGGCCGTTGCACTGCCACAAGCCCGTGCGCGGTGCATGCGGACCTGCGCAGCGCATGCATCGAGTGCGCCGGGTGCGCTCGGCGGACACCCCCGGGCCGGGCACATGATCGGCGGACTCGGAGGTGCGATGCGCCTGCGGGATGAGGGGTGCGCCCCTGCCCGTCTGAACAGGTGCGCATCGCACAAGCACGGCACCGCGCCGTCGGCAAGGGGGCAGGCCGGGCCGCGGCGGCGCTCCCGCGCGCTCTGCCGATGCGAACTCGGGGCGTGGTTGTCTCTTCCCCGTCAAATTCATGGCGCCGCACGGAAAGCGCGGTTCGAGCATCATTCGAACGCGCACACCGCTCACGCGTCAGGTTTCTTGAATGACCGCCAGGCAACTGCGCGGCGAGCGACGGGAGCAAACGCATGGAAATTCCGCAGGTATCGAAATCGCCTGCCCGGAGTGCATTTCGGGGCTGTGGTGTCCGGGGCGTCACGGCAGCAGCGGTCCTGCTCGCGGCCGGCGCGCTGAACCTGGCGTCCGGGCAGCCCGCCGAGGCCCGGGAAGGCGGGACCTGGGACCGCCTGGCCGGGTGCGAGAGCGGAGGGAACTGGCGTATCGACACGGGGAACGGGTTCTCCGGAGGGCTGCAGTTCGCCCACTCCACCTGGCACTCGTTCGGCGGCGGGGCCTACGCGTCACGGGCGGCGCGGGCGACCCGGTCCGAGCAGATCCAGGTGGCGGAGCGGGTGCTGGCCCGTCAGGGCTGGGGCGCCTGGCCGGCCTGCTCGGCCTCGCTGGGGTTCAACTCGGCCACCGCGCACCGCACTCCGCGCCCGGCACCGCAGCGGCAAGCGGACCCGTCGGCGCGGGCGCGGGCCCGCCATCCGCAGTCCCACGAGAAGCGGTACAAAGTGGGACGCCATCGGAGTACCAACGGCTCGGTCGTCGTCAACCGCGGTGACACGGTGAGCGGAATCGCGTATGCACACGGCCTCGGCTGGCGGGAATTCTACCGGCTGAACCGAAAGGTGATCGGGGCGAATCCGCATCTGATTTTCCCCGGCACCCGACTTTCCGTGCCGCGTTCCGGCGCCCACTGAGCACGTAAGAAAACAGCGGTGATTTCCCGGCCTGCCGGACCGGGGTAATTCCGCTGAGGCTCCGCTCTTTCACGCTGCGGTGGCTCGTCGGAGGGGACGGGCCACCGCGGGAAGGAGGGCGGGGCCATGCGGCTTCGCCCAGGCTGGGATCCGTCCAGGAGGCGGGTGCGGTGCCGGCCGGCCGGGCCACATCGGACCGCTGGGGAAACCGCCCCGCCGCGGCAGTCCGGGCGCGCCGTACGGCGCCCGGCCGGAACGACGCCTCCCCCTCGGCGGCGCATCGGTGCCGCCACCGGGGCAGGCACCTCAGCCGGCGGTCGCGTACACGCGACTGGCGAACTCCGCGATCTGTGCGTCGCTGAGGTTCTTGGCGAGGTTGGCCTCGGTGATCATGCCCACCAGGCGGTGGCCGCCTTTGACGTCGATCACCGGCAGGCGCTTGATGTGGTGCTCCTCCATGGTCGCCAGGACCTCGGAGGCGTCCGCATCCGCGTCGATCCAGTGGAGCTTGCCGCCCATGGAACCGGCCTGCACCGTCGCCGGATCGACCCCCTCGGCACAACAAGTGACGACGATATCGCGGTCGGTGATCATGCCCATGAGTCTGTTGTTGTCACCGCAGATGGGCAGGCAGCCGACACCCAGGTCCCGCATCATCTTCGCCGCGTCCATCAATGACTCATGTGCACCCACACAGCGCGCTCCGCCGGACATGATGTCGCGGGCTCGCAGCTTGCTGGCCATGATTCCTCCTGCTTCAGGAGTGTGATGTGCCTTTCTTCGATCACACCACGAATGGCCCCACGACGCTCACCGGGAACGGCCCGCACGGTGCTGCCGCGGCGGGAGCGGCCCGCTCGCCGTGCGGCGGGACGCGAGGCGGGGAAGACGAAGCACCGGGACCGCCCGCACCTCCGGCCGCCACCGCACCTTGCGGGTGCCAACTCCCCGCGCAGCCAGGCGTGATGGGGCGACCGCGGGACCGCGCGTCACCTCCGGGCGTAGTCTCGGCCTTTGTGACGACGTCGAACCCTTTCTTCGAGCCGAGCGAACTGCCCTACGAACTGCCGCCTTTCGCGCGGATCCGGAACGAGCACTTTCCCCCCGCCTTCGCACGGGGCACAGCCGACCAGCTGGACGAGGTGGCGGCGATCGGCGCCTGCGCCGAACCGGCGACCTTCGAGAACACCGTGGAGGCACTGGAGCGCAGCGGCGCGGTGCTGGGCCGGGTGCGCAGGGTGTTCGCCAACAAGGCCGCGACGGACACCGACGACGAGATCCAGGCGATCGAGGTCGAGATCGCTCCCCGGCTGGCCGCCCATGACGATGCGCTGCTGCTCGACTCCGCGCTGTTCGCGCGGCTGGACGCGCTCTTCGGACAACGCGAGCGGCTCGGGCTGGACGCGGAGCAGCTGCAGCTGCTGGAGCAGCACCACAACCGCCGGGTCCGGGCCGGTGCGCGGCTCGCCCCGGAGCAGCAGCGGCGCCTGCGCGAGCTGAACGCCGAGATCGCCGCCCTGTGCACCGAGTTCGGGCAGAACCTCCGGGCCGATACCGCTGCCGCGGCGCTCGTACTGGACAGCGCCGAGGAGCTGGCCGGTCTGCCCGCGGACCAGATCGCGGCCGCCGCCGCGCAGGCCCGGGAGCTGGGGCACGAAGGCAAGTTCGTGCTGCGTCTGAAGAACTTCTCCCAGCAGACCGAGCTGGCCGCGCTCGACGATCCCGCGCTGCGCGAGCGGCTGCTCGCCGCCTCCCTCGGGCGCGGCGCGGCCGGCAACGGCGCGATCGCCGTCGCGTTGGCCACGCTGCGTGCCGAGCGCGCCGGCCTGCTCGGCTACCCCAGTCATGCCGCCTGGGAAGTCACGGACCGGACCGCCGGCACCACGGACGCCGTCGAGGATCTGCTCACACGGCTGGTCGCCCCCGCCGTCGCCAATGCCGAGCGCGAGGGCGCGGCCCTGGCCGAGGCGGCCGGGGTCGCGGAGATCGGCGCGGCGGACTGGCAGTACTACTCCGAGCGGGTGCGCAGGGAGCGGTTCGACCTCGACGCGGCGGTGCTGCGGCCCTATCTGGAGCTGGAGACCGTGCTGCACGACGGTGTCTTCCATGCCGCCGGCCTGGTCTACGGGATCACCTTCACCCGGCGCCCCGACCTGGTGTCGTACCACCCGGACGCCCGTATCTACGAGGTGCACGACGCCGACGGCAGCCCCCTCGGCCTGTACATCGGCGACTTCCACGCCCGCGGGTCCAAGCGGGGCGGCGCCTGGATGGACGCGCTCGTGCCGCAGTCCCGCCTGCTCGGCCACCGGCCGGTGGTGGTCAACAACCTGAATGTCGCCAAACCGCCGGCGGGTGAACCGGTACTGCTGACCTGGAGCGAGGTCAACACGCTGTTCCACGAGTTCGGGCATGCGCTGCACGGCCTGTTCTCCGATGTGCGCTATCCGCTGCTGTCCGGCACCCAGGTACCCCGCGATTTCGTGGAATTCCCCTCCCAGGTCAACGAGATGTGGGCGGACCGGCCGGAGGTACTGGCCCACTACGCCCGGCACCATGTCACCGGCGAGCCGATGCCGCCCGAACTCCCGGCCCGGCTGCGCGAGGCGGAGAATTTCGGCGCGGGCTTCCGGATGGTGGAGCACCAGGCCGCCGCCGTGCTGGACTGGGCCTGGCACACCCTGTCCGCCGACGGTGACGCCCCGGGGCCCGATGAGGCCGAGGCGTTCGAGACAGCAGCGCTGGAGCGCTACGGGCTGGCCATGGCCGCGATCCCGCCGCGCTATCGCACCGGGTACTTCGCCCATGTCTTCAGCGGCGGCTACGCGGCCGGGTACTACGGCTACCGCTGGGCCGAAGTGCTGGATGCCGATACCGTGCGCTGGTTCCGGGAGAACGGGAAGACGATCCGCGAGAGCGGTGAGATCTTCCGCCGGGAACTCCTCAGCAAGGGCGGCAGTGTCGACCCGCTCGGGGCGTTTCGCGCGGTGGTCGGGCGGGACCCGGAGCTCGCGCCGCTGCTGGCGCGCCACGGCCTGGACGGCTGACCTTCGCGGGCCACGCGGGCACAGACGCCCGGTGGTGTACGGCCGACGGCCGCTCCGTGGTGGCGGAGGGGCCGCCGGCCCCGCGGCCGGGGCTCAGCCGGCGACGAACCGGTGGCAGCGCTCACCGTGGAGGCGGCCCGGCGGGAGCTTGCGGCCGAACGCGACCAGCAGCAGGTCCTGGGCCGCGCCGGACAGTGGCGTTCCGGTGCCGAAGGACCAGTCGAGGTCGTCGGCGCGGAGTTCGGTCCCGCTGAGGTCGGCTCCGAAGAATTTCGCGGATCTGGGAGTGACCTTCTCCAGGAGGAGGCGCAGCCGGTCCTCGGGAACGCTCCGGCCGAGGCCCAGGGCGACGGTGATGTCCAGGCCGTGGACCACATCGTGCCCCAGCGCGGAGGCGATGCCGCCGACCGGCGGTTTCCAGGGGTGGTGGGCGTTGTCCCGGAGGAAGCCGGCCAGCTCCCCCGTCGAGGCGGCGGCCGCGTCCCTGCGGGCGCACCGGTCGGCCATCCGGTGGATGTTGCCGCCCGCTCTGACGAGTTCGGCGGCCATCTTGGGGAGCCCGTAGCGGAACCCCATCGACATATGGGCCGCGACCTCCCGCACCCGCCATCCGGTGCACAGCGTCGGCGCCTCCCACTGCCCGGCCGTCAGACCGTCCAACAGGCCGGCCAGTTCCCTGCGTTCGGCCGCGATCGCCGCTTCGATGTTCATCCCTGTTCTCCCCGTGACGGTTCATCCCCCGGGTTTCCCCCTGGCCTCAAGGATCTTGTGCCTTTCGCCATAAGTCCAAGAGCTTGCTGTTCTCCTCCTTAGAATCGGCAGTTATGGAACTTCGGCAGCTGCAGTACTTCGTCGCGGTGGTGGAGGAGGCCAACTTCACCCGTGCCGCCGCCCGGCTGCATCTGGCGCAGCCCGGGGTGAGTGCGCAGATCCGGCAGCTCGAAAAGGAGTTGGGGCAGCCGCTCCTGGACCGCTCCGGCCGTTCGGTGACCACGACGGAGGTGGGCGAGGCCGTCCTCAGCCATGCGCGCGCCGCGCTCGCTGCCGTCGAGGAACTACGCCGGACCGTGGACGAGTTCAGCGGGCTGCTGCGCGGTCGCGTCCGGGTCGGCCTGATATCGGGTGCCGGTAACGGCAGATTCGATCTGGCCTCCCTGCTGGCCGATTTCCACGATGAGCACCCGCAGGTCGAGATCTCCCTCGGTGAAGACACTTCGGAGCGGATGCTCGCCGCACTGCACCGCGGTGACCTCGACCTCGCCGTGCTCGGCCTCGCGGACGAGGAACCGCCGCCGGGCGTCTCCTGCCGGCTCGTGGTGGACGAGCCCCTTGTCGCCGCCGTCGCACCGGACGATGCCCTGCTGACGGCGTACGGCGACCGTACGGGCGTCCCGCTGGCCGCCCTCCGCGACCGGCCGCTGATCAGCCTGCCGCGCGGGACCGGTCTGCGCGGGGTGCTCGAACGCGCCTGTGCACAGGCGGGGTTCCGGCCCCGTATCGCCTTCGAGGCGGCGGCGCCGCAGGTGCTGGCGCGGCTTGCGGCCCGGGGCCTCGGCGTGGCCGTCCTCCCGGCGCTGCCGGCGAGCGAGGCAGCAGCCGTCGGTCTGCGGACACTGGAGATCACCGCGCCGCAGCCCCGCGGCCGGGTCGCCCTGACCTGGCGGACGCAGGGGCCCGCCGGACCCGCGGCCAGGGCGCTCCTGGGAAGGCTGCGCACCGGGCTTCCCGTACCGGGAGCCCCCGCGAAGCCACCGGTCGAGCCGGGGGCCGCCATCCCCCTCCGGCCCCCGGCGACCGGCGGTCGGGATCACCAGGCCGCGGGCGCGTAGTCCTTCAGGAAGCAGCCGAACAGATCCTCGCCCTGCTCGCCGCGGACGATCGGGTCGTACACCCGGGCCGCTCCGTCGACCAGGTCGAGGGGCGCGTGGAAGCCCTCGTCGGCCAGTCGCATCTTGTCGGGGTGCGGGCGCTCGTCGGTGATCCAGCCGGTGTCCACGGCCGTCATGAGGATGCCGTCGGTGTCCAGCATCTCCCGGGCGCTGGTCCGGGTGAGCATGTTCAGCGCCGCCTTGGCCATATTGGTGTGCGGATGGCCGGGGCCCTTGTAGCCGCGGCTGAACTGGCCTTCCATCGCGGAGACGTTCACCACGTACTTGCGGCGGGCGGGTGCCGCGGCCATCGCCGGGCGCAGTCTGCTCACCAGCAGGAAGGGCGCGGTCATATTGCACAGCTGGACTTCCAGGAGCTCGACCGGGTCGACCTCGTCCACCTTCTGGATCCAGCTGTTGGACGCCTGCAGATCCGGGACGAGGCCGCCGGCGTCGATCGCGGTGCCCGCCTCGATCCGGGCGGGCGAGGCGGAGCCGGTGGTCAGGGCGAGGGCGGTGAGGTCCTCGGCGGTCAGCGCGCTGTGTGCGGCAGACGCGGCGGTGAGGGCGGCGGGGGTGCCGCTGCCGAAGTGGCCGAGGACGAGGGAGGCGGGCAGTTCCCCGGCGGGCAGCGGCGCGGACTCGGCGGCAATCAGCTGTCCGTACGCCTCGGGCGACCGGCGGACGGTCTGGGCGGCGTTGTTGATCAGAATGTCGAGCGGGCCCTCGGCGCTCACCGCGTCCGCGAGCGCGATGACCTGGGCCGGGTCACGGAGGTCGATTCCGACGATCTTCAGCCGGTGCAGCCACTCCGCGCTGTCCGGCATCGCCTTGAAGCGGCGGACGGCGTCGTTCGGGAAGCGGGTGGTGACGGTGGTGTGGGCGCCGTCGCGCAGCAGGCGCAGGGCGATGTACATCCCGATCTTCGCCCGGCCGCCGGTGAGCAGTGCGCGCCTGCCGGTGAGGTCCGTACGGGCGTCACGGCGCGCCCGGTTCTCCTGGGCGCAGGGCGGGCAGAGCTGGTGGTAGAAGGCGTCGACCTCGACGTATCGGGACTTGCAGGTGTAACAGGACCGGGGCCGCTGCAGGATTCCGGCGATCTGTGTGGTCACGGAGCTGGCGAGGGCCAGTCCTTGTGTCTCGTCGTCGATCCGGTCCGACGCACCGGTGGCGGTGGCGGCGGTCACGGCCCTGTCGTTGGCGGTCTTGGCCGCCCGGCGCTCCTGCCGGCGGCGCTGCTTCACCGTGCGGTAGATGCCGGCCGTGGCGCGCCGTATGGTGATCGCGTCCGGATGGTCGACGGGCAGCGCGTCGAGCTCCTCCAGGACACTCAGGCAGACCGCCATCCGCTCCGAGTCGATACCCGTGCCATCGGCCCGGCCTGTTTCGGTCACCGTCATCGCCGCTGCCGCTTCCCTGGGATCGTGTGTTCTATTCAAGCTCCGGCGGAACTGTACGTAGCCGGGGGCTGCAGCGCCAAACCCGGTGGGGTGCGCCGGAGGGGCGAGCGCGGTGCCGGGGTCCGGCAGCGGCCCGTGCGGAAGCCCTCGCTTCCTGGCCGGTCACGGGTGGGGCCCGGCGCACCTTCCCCGCCGGGCCCCACCCGTGACATGCGCCGTTCGTCAGGTCGCCTGGTCGTGGCTCAGCTCGATGTCGAACTCGCTGTGCCCGGCGGCCCCCAGCTTCAGCGGGGCGGCGACCGGCGGATAGCCGGCCGCGATCAGGGTGTACGCGCCGCTGTCGAGGTCGGTGAAGACATACTCGCCGTCCTGGGCGCTGGTGGCGGTGGCCACCACGTTGCCGGCCGGGTCCAGCAGGGTCACCCGGGCGTCGTCCACCGGACCGCCGCGTACCGTGCGGACGGTGCCGCGGACCTGGGCGCCGAGCGTCAGCCGCACCTCGTACCAGTTGCGGTCGCCGGTGGTGACCTCCACCTGGAGGGCGGACGGGCGGTGGTGCTCGGCGCTGACGGCCAGGGTGTAGCTGCCCGGGGTCAGTTCACCGAACGCGAAGCCGCCGTCCTGGCCCGCCACGCCCGAGGCCACGACCTCGCCGCGTACGTCGGTGGCCACGACGAGTGCACCGGGCACCGGGTCGTCGCCCTTCTCCTCACGGACCTCGCCCGTCAGGCCGGCCGCGCCGCTCAGCGTCAGGTCGAACGACACCGGCTCGTGGCCGGCCACCACGGTCACGGCCTGCGGGCGCCGGGCTCCCGCGGAGCCGATCAGCACATAGGTGCCGGCGCCCGTCGTGGGCAGGGCGTAGCCACCGTCGGTCCCGGTCGACGTACGGCCGAGCTGCCGGCCGCCGACGCTGATGAGGGTGACCGCGGCCTGCGCCACCGGCCTGCCGTCGCCGTCCCGCACCGTTCCCCGGATCACCGGGCCGGTCGCACCGTCCGCGGCGTCCGCGGGAGTCGCGGCGAGGAGCGGTACGGCGTCGGCGAGGAGCGGTACGGCGTCGGCGGCCGGAGCGGCCGGCCCGGCCGGCCCCTGCGCGTCCGCAGCGTCCGCCGCACCGTCGACGGCACCCGGCGCGCCCTTGGCGGCCTCCGCCTCGGCGTCGGCCTGCGCACGTGCCTGCAGACCGGAGATCTGCCGCAGCGGCACCTCCTTGATGAACCACATCAGCACGAAGGCCAGGGCGACGACGACCGCGCCCATGAGGAACACGGTGTGCATCGAGTCGGCGAAGCCGCGCTTGAACGGCTCCGCCAGCCGCGGGTCGAGGTGCTGGATGAACGACGAATCGCTCAGCACACCGGAGGAGTTGCCGTTGCCGGGGTGCTTGAGCATGTCCAGCACGGGCTTGTTCGCCGGGTCGTGCAGCACCGCGGGGTCGTGCAGTGCGGCCTGGAAGCGCTCGGTGGAGGCGGCGTCCTTGAACGCCGAGGAGATCTTGTCACCGACCGTGCTGAACAGCACCGACAGGAAGATCGCGGTACCCGCGGTGGCGCCCATCTGGCGGAAGAACGTGGACGAGGCGGTCGCCACTCCCATGTCCCGCGGCGGCACCGCGTTCTGCACGGCCAGCACCAGGGTCTGCATACAGCCGCCCAGGCCCAGGCCGAAGACCAGCATGTACACCATGGTCTCCCACAGCGGGGTGTCCCACTGGACCCGGAAGTGGAAGAGCAGCATCGCCGCGACCATCAGCGCGGTCCCGATGATCGGGAAGATCTTGTAGCGGCCGGTCTTGGAGGTGATCTGGCCCGACGCGATGGAGGCGATGAACATGCCCGCCATCAGCGGCAGCATTTCCAGACCCGACTTTGTGGGGCTGGCGCCCTTCACGATCTGGAGGTACTGCGGGATCATCAGCATCCCGCCGAACATGCCCATACCGATCAGCACGGACAGCAGACTGGTCTTGCTGAAGGTGCCGTTGCGGAACAACCGCATGGGGATCAGCGCATCGTCGCCGATCCACCGCTCGACGAAGATCCAGGCGATGATGCCGACGACGCCGATGGCGTAACAGGCGATCGACCGGGACGAGTCCCAGCCCCACTCCCGGCCCTGCTCCGCGACGAGCAGCAGCGGAACGACGCCGACGGAGATCGTGAGCGCGCCCCACCAGTCGATACGGTGATCGCGCTTGGTGTGCGGGATGTTGAGCACCTTCGCGACCACGAACAGCGCGACGATGCCGATCGGGACGTTGACCAGGAAGACCCAGCGCCAGCCGGTGATGCCCAGCAGCTGGTCCTGTCCGGCGAGCGCCCCGCCGATCAGCGGCCCGGCCACACTGGAGGTGGCGAAGGTGCCCAGCATGTAGCCCTGGTAGCGGGCGCGTTCCCGGGGCGGGACGATGTCACCGATGATCGCCAGCGCCAGCGACATCAGACCACCGGCGCCCAGACCCTGCACCGCCCGGAACGCGGCGAGTTCGGTCATCGAGGTGGAGAAGGTGCACAGCACCGAGCCCGTGACGAAGATGGTGATCGCGGCCAGGTAGTACGGCTTGCGCCCGTACAGGTCGGACAGCTTGCCGTACAGCGGTGTGGCGATCGTCGAGGTGATCAGGTAGGCGGTGGTCGCCCAGGCCTGCTGGCTCAGGCCGTGCAGATCGTCGGCGATGGTCCGGATGGAGGTGCTGACGATGGTCTGGTCGAGCGCGGCCAGGAACATCCCCAGCATCAAGCCGCTGAGGATGGTGAGGATCTGACGGTGGCTCAGGGTTCCTGGTTCGGGTATCGCCTCGGCTCCCGCGGCGGGCGGGGAGGTGGCTGTGCTCATGTACGTATGTCTCCCTGCTCCACGGCGGCACCCTGGTCTCCCCCGGGCCCCAGCCGTGTGTGTTGTCGTTCTGCCATGTCCTCGTTGAGACGGCCCAGCAACCGGATCAGGTCGGCCCGGTCCTGGGGCGACCACGGTTCGAGAAGCCCGGCCAGTTCGGCGTCACGCTGCCGGCGGTAGTGCGCGAACGCGGCACGCCCCGCTTCGGTCGCCGCCAGCAACGACCCGCGGCGGTCCTCCGGGTCGGGGCGGCGGGCCGCCAGGCCCCGCTCGACCAGCGAGCGCACCTGGCGGCTGACGGTCGACAGATCGAGGAACGCATCGGCGGCCAGATCGGTCGCCCGCTGGTCCCCGCCGACCACCAGCCTGGCCAGCAGCACCCGGTCGGCAGCGCCGCCGTCGGTCTTGGCCCGCTGCTTCCAGGCCGCGATCAGCCGGGAGAAGCGGACGATCTCCGTCCCCAGCCCGGCGGCGGCCTCATCCAGCCTCGACGAGGCGGTGACCTGCGGGGCAGCCCGGTCGCAGGCATGGACCGTGCCCTTGCTCATCGTCGTGATCCTTCGCGGTGATGTCGTCGGTCTTGCTGAATACATTGCTTGTATCCAGCAAGCATAGCGGCTGGAACCGACTGCTTCACACCACTCGACACCGGGGCCCGGGAGGCGGGACGCGACGGAGGCGGCAGCCGCCGGGGACGCCTGAGGGAGCCGGGCCCCGGCGACGAGGAGGGCGGAGACGAGACCCGGCCGACGGCCGTACGCTCCGGGCCCCTCCGGTGCGCCGGCCGGAGATCACGGCGCGGACCGGCGCGTATATGCTCCGCCACGCCCCTACCGGGCAGCGCACGCACACCACGCGGCGCAAGAAACCGGACAGACCCCCGCATCCGACCGGCCGGGAGACCGCTGTGCACCTTCCCTCTGAACTTCTCGCGCTGCTGCGCCGGCCGAGCACCTGCTTTCTGGCCACCTCGATGCCCGACGGCTCGCCTCAGCTGACCCAGACCTGGGTCGACACCGACGGCGACCATGTGCTGATCAACAGCGTCCGGACCCATGTGAAGACCCGGAACATCGGGCGCGACCCCCGGGTGGCCGTCACGGTCTGCGACCCGGACAACCCCTCGCGCTATTTCCAGGTGCGCGGCCGGGTGGTCGAGACCACGGCCGAGGGCGCGGTCGAGCACATCGAGCGGCTCGCCCAGAAGTACCTCGGGCGGCCTTACCCCTGGTACGGGGGCCGCGACCAGGAGCGCGTGCTCTTCGTCATCAAGCCGCAGAGCATCAGCGGTACGGGCTGACCAGGAGCCCGCATGGAAGGTCGCCCCGGCGCTCGCGGCAGGCACACCACGGTCCTCCAGCACGCCGGCACCACCCCGTCGTCCACCGCGGTGCTCGCCGGGACCGCCGCGGAGAGTCTGCCGGCCGGCGTGCTCAATGTGGTCTGCGCCTACCACAACGCCGGCCAGGACTGCACCGCGCTCACCCGGTTTCTGGTGCACCACCGCCGCTGCGAGGCCTTGGTGGCCGCGTTCGCGGCAGTGCGGGTGAACACCCGTGGCACCACGGTGCCGGAGATGCCACACGGCGGGGTCAAGCACTCCGGCTACGGCAGCGATCTGTCCCTCGCGGGGCTGCTGGACCACACCCGGGCCAAGCACGTGATGCGCTGAGCCGACGGGCACCGGGCGCGGCCGTGCCCGGGGGCGTGGGGCATCGCGCGGGCGCTCAGGTATCCGCCGCGCCGGGCTCCGTACCGGCCTCGCGGGCGACTGCGGGCGCCGTGCTCCGGGCGCCTGTCAGGTCCCGGGCCAGTGCCACGCGGGAGAGCAGCATGGCGCCCCACAGCACCAGGGCGATGCCCAAACATTCGGGGAGCAGCCACCAGCCGGTCCGGACCCGTTCGTCGTAGAGGGTGATGCCGAGCGACAGGCTCACCAGCGCGTCTCCGAGGGTGAGGACCGGCTGCGAGGCGGTCAGCGGGCCGGACTGCATGGCGTTTTCCAGCAGGAAGAGGGCCGTCACTCCGGCGGCGGCGAAGCCATAGGTCTGCCACGCCGTGAAGAACGCGGCGGGGCCGCCGCTCTGCCAGGCGTGGGTGGCGTCCTTCATCAGGGCCGCGGTGAGTGCGTAGGCGACCGCCGTCGCCCCGGCGAAGCAGGCCGCCCGTACACCGCCCGCTCCCCGGCGGAGCGCGGCGCCGGCCGCCGTGGCGATCACCGTGGCGCAGACCACGAGGGCGGGCACCCAGCGGCTGAACGGGGCGTGGGGGGTACCGATGGTGGGCGCGGCGGCCGCGAGGGCGCAGCCGAGGCCGACGACGAGCAGGGCCACGCCCGTCCATCCGCCGCGGGAGATCCGTCCGCCGAGGACGGCCCGTCCGATGAGCAGGGCGAGGGGCAGTTCGAGGACGAAGAGCGGCTGCACCACCGACAGCGCTCCTTGCGACAGTGCCAGCGCCTGGCAGCAGGCCGCGGCGATGACCGCGAGCATCCCGCCGAGCCAGACGGCACGGTGCAGCAGATCGACGAGCAGACCGAGGCGCAAACCGGTGGACAGCGGGACCGTACGGGCCGCGCGCCGCTGCAGCACGGTGGCCAGCGCATTGCCGGCCGCCGCGAGCAAGGCGAACAGGACGGCCGGCCATGTGGCCACGCACCCACCTCCTCGTCGGCCACCCGGGCGCCGGGACGGGCCGCGCCACCGCCGGTGGCCGGGCGGCGCGGGGTGGCGCTGTACCGGGCTTCGACGCTAACCGGAGGCCGACGGCACCGCCCGGCGGCCCGGACGCCGCTGTCCGCGCATCCGCCCGGCTCGCCCCGAAGGAGTGATGTATCTGCGGGCCGACCGGGACGCCGGCGAGCGCAGGCTGTGGGCGAGGGCGCCCCGCAGGCATCCCCCGTCCACCGAAGCGCGCCGTATAAATCGGCTTGGAACAGGCATATTCCTGCTACCCGACATGGATGGCTGGTCAGGAATTCCTATGCCCTCTTTCTCCCAGCGATGGCCCCGATACGTCGTGTTCGCTCCGAGCGTCCTGGTCGTCGGAGGGCTGGTCTGGGACGCGTTCTCGCCGGCGGACTACTGGGGCGACCCGATGCTGACGGCGGCGAGCGTGACGGCCGGTGCGCTGTTCTCCCTGCGGCACACCCTGGCGATCGGTGCCGCCATTGTCGTCGGCGTCCTCGTGCTGACGGTACGGGACGGCACCGTCCATGCGCTCGCGGGCCATCTGGAGCTCATCAACACCGTCTTCGCCGCGCTCATGGGCGTCGGGGTCAACCGGGTGGTCGCCCGTTACGGACGCCATCTGGACGTCGTCCGTTCGGTGGCGGAGGCCGCCCAGCGTGCCGTGCTGCCCGCACCGCCGGAACGCATCGGTCCGCTGGCCATCGCGGCCCGCTACCAGGCGGCGCAGAGCGAGGCCAGGATCGGCGGTGATGCCTACGCCGTCCAGCGGACCCCGTTCGGTGTCCGGCTGCTGATCGCCGATGTACGCGGCAAGGGGCTGGGGGCGGTGAGCGCGGTGTCGGTGCTGCTCGGCGCGTTCCGTGAGGCCGCCGAGCAGGAGCGTGAGCTGACGGCGCTGGCCGACCGGATGGAGCAGGCCCTGCTGCGGGAGAGCGAGCACACCTCCGAGGAGAACCGGCTCGAAGGCTTCATCACGGCCCTGATCTGCGAAATCGTCCCGGGCGCCACGGCGCTGCGGCTGCTCAACTGCGGCCATCCGGCGCCTTATCTCTGCCATGAGGACGAGGTACGCCCGCTGGATGCCGGCGATCCGGGCCTTCCGCTGGGGATGGGCGCGCTGGGCGCCGCGCGCCCCGTCCCCACCGACCGGCCGTTCCCGGCGGGCAGCACCCTGCTGCTGGTCACCGACGGGGTGACCGAAGCCAGGGACCGTTCCGGAGCGTTCTACGACCCCGCGACACAGCTGGCGGGCCACGGGCCGTTCCGGGGGCCGCGGGAGGTGATCGACCGCTTGGCGGGGGATGTCGAGCGCTGGACCGGCGGGCCGCGCGACGACGACATGGCGGTCCTCGCGATCACCCGGCAGGTGGAGCACCGCAGGCGGGGCGCCCCCGGTGAAACCAGCGCCGAACGCTGACGGGAGGCCGGGATGCTGACGGGAGGCCGGGATACGGACCTGATCGTCACCGAGAACATCACGCTCGACGGGGTCATCGACGCGGAGGGGGACCGGTTCGGCCCGGCGGGCGAGGCCGGCGTCGATCGGTCCGCGCCATGGGACCGCGCTGTCGGACCGCCCGAGCGCTGCCCCGTAAGCCCTGGCGGGACGGTCCTCGGCGAAGCCGGTCTCCGCCAGGAGTCCGGCAGCTGCCTGATGACCGTGGCCATATCCCGGCGCCGAAGGCCATATTGATGCATTCCGTGGCCCTTTCGGAATTTCCTCGTGTGCTGCCGAAAATCCGGGGAGTGGGATGAGAAGATCAGTCAGAGCATCAGCATCCGCACCGAGCGATCCGTCGCTCCCGCGCAGATCGGAGTTGATGTGTCCGACAACAGATCAACCCTGCTGAGTCAGCGCGCCGCCGTCATTTTTCTGCTTGGCGCCCTCACCGCTATCGGCGCCGGTGTGCTCACCTTTTGCAACGGCGGCACCCCGGCTTCCGCAACCCTCGTCGGCGGCGCCGCCTTCGGTGCCGCCGTCACCTTCTTCCATACGGTCATCGACTGAGCTTTCCCTGAGGCCTTCCGGCCCCGGCCCGAGGGCACACCGTGGCAAGACGGCCGAAGCAGCCGGCGCGACGCCCTGCGCGCGCCGCCCTCGCCCCACGGAGCTCATCCGGCGGGCGAGGGCGCTGCCCGAAGGGCCCGGCACCCTGGACTCCTACCTCACCGGCGCAGAGCCGGCAACCACGGACCGAGAGGCGACCGTACGGCGCGGTGATGCCGCGGTGCGCAAGCGCGAGAACCACCGGCTGCCGGGGCCCGCCCCAGGTCCCGCGGCTCTTGCGGAATCCGAGCCCCCGCATGCGGTGCGCTCCCGCACCTCAAGTGCCAAACTTGAGTCACCGCGCCCGGCCGCCGGCCGGGGCCCTTGCCGCCGAGGGGAACATCATGACCTGGGCATCTTGGACCACTGTCGGGATCCACGCCCTACCGGGCGCGGTCCGCACCGCGGAGATCGGCGTGATCAACGGCGACCTGACCATCCATACGACCTGGTCGGATGACCTGGCTCATGTAGCTGTGCAGTACACCGGAGCCACGGACTGGTACACCATGGCCGGCAGCCCCGTCCCGTGCCATTCCGAAGAAGCCAGCCGCACCTTCCACCAGGCCGTCGTCGAAGCCGTACGCGGCGGAGAGCGGGCCGAGGCGTCCCTCGACGAACTCTTCCCTTCGTAGCCCGGCGGCCCGGCCGGTCAGCGCGGCAACACCATGATCGAGAGCATCCGCGCACCCCGCTCCGTACGCGGCCGATAGCGGCTGCCGGGCGCGAACACCACGTAATTGCCGGGCCCGTGGCGTTCCTCGCCCTCGATCACCTCCCCGCTCAGCACGCCATGGCGCTCCTCGGCCGCATGCTCGTCGGCCTCGGGCCAGGCCCTGCCCGGGGCGAAGTCGATCAGCCGCCCCCGGGCGTACGCGGTCCTCGGGCGTACGCGGTCCTCGGCAGCCGGCGCCGTACGATCCCCGGTGCGGCCTCGGCCGGCGTCACGCCGTCGGCCTGAACGGCAATCCTCAGCCCACCCTCGCCCGCCTCGCCGAGCGGGCCGGGGTGTCGAGCCGCACCCTCGCCCGGCGGTTCGCCGAACACCTCGGGGCCAGCCCCGGGCCGTGGCTGCTCGGCCAACGCCTCGATGCGGCACGGGCGTTGCCCGAACAGACCGATCTGCCGGTGGAGGCCGTCGCCACCCGGGTCGGGCTCGCCTCCGCGGTCAGTCTGCGGCGCCACTTCCGGGCCGCCCGCGGCACCACTTCCGGCGCCTGTCGACGCACCTTCGGTGCAGGCCGGCCGGGGCGGACCAGGTCGCCCCGCTAGCACCCGCAGTTGGGCTCGACTTCCGAGCAACCATTTCGCGCCACTCCATGTCTCTCCCATGGAGCACCGTTGGTCACCTTCTGGCTACTTAAAGCTGACCAATTGTTAAATTTCGACCAGGAATCTTGAATCCTGATCATTTTGCTTTACATGCCCATGCCAGACATACCAGGGTTTGCGCGGGGCCCCGCGGCCCCCGTGGTGCACAACAGCACCGCGCGTACGGGCGGTTGGCCAGCCGACCGCCCCCGCAGCGCTAAGGACCTCCGTAGTGCGTAGACCCCACATACGCAGACACCGTCTGGCCATCGCCGTCGCAGTGACGACGGCCGCAACCCTCGCGGCGGGAGTGGCGGGCAATGCCTCCGCTTCCCCCGCGGCCTCGCCGGTCGCTGCCCCCTCCTCCTCGACTCCCGCTCTCCAGAAGGCCGTGGACGCGGCCCGCGCCGCCGCGTATGCCCACGCGTCGGCCACCGGAGTCGGCAAGAAGGACACCCTCAAGGCCACGGACGCGCTCGTCGACCCCGACGGCCGGCAGCATGTCCGTTTCCTACGCACCCACCGCGGGCTGCCGGTGCTCGGTGGCGACCTCGTCGTCCACCTCACCGCCACGTCGGCCTACGAGAGCGTGACCCGGGCCTACCGTCACCAGGTCGACGTGCCCGACACCGACCCGAAGCTGTCGGCCACGGAGGCCCGGACGAAGGCCGCCGCCGTGGCGAAGGGCCAGGCCGGTGCGGCCGAACTGGTCGTGGACGCCCGTGACAACCGGACCACGCTGGCCTATCGGGTGCAGGTGGCCGACAGCCGTACCGCCGAGGCCGACGGCGCCCGGACGGTCGTCATCGACGCGGCCTCCGGAGCGGTGCTGAGCAACGCCCCGGCCAACGACTCGTTCCTGTCGCCGGCCCTCCAGGCCAAGCTGCGGGCACGGGGCGAGCGGCTCAACCCCTCGTCCGGCACGCCTGCTCCCACCCCGCTCGCCACGGACAAGGCGGCCACGACTGCCGGGTTCCCGTCCGCGGCCACCGGCTCCGGCTCGTCCTTCTTCGTCGGCAGTGTGCCGCTGTCGACCACCCGGACCGCGCAGAAGTCCTTCACCCTCAAGGACTCCACCCGCGGGAACACCGAGACCCGGGACGCCGGCGGCAAGGAACTGGAGAAGTTCACCGACGGCAAGGCGTTCACCAGCACCACCAACCGCTGGGGCAACGGCACCACGAGCAACCGGGCGACCGCCGCGGTCGACGCCCAGTACGGCGTCACCAGCACCCTGGACTTCTACAAGAAGACCTTCGGCCGCAAGGGCATCAAGAACGACGGCCGCGGGGCGCACGCCCTGGTCCACTTCGGCAACAAGGTCGGCAACGCCTTCTGGTCCCCGGACTGCGGCTGCATGCTCTACGGCGACGGTGACGGCAAGACGTTCGCCAAGCCCCTGGTCGTACTGGACGTCACGGGCCATGAGCTCACCCACGGCGTCGTCGACGCGACGGCCAACCTCCAGCCCACCCGCGTCGACGCGGAGGGGAACCAGTTCGGCGAGCCCGGCTCCCTCAACGAGTCGCTGGCGGACATCTTCGGCAGCGCGGTCGAATTCTCGACCAACAACCCGAAGAACCCGCCGAACTATCTGATGGGCGAGAAGCTCGGCCTGCAGCAGAAGTTCCTGCGCCGTCTGGACAAGCCGTCCCTCGACAAGCTCGAAGGCACGGTCGACTACTGGTCGAAGGCGTCCTACGACACCGAGGTGCACGCCGGCTCCGGGGTCTCCTCGCACGCCTACTACCTTCTCGCCGAGGGAAGCGGCAAGAAGACGATCGGTGGCGTCGCCTACGACTCGCCCACGTATGACGACTCCCACGTGACCGGCATCGGCCGGAGCAAGGCAACGGCGATCTTCTACCGGGCGCTGACCCGGTACATGGTCTCCACGACCGACTTCCATGACGCCCGGACCGCGACCCTGCACGCGGCCAAGGACCTGTACGGCGCCGGGAGCACCGAGTACAAGACGGTGGACAAGGCCTGGGCCGCCGTGAATGTGACGGCGGCCAACGCGCCCGCCGCCAAGCACTGATCCGCACCGGAACAGGCCCGGCGTGGTGCCCCCGCCGCTCGCGGGGGCACCACGTTCGTCCCGGCAGGCCCGGCCCGCGGGTCCCTCCCGTGGTTCTCGACGGCACGGCCGACGGACGCCTACGTTGGAGACCATGATCAGCGAGCGCACGAGCGGCAACCGGCGGCTCGGCTATCCGGTGGCGGCGGGCGTGTTCGCGATCGGTATGGCCGGGACGACCCTGCCCACCCCGCTGTACGGGCTCTACCGCGAGCAGCTCGGGTTCTCCGAGCTGATGGTGACCGTGGTCTTCGCCGTGTACGCACTCGGTGTGATCACGGTTCTGCTGCTCGCGGGCAACCTCTCCGACGAAGTGGGCCGGCGCCCGGTGCTGTTCTGCGCACTGGGGCTGTCGGCGGCGAGCGCGCTGTGCTTCCTCTTCGAGGGCGGGCTGCCGATGCTGCTGCTGGGGCGGGTGCTGTCCGGGTTTGCCGCCGGGCTGTTCAGCGGCGCGGCCACGGCGACCGTGCTGGAGCTCGCGAAGCCCGGCCAGGAGGCGCACGCGGGATTCGCCGCCACCGCCGCGAACATGGGCGGCCTCGGCTGCGGCCCGCTGCTGTCGGGGCTGCTGGCCCAGTACACACCCTGGCCGTTGACCCTGCCGTTCCTGGTGCATCTCGTGCTGGTGGCCGTCGCGGCCGTGGCGACCCGGCTCTTGCCGGAGACCGTCGAGCATCCGCACCGTCCCCGCAAACTGCGGCCCCAGGGCCTTCGGCTGCCACCGGAAGTACGGGGCGTCTTCACCCCCTCGGCCGTCGCCGCGTTCGCCGGTTTCTCTCTCCTGGGGCTGTTCACCGCGGTCGCGCCGAGCTTCGTCGGCCAGACCCTGGGTGTGCACAATCTGGCCGTTGCCGGGCTCATCGTCTTCACGGTGTTCCTGGCATCGACCGCCGGGCAGTCCCTCACCGAACGGATCGGCGTACGCAAGGCCCTGCCGGGTGGCTGTCTGGTGCTGGTGGTGGGCCTCGTGCTCGTGGCCACCTCGCTGGCCGTGACCTCGCTTCCGGTACTGGTCGCCGGCGCGGTGTGCGGCGGTGTCGGCCAGGGCCTGGCGTTCCGCGCCGGCCTGACCGCCGTGAGCCGCGCGGCACCACCCGAGCACCGCGGCGGCACCATCTCGGCCTTCTTCCTCGTTGCCTACCTCGGCATTTCCCTGCCGGTCGTCGGCGTGGGGGCGCTCACCCTGGCGCTCGGCCTGCGCGACGCGGGCCTGGTCTTCTCCGCCTGCGTCATCGTGCTCGCCGTGACCGTCGGCCTCTACGTGCTGCGCCGGCCACCGACGGCCGACGCCTGACCGCTCCGGCAGTACCGGCGGACCGCCGCTTACCCGCCCGGCGCGAGCCGCACCCTCAGCTCCGCCGGCCCCGGGTGAACACCCCGGCGTCGACGGGCGCCGTGTCCCCCGCGAAACCGCCCGGCCCGGACGGGACCTCGTGTGCGCAGGGACCCAGGGATGCACGGCAGGTACGGACACCACCCGGATGGTCGGCCGCCTTCACTCTGCTGCCCCTCACCACACGCCCTTCCGGCCGAGGGCGGAAACGCTGAGATCCGGCAATCCCCCGATCCGACAGCCTCCCCGGCGAGGCGGAGAAGTGAGAATCGCATGGCCACACCGTCCACCCCGGGCCCGCTGAGCCGTCGTCGGCGTGGGTATCTCGTCACTGCCCTGCTCGCCGCCCTGTTTGCCGCTGCCACCGGACCGGCCACCGCCGACGGAGGTGCGGCAGGGCAGGGCGGGCAGGCAGGGGCCAAGCCCACCGTGGTGCTGGTGCACGGCGCGTTCGCCGATGCCTCCGGCTGGAACCAGGTGGCCGGGCGGCTGCAGCGCGCCGGGTACACCGTCGTCGCGCCGGCCAATCCGCTGCGTGGTCTGCCCCAGGACTCCGCCTACATATCCAGCGTGCTCAAGAGCATCCGAGGCCCGGTCGTGCTGGCCGGCCACTCGTACGGGGGTGCCGTGATCAGCAGCGCGGCGGCCGGCAATCCCCAGGTGAAGTCGCTGGTGTTCATCTCCGCCTTCATGCCCGACAAGGGCGAGGAACTCGGGCGGCTGGCGGCCGGGTTCCGGGGCAGCGAACTCAACTCCGCGCTGCGGCCGGTGCCGTTCCGCAACGCCGACGGCACCGGCGGGACCGATCTGTATCTGCAGCCCGGCATGTTCCACCGGGTCTTCGCCGCTGACCTCCCCCTCGCCACGACCCGGGTGCTGGCCTCCGCTCAACGGCCCATCTCCGCCACGGCGTTCACCGACAAGGTCACCGCCGCGGCCTGGAAGACCATCCCCTCATGGGCGCTGGTCGCCACCCAGGACAGATCCATCGCCCCGGACCTCGAACGGTTCGAGGCCCGCCGCGCCGGCGCCCACACCGTCGAGGTCAACTCCTCGCATGTCGCCATGATCTCCCACCCGGGTGAGGTCACCGCCCTCATCCTGGACGCCGCCACCGCCAGGCCGGCCGGGAAACCCGCCCTGGCGGCGACGGGGACCAAGCCCCTGGTGTTCATGGGCCTCGGCACGCTGGCCGGTCTGGCCGTGGTCGCCGGCGCGGGGCTCGTCGCCGGTGCGCGCAGGCGGCGGGGCGCCGCCACTTTGCCGACGGACCGCCGCTGACCGTCCCGGAGGCCACCGCCCCCGGCCCCCACGGCCGCCTCTCGTACACCGGTGAACGGCAGGAAAGGACCGACCACCTCGTGGGCACCCTCACCACCACCGACGGCACGGAGATCCATGCAGACGGGGCTCAAGGGGGCGTACGACTGGGTCAAGCAGTTCTCGGAGACCGACTTCACCGAGGACCTCAAGCGGTTCGATGTCCCCACCCTCATCGTGCACGGTGACGACGACCAGATCGTGCCTCTCGTGGCCGCGGGCGAGAAGTCGGTGAAGCTGGTGAAGAACGCCACGCTCAAGGTCTACCCGGGTGCGCCGCACGGCCTCTCGGCGATCGGCCCGTCCAAGGACGGCTTCAACGCCGACCTGCCGGCCTTCCTCAACAGCTGACGCGGGGCGCCACGGCGGCGGCCGGCGGGGAGCCCCGGGCGACCGGTACGCACAGACAGCCGGTGCCGGCCGAACGAACCTGTGGTCGTATCGGCCGGCACCGGATGGACAGCTGTCCGAATTACCTCCAGTCGCGGTCGCCGCCGCCCCAGCCCCAGCCGCCCCTCTCGCAGCCCTCGTTGAAGATCGGGCCGACGCGGTCGATGACGCCCGCGGAGAGCCAGCAGGAGCCGTAGTGGCCGTTGCCGCGGTGGTGGTTGTAGTGGTGGCCGTGGTGGCGGTCCTTGTCCTTGCCGTGAGCCACGGCGGCGCTCGCACCGCCCATGACGATAGTGGTGGCAAGGGCGCTGGCTGCGATCGCGGCGCGGATGCGCATGTCTGCTCCTCAGGAGGATCAAAGGGGTATACCGACCTTTTCAGGCATCACCTTCACAGAACCCCCCAAAACCTGACTCCACATGAATTGCGCGAGTCGGAGTAACCGTCCACCGGGTGCGCGCGGGGAATTCCCCCGGCCGCGGCGGCCCCGGCCGGACCCCCGCGCAGGGTCGCCGCATCCCCAACACGCAGCCGCAGACGGCCTGTTCGGCGTCGGCCCGATCGCCCGACGGGAGAGAAGCGGGTGCCAACCGTGGTCCGAACCGGCCGTCGGAGAAGCACCGTTCCCCTGTCGCCCGTTCGGGGAGGCGACGGACCACACGGAAAACCCATTTGATCTGACTACTCGTCATCACGGGTGTCCGGTGGGGCGGGATGAGCGTGACGGGGGTCGGGTCACCGGCGGGCAACCCCGCCCTGAGATGCTCTAGCGCATGAGCGAACACGGACCGGACGACGGGTACCTCCTCGACAACCGGCAGCCGGAGGCGGGCGAGCGCTTCCACGCCCTGGCCGAGCTGTTCGACCCGGTGACCTTCCGGCACATCGACCAGCTCGGGATCGCCGCGGGCATGCGCTGCTGGGAGGTCGGTGCCGGCGGCCCTTCGGTTCCCGCGGGGCTGGCCGAACGGGTCGGCCCGGCCGGCAAGGTGGTCGCCACGGACATCGAGGTGTCCTGGACCCGGGGCATCGCGGACGGCGTGATCGAGGTGCTCCGGCACGATGTGGCGGCCGATCCGCCGCCGCCCGGCGGCTTCGACCTGGTGCACGCCAGGCTGGTGCTCACGCATGTCGCCGACCGCGCCGAGGCGCTGCGCCGGATGGTTCAGGCACTGCGCCCCGGCGGCCGGCTGCTCCTGGAGGACGCCGATCCGGGGCTGCAACCGCTGCTGTGCCCGGACGAGTCGGGCGCCGAGCAGCGGCTGGCGAACCGGCTGCGGGCCGGTTTCCGGGAGCTGATGGCGCAGCGCGGCGCGGACCTCACCTATGGCCGGACCCTGCCGCGTCTGCTGCGCGAGGCGGGCCTCGCGGACGTACGGGCGGACGCGTACTTCCCGATCACCTCACCGGCCTGCGCCGTCCTGGAGGCCGCCACCGTGCGGCAGATCCGCGGCCGGCTCGTGGCAGCCGGGCTCGCCACGGACGAGGAGATCGACCGCCATCTGGCACACGTCGCCGACGGCCGCCTCGATCTGGCCACCGCGCCAATGATCTCGGCCTGGGGGCGTCGTCCGTGACGGGCTCGCCGACGGCCTGACGAAGCGTCAGCCCTCGCCCCGCTCAGGCCCGGTCGGGCTTCGCCGGCTTCCGGCCGGGGTTGCCCATGTCCTCCCCGGTCACGCCGTAACCGGGGGTCCGGCGCAGGACCTGGGCGCAGGCCCGGTCCTGCGCGATCCACTCCGCAACCCCACCCTGGTCGGCCGCTACTACACGCTTCATACCCGCGGTCAGCCCGTCCCCTCAGCGACGGCTTCGCCGGTATCCGGGGACGCGTTCGCCCATCCCATGATCCGGCGCGCGGTGCCGCCGAACAGCGCGGTCTTCTCCGGCTCGGAGAATTCGCCGCTGTCGAGCAGGTAGTGCAGGCCCTGGGCGTACGAGTGGTAGCCGGGATGCCGCGGCACCGGGGCGAAGCCGTGGGGACGACCGAAGACACGGTGCTGATCCGTCGCCCACATACATCGGTCGACACCGAACGCGTCGAGTACCCGCTCGAGGTAGGGCCAGATGTCCGGGTACGGGTAGGAGGTGGTCGACAGGGTCGGTACGCCCGACAACTTGACGGAGACGTTCGGAAACTCGGCGAGTGCCAGGAGCTTCCCGAGGCCACGCCACGGGGGATTGTCGGCCGGCATAGAGGGCGGCTGGTGAAGCCCGAGGTGATCGACGAAGCCAGGCCGGCGCCCTCGGGGACGGGCAGAGGGCAAGCCCGCGCCATCGTCGCGACAGCGTTCGCGTGCTTCGACGCCGCCACTGCGACATGGCTCGAAGGCAACGGGCAGGGCAACATTCTTGACCTGTACGACCAGGGCCTGGCTGCGGTACGCAGCTAGCGACGCCGCCGGACTCACCGCACTCGCCGACCGCCTCACGTATCCGCGGCGACCGGATACCGCACGAGGCACTGACCGTCGGCGTCGACCCGCTGCACCTCGCCCTGGCCTTCAACCTGAGAACCGGGCCGCCCCGTCGGCATCGCCCTGGAGACAGCGCGTCTGAAGGACCACACCCACTGACCGGCGCCCCCGGACCACTGAGTCCTGGCTGCTCCACCGGGAACCCGATCAACTCGGCGCATCGTCCTCTGCTACGACTGGAGACGCGACAAGAACCGTGGGACACAGAGGAGATGATGCAACGGTGGGGTTGCCGGTACTGTTCATACTCATCGGCTTCGTGGGGTTCGGGTACGCCATCCGCGAGTTCGCCCTCCAGCGCCGCCTCCGACGCGAAGGGGTCCGCGTCGAGGGAGTGGTGGTCCGGCACCGCAGCAGCAGGAGCAACGAGGGGACCGTCTACTTCGCAGTGGTCAACTTCGTCGACGCCCAGGGCAGTCCGCACGAGTTCGAGGGCAGAGCCTCCGGCGTCAAGGGCCTGCCCCTCGGCGGCCAGGCCCCGGTGGTCTACCTCCCCGGCGCGCCGGAGACCGCACGCATCGACCTCCCCTCCATGCGAGTTACCACCCTCGGTCTTCCCCTCGTGGCCGGCGCCGGGTTCATGGTCTGCGCGATGGTGATGCTCGCCGGCCATTGAACCGTCGGCCCGCCCCTCCGGGAGACGCGGGAGGCAAGCCGGACGGACCGGGCCCGGTTTTCGTATAGCTACGGCGAAGTGCCATCTGTGGGCATCCGTCCTGTGCAGGGGCCTCCCCCGGCGTCGCGGTAACCGCGCATTTACTGCGACGGCGGATCGCCCCACCTGGGACAACGGCCTCGTTTCCACGGGTGAGGTGTACTCAATTGCCGTCGGACGGAGGCGGAAGACCACCGTCGCTTCGCCGTCGTAGCGGCGAGGTGAAGCTGGAGGCAGCCGTGCGACGTGAGGTCGCGTGATGTGAGTGATCGCAGCGGTTGAGGGATCGGAGGAGGTGATGTTCGACGTTGCGATCGGGCGAGTGTCCAGACG